>JBBSDZ010000033.1:0-28513 GCA_038240205.1 Solirubrobacterales bacterium | reverse complement strand
GGGGGGTTGACTGGCGGCTCAGATGGCCGGACGCTCCTCGCGGGGGTTTGTCTGGCCGGAGAGAAGGCTCCGGCTGACCCCATGAGATGAGGAGGTCCGGCCATGGTGGGAACGATGACTTGGGTAGGGCTCGATGTCCATCCGCGGGCAGGGCCGCCGCGCCTGTCTCAGAGCACGGACTCGGGGGTGAGCGCAGTCATCGATTCGCGATGTTCTCACCCAGTTGTCCGAAAGCTTCGCCGCCGGGCGGCCGGTCGAGGTGAGGGCCCGGCGACGGCTGCTGAGCATGGCCACACAAGCGAAACCATCCCCGAGCTCTCGAGTGCACGCGGGTTCCCATACAACTTGTGCGCATCGCCATAGTCACTGCGTATGGTCAAGCCACCTGCCGAGCATGCTCCGTGCGGGGCGCAGGCCGCAGCGTCACGTTCGTAGGATCAAGCCTCGTGCGAGGCGTCGCTTCTGGGCGAAGACGCCTACTGAGCGAAGACGCGCACGAGCACCGGGCTGCTGCCGGCCGTCCCTGCGATGCTGCCGGAGCATGCGAGCGGATGCTTGATCCAGTTTGCGCGGATGCTCTTGACCCAGTGGCCGCTCGAAACCACTGCTGCGCCGGACGCTCCGCCGCTTTCTTTGCGCGCGGAGTTGACGCAGTGCACCGACCAGTTGAAGTTGAGCGGCGTCCTTGTTGGCTCCGTGACGACCAGCAGGAACGTCTTCGGGGGTCGAACATGGCTAAAAGGAGTGCTCAGCGTTGAGGTCGGCAGGGCGCTGTGGCGCGCGATCAGCCTCCCGTAGGTATCTGCGCTCGCTGCGGTAGGCCAGAGCAGCACGCTCGCCAGGCAGAGCAGAGCCAACGCGAGTGGCCGGTGTGGAGTCGCTGTTGCCACTGCGGACAGGCTAGTCGAATGACGCGTGGCAGGGGTTGTCAGGCATTGCATAGGTTTCCAAAAAGGTCAATGGTCGCCGGGCTTGAGAAGTACCCGCGAATGACAACGAGAAACGTTCGGACCACCGGAAGAAGAGTGGGAGACGCGCCTCGACTTAAGGGATTGGATGATTGAACCTCCTGTGTGCGCCTTGCGGGTCGCGGACCTATCGGGGATGGAATTTTGCGATCGCGCCCTGCGGAATACGTGGGCTGAAACACCTTTCTTACTGTCCTAAGCACGAACGCGAGGAAGAAATGGCCTTTGTCCACGAGTCACGCAATGCGACGTCGCGCCTGCGTCCAGTACCGAGCCGGCTTCCGCGCGGACGGGTCACGGAGATTCAACGCAGTCGAATGCTTGCGGCGGCGCTCGAGGCGGTCGAGGAGGTTGGCTACAGCCGCATGACAGTAGCCCAGGTGATCGGTCGGGCAAAAGTCTCGCGCAACACCTTTTACGACGTATTCGCCGATCGCGAAGACTGCTTCCTCGCGGCTCTCGGACAGGCTGTCTCACAGGTGGGCAAGCTCGTCCGTGGGTCCTACGAGCAAGAGAGTGCGTGGCGGGACGGCGTCCGCGTAGGCCTCGCCGAGTTGCTCGCGTTTCTCGACGCCGAGCCGGCGCTCGCGCGGCTCTGCTTGGTGGAGGCGCTAGGAGCGGGGCCGCGCGTGCTCGAGCGCCGTGCGGAGGTGCTTGAGGAGCTCGCCGAGGTAGTCGATCGCGGGCGTTTCGTGACGAGCGCGATTCGCGAACCGCCGGAGGTGGCCGCCGAAGGCGTCGTCGGGGCAGTCTTCGCCGTGCTGCACACCCGAGCGCTGGAGGACGGCGGCGAGCCGTTCTGCGATCTGCTCGGCTCGCTCATGAACATCGTCGTGCTTCCTTACCTCGGGGCCCGCGCCGCCAGCAGGGAAATGAGCCGCCCAGCGCCGGCGGTTCAGCGCTCCAGCGAGAGCGCCGCCGACACCGGGCAGAGCCGCGATCCGCTCGCCGGCCTGAGCATGCGGCTGACCTACCGAACGGTGCGCGTACTCGTCGTGATCGGCGAGCAACCGGGCGCGTGCAACCGCGAGATCGCCGAGCGTTCTGGCGTCACCGATCAGGGGCAGATCTCGAAGCTGCTGTCCCGGCTCGCGCGCCTCGAGCTGGTCGAAAACACTGGCGAGGGCCAGGAGAAGGGCGGCCCGAACGCCTGGCACCTGACGCCGCGCGGCGCGCGCGTCGAGCGCGCGACTCGCCCCCGCTGATCGCCTGATCGTCCCGCCGCCGAGAGGCGGTCGGAGGAGGCAGCGAGGTGCTCCGCTTCCTACTGTGGCGACTCCTGGGCCTGCTTGCCGTCGTGGCCGGGCTGGGCTTGGTCGAGTGGTTTCTGCGTGGCGGGCTGGGCAGGGTGTTGCGTGGCGCGAGCGCCGGTCCAGTCCATCTCTCCGCGGATGCTCTGTTGGCGCGCGTGGCGAGCGTCGCCGCCGCAGCCTGGACCTGGGCGCCCGCCGGGGTCTCAATGGCGCCAACGGCTTTGGTGCTCACGAGCGGCGCAAGCATCGTCGTTCTCCTGGCCCGTGCGGCGGCGCGACGACGGCGACGATACGTGCGCATGGCGGTCCAGGTTCATCGAACCGATCAGGCAGCCGCCGAGGCCGTTTTCCGGATGATCGAGGCCCTGCACAAGCGGCTGCTGCTGCGCTGGTGGAGACGATTGCTCTGCGGTCAGCCAGGCGTCGCGCTCGAGCTGCACTACGAACACGGCGAAGGCGCATCGACTGCAGGATCGAGTCGCGCGTGGTTGGCGCTCACTTGCCCCGTGGGAGCGCAGCCGATGATCGAGGCGGCGCTGCGCAGCGCCTATCCCAACTGCCGTCTCGAGCCGCTCGCCGAGCCATTGCCCGTGCCGCCTGTGCTCGTGCGCTTGAAGAAGGACGCCGAGTTCATCCGGCGCGTCAAGTCGCTCGATCGCTTCGAGCACGAGCGAGAGCCGCCAGTCAACCGCGTGATCACGGTCATGGGCGCGTGCGGGGCGTCCGTCTCACTCCAGCTCGCGATCACGCCGGCCCCCGTCTTCTTCGAGCGCCTCGCGCGAGCGCTCTACAAGCAGCGCGAGGATCGCCTTTCACGCGATCGCCGGGCTCATGCGGTGATCCGGGATCGCTCGATGGTCGAGGATGCTGAGCTGCGCGGAGGGCTCGAGGTTCAGCACCAGCCCCTATTCTTCGCAGACATCCGCATCGGCGCCGGCGATCGGCGTACGTGTGAGCGGGTGGCCTCAGAGTTGCGCGCCGAGAGCTCCGAGAACCGGCTGGTCGAGCGTGGCACCGCGATCCGTCACGGTCTCCTGCGGCTCTATCGCAGGCGGCTGGAGAGGGGCGAGGGCAACCCCCTGCCGCCATTTCACAGAGGCGTGTTCGCCTCGAGCGAGCTGGCCGCGATCTGGCACGTTCCCGCGATCGATTTTACGACCGTGCCGTTCGAGCGCACCGCGCTACCGCTTGCGCCGGCGCCGCCGGGCATCCTGCGTCCGCGCGAGGGGGAGGGCACATTGCGCGACGCGCTCGGCGCGGTCTCCATCCACACCGACCTGCGCAGGCAAAACACGGCTGTGCCGGGGACCGTCGAGCAAGGGAAGACGAGCTTTCTCGTCGCCACCGTCGCAGAGGACCTGCGCCGCGAGCGCTGCGCTGTGATCGTGCTGGATCCGAAGGGCGACGCGGCGGACGCCGCTATCAGCCTCGTGCCCGAGCAGCGCACCTGCACGCTGCTGGACTTCGCGCATCCGACGTGCGGGTTCAACCCGCTCGCCGTCGACGCTCCGGCCGATGTGATCGCCGACTATGTCGTGGCTGCGCTCCGCAACCTGTTCACCGACGCTGACATCAGGGCCTCGTCTGACAGATACCTGCGCAACGCGATCATCGCCGTGCTCGCCTACGACCGCCGCTCGACGCTGTGGGACGCGGCACGCCTGCTGACAGTCGGCGAGGATGGGTACTCCTACCGCCACCGTGTGGGCTCCGCCGTACGCGCGCTTCCCGAGTTCAAGGAGATTTCCGAGTTCTTCACGGCCGAGCTCTCCGCCCAGCTGGCCGACGCGCGCAGCATGACTACAGCCAAGCTCGACGCGCCTGTGAACAAGCTCGCGCGCCTGCTCAACTCGGCCTCGATCAAGCGTGTGCTCCTGAACGATTCGCTCAGCGTCGACTTCGACCGCGTGATCGCCGAGCGCGAGGTGCTCGTCGTCAAGGGTGCGCTCGGCGGCATGGGCGCCGGCAACACGTCGGTGCTCATGCAACTGCTCGTCGGCATGCTCGATGCGGCGCTCGGCCGCCAGCAGGACCTCATCCGCGCCGAGGAGCGCATCGCGGTTGCGCTCAAGGTCGATGAGGCGCCGCTGGTCCTCAACCGTGGATTCGCCGAGACGATGGCCCTCAAGCGCTCGGCAGGCCTCGAGACGGTGGCGTGCTGGCAGACCGATGCACAGTGGGTCGATCGCGACATCCGCGAGCAGCTCGACGCGCTGTTCGCGCATCGCGTGTACTTCGCCACCGCATCCACCCAAGATGCCCGCGCATCCGTCGGCCTGACGATGGCCGAGTTCTCAGACACCGTGCGGCCGGGAACCGGACATCTCTCAAAGCTCGGGCGACCGGACGCGCGGCTGCATCTCCCCAAGCATCACGCGATCGCGAGTTGGACCACTCCGGCCGGGCGTCAGTCGCCGTTTCTCGCGCGCACGATCCCGCTGCGACTCGATCACGCGCGCCTCGCGTTACACGCGGCCCGGCAACTCGAGCGTGGCGGGCGCCATCGCTCCGACCTCAGCCAGCCGCACTGGGATCGGGGAGCGCGCGAGCCGGAGGAGCCTGCCCGCATCGAGGCTCCTGCGGCTGGCCCGCAGGTGGGCGATCGCATCGCATCTGCGCCCGGATCCGAGCGCGGCCCTCGGCTCGAGGCCAGTCCATCCGAGCGCGCCCCTCAGGCGCCCGCGGAGAGCTATCGCGAGCTGATCGAGCTTGATCTCGCGCAGAGCGTGCGCTGGGCGAAGGCGTCGTCCGCGCTTCGCCCGCTCGAGCCTGACGCGCTCGATCTCGAGATGCTCGAGTTGATCCTCCGTTTCAGACATGTGCTCAGCAGTCAGCTGCACCGGCACTGCAACTCGGCGCGGGCGATCACGACGACGCAGCGGCGACTCAAGCGGATGTCCGATGCAAGGCTCGTCGAGCGCTTTCAGTTTCACCGTCGCGACGGTGGCGGCGTCCCCATGTGTTACGTGGCCACCGCCGCCGGCCTCGAGACACTCCGCGCTGCCGGGCGACTCGACCGCCTGGAGCGAATCCCGGACATCCCCTCTGGCAGTGCTCGCGCGGCAGACCGGCAGCGGCTGCGAAGAGCGCGCCACGACGTTCACGTCGCCGGTTGGCTGCTGGCACTCACGCGCGCTCGCCGCACGCTTCCGACTGTGCTCGAAGGCCCGGAGGAATCCGTTCTGTCGCCGCCACAGCGATCGGCGCCGCACGCCCGGAGCCCAATCGGTCCGGCCGACCTGCGCCTGCCGGGAGGGCGCGTGCCGCACGATTTCCTGCGAGCAGATGCAACCGGCGGCCTGGCCGCGGCCGAGCAGTTCGAGACGCTCCGGCCCGACGCGATCGTGCGCCGGCGTCGCGGCGGCGAGATCCGCCTCGGCGGCGAGCGCCAGCCCGATCAGGGCGAGACGCTCGCCGACGCACGCGACCTGCTCGTTGAGCTCGACGATCGCCACCCGGGTGCCGGGGCAGCGGCCAAGCTCGAGCGCTATGACCACTTCCTCTCCGGCTGGTCGGTGCACACGCGCCGCTACGGCCAACGCCGCGAGGCAAGCCCGCTGGTCGTGATCCTCTGCCGCGACCGCAGCCGCGCACGCGCCTGGGCTCAGGCGGCTGACCGCTCACTGCGGGCATGCCGTGCCTACGCGGGCGAGTATCCGTTCGACTGGGAGTACCCCGGCCGCGAAGGGCTGCTCTTCGTTGCCGAGCGCGACATCCACGACCTCTCGCTGCGCGCCCTCGCGGTGCCCAGGCTGCCGCCGCAGGTACGAGTCACGCAGGCTCACGGCGACCCTCGCGCCGCCGATGTGTCGGTCGAGTCGCGTGAGCTGCCCTCGTGAGCTCTCCTGGCGTTTCGGCGCTCACGCATTTGCCCTCGGTTCGATGCAGTCGCGCCGCTCGCGAACGCAGTCGCCCGGTCGGGACGGGGCGAGAAAGCGGGGTTGCCCGCACACGCTCGGACCGGGCAACGGCGCCTGCGAGCCATGCAAAACCGCACCCCGAAGCCAAACCGCGACGCGCTGCCGTGGGTAACTGCGCCGTCGTGTCGCGCGGCGCAGCCCGCTCGAGCCCACGGCCCGCAGTCGCGGCTAGGCTTGACCACCCTTCAGTCTCCCCATTCCATAGGTCGTTCCGCTCAGCGCGGCCCAATCCGAGCTTCGACGCTCCACAGACGACATCGACGCCGAGACGGCGCCGAATCAACACGAGCGCGATCGCGCCAACTTGGCCGGACTCGCGTCTCGCGAACCCGCATCTCCGAGACCCCTTAAAGGGGCTCTCGGAAATCTCCCGTGCGTCTTTCGGCGGTCACTCGGCGGCCTTGACGAACATCGCATCGCCTCCTACAAGCGACGCATCAACCGCGACGCGAGCTCGTCGCGGCTTCCGCCCAATCCGGCTCAGGAGACAGCCATGACCTCAACCATCTCGCGACCCACAACCGACGCCCGGGGGCCTCACCGCGTCAGCCGCCGCCCGCAGCGCCGGGAGCATCGTCGACTGGCAACTGCCCACCCCCGGCGCGTCCGTGACGCGGCAGCCGAGTGCTCCGCGCTCGGCCGCTACATCGACTGGCGCGGCGAGGATCGCGAAGTGATCGCACGAGCCGGTGCAGGCGGAAGCGTGCTTGTGCTCGACCGCGCAGCAGGCACGCGCGAGGACCCCAGGCTCGTGGCGCACATCGCTGCCGACGAGCCCGCGGTGAACGCCGCCGTCGCCTCTCGCAGCTATCTGGCGCAGGCTCGCCGCGGTCGCTGCGTATGTCGCTCGCTCGACTCGGAGGACTTGCGCAGCGCTCCGTTCGCCGGTGACTGCCAGCGATCCGCCATCGGCGCGCATCACGAGGAGATCGATCAACTCGATCGCCTCGGGCGAAGCTACCGCCTGGATCGAGTCCGATCGGGCTTGTCCATCCCCGAGTTGAGATGGACCCGTCACGGGGCCGAGCTAGATGCGTCGGAGCCGCAGATCGTGAGCGTACGTGCTGCCGTCGCCTCCCTGGAGCGCTACGAGCCGGTGTGCGCGATCACGCACCGCGCGCTCGGCCTGCATCTGAACGACAGCGGCGTCTCGATCACGACGCTGCGCATGGAGCTCGCGCGATTGGAGCAGAGCCCGATCGTGCTCAACCGCGGATTGCGCGAAGCGACGCTCGCCATCGCCGAGAGGGACGGGCTGAGTATGAGCGAGATCGCAATGCGCTGCGGGCGCGTCAAGCGCGATCATGCCGGCAACGAGAGCGGTGAGACGAGCTGGCTGGCACGCCGGCTCGGCTTGCTACCCGAGGGTGGGCGACAGACCTCGACGCCGTGGATTCACAGCGACGTGCTCGCGCTGATCGCACGCGACGGCCTCGGCCTTAGTCCGCGCGAGGTCGAGCTCGGCTAGTACTACGCCGACGCTCGCGCCCCAAGCAAACGGCAGGGGCCGTGGTCCGGCGGGCGAGCGGCGGACCGTCGGCGCGGCGATGCTCACGGTGCCGGGCAGTCTTGATCGACGGAAGTAGACACCCGGTGCCGCGCATGTAGCGGCGCCGTACAAATCGCGGCTGAGCCGAACGGCTCGGTCGTCGAGAAGACAACACCGCGATGGCGGGCCAATCGGCCCGCCATCAGTCGTTAACCACCGGCCGGCTGACGCCGGCCCCATCGAGCCGGCCACACGCTCGGTTCACGAAAGGAGGGGCACATGCCCCGGTCAAGCTCGTCGTTCGAGCACCCAGACGCACTCGCAGTTGCCGGCGAAGCCGCCCACTTGCTCACCGGCGCCGTTCTCGACATCGCGCTCGGGATCGCGATCGGCTTTCTCGCCGCACGGCTGATGCGGGCACGGGGCCTGCACTGGAGCTGGACGGTGGTCGCGCTGGGGAGTGTGATCCTTCTGCACTCGCCGCTCGGAGGCCTCGCTCCCGCTCTTGCCGTCGCCGGCCTGTCCGCCGCGCGTCGCGGCCGGCGCTGGCATCACGAGGACCTCGACGCAGGCGCCGATCTGACAAAGGCCGCCGCCGGCCGCCTCTCGCCGATCGGTCTCTCGCGGAGGGCGCTCGCGTCGATCGAGCTCCGACGCCGCGCCAGCGCTGCTCGGAACGACTGGTTCCGTGGTGAGCGTCTGATCCTCGGGCGCGAGCGGAGCGGGGGTCTTGCCTCGATCCCGCTCGGCGGCGCGCGAGGTGGGACGCACACGCTCATCGTCGGTGCAACAGGATCGGGCAAGACGGTCACACAGACCTGGATGGCCGTGCGCTCGATCGAGCGTGGAATGGGTGCGATCGTGCTCGACCCCAAGGGCGACAGCGACATGCGCGCCGCCGTCGCCCGCGCGGCGCAGGCCACCGGCAGGCAATTCATTCACTGGAGCCCGGACGGGCCGTGGGCCTACAACCCATTCGCACACGGCAGTGAGACGGAGATCGCCGACAAGGCGCTCGCCGGAGAGCGTTTCACCGAGCCCCACTACCTGCGCCAGGCTCAGCGCTTCCTCGGGCACGTCGTGCGTGCGCTGCGGGCGGCAGGATACGAGGTCAGCCTCCGCGCGATCGTGCACCACCTCGAGCCGGCCAACCTGGAGCAGCTCGCGCGAGGCCTTGCCGAGTCCGAGGCGCAGCCCGTCCACGCCTACCTGGACGCGCTCACCCCGCGCCAGGCCTCCGATCTGGCCGGAGTCCGGGACCGGCTCGCGATCCTCACGGAGTCCGATGTCGGCCAGTGGCTGGAGCCCAGCGGCGCGGGTGAGCAATGCCTCGACCTGCTCGAGGCGGTCAGCGCCCGTGCGGTCGTCTACTTCGACCTGCATGCAGACCGCCGTCCGCTTCTGACGCAGATGCTCGGCGCCGCGATCGTGCAGGACCTGCAGACGACCGTCGCCACGCTGCAGTCGCGTCCGGTGCCAACGCTCGTGGTGATCGACGAGTTCTCCGCGATCGCCGCTGAGCACATCGTGCGTCTGTTCGGACGCGCCCGCTCGGCTGGATTCAGCCTCGTGCTCAGCACGCAGGAGCTCGCCGATCTGCGCCTCCCCGGTCGCGAGGCGCTGCTGGAGCAGGTGATGGGGAACCTGACGGCCCTGATCGCCCACCGCCAGGTCGTTCCCGATTCCGCCGAGCTGATTGCGCGGCTGGCCGGGAGCAGGGGCGCGTGGAGAACCTCGCGCCACGGCGATGGCCGTGTGACGCGGACCCGTGCTCGCGAAGGCGTGCTCGGCGCGCACGAAGTCACGAGCCTGGCGACAGGCTGCGCCGCCGCCGTCGTGCTCGGCGAGCCCGGCGGCGCGCGGATCGCTCGCGTCTTCTCGCTTCGTGATCAGGACTGAGCGTCGCCGACCGGCGTGCGCATGCAATCGGGGCGCGCTACCGATCAATCAATCAATAAATGAACCGATGAATGGAGAGCAGTCATGACCGAGAAATCAGGTGCAGTTGCACGCGATCGCTCCGCGGTTCTTCGCTGGGCTGCGAGCGTCGGGGCGATCACGGCCGAGGCGCTCGCCGAGCTGCAGGACACGGCAGTCGCCTCCGCTCGCTCCTACCTGGGCGTGGCGGTGCGCGAGCAGTTGCTCGTGCGCAAGCGTCCGCTCGTCGATCAGCCGGCGCTATATGTCCTCACGCGGGCCGGGCTGCGGGCGAGCGGGCTCGCCGGAGTCGACGCCTCATGTGTCACCGCGTCGAACACGACTCACACGATCGCCTGCACACGCGCCGCCGCCGCGTTGAGCCGGCGCTACCCCGACCACACGCTCATGGGTGAGCGCGAGCTGCGGCGCGACGAGCGCGCCGCCGGCGCCCCGATCGCAAGCGCCGTCGTGGGCCGGGTGCCGGGCGGCGGTCCGCTGCTGCACCGGCCCGACCTCGTGCTCTGGCCGCGTGCCGGCGCGCGAGTCGCCCCGGTGGCCGTCGAGGTGGAGCTGACGATCAAGGCACCCCGCCGGCTCGCGGAGATCTGCCGTGCGTGGGCACGTTGCCGCCACGTAGCCGGAGCTCTGTACATCGCGCCGGCGGACGTTCAGCGAGCGCTGGAGCGTGCGATCGAGTCGGCGGGCGCGGGACAGCGCGTCCTCGTAGTTTCGCTCGATGCCCTGCTGTCGCAGACCCCAGGCGATGGATCTCCCTCCGCGAGAGGTGTCCCAAGCGACTCGTAGCTTTCCGGTGGGGGGCAAAAACCAGTGAATGGAGCCCATCGGAATGTCGTACTTCACGATCAATCGAGTAGTCCTCGTCGGCCGCCTGACCCGGGACCCCGAATTGCGCACGCTGCCCTCCGGCGCGAACGTGTGTGCTCTGCGGATCGCCTGCAACGCCAGCCGCCGGGACGCCGAGGGGATCGAGCGCGAGCGCCCGAGCTTCTTCGACGTCTCGGTCTACGGCGCCTCCGCCGAGAACGTCAGTCGCTACACCAGCAAGGGCAGTCGCGTCGGCGTCGACGGGCGTCTGGAGTGGCGGGAGTGGGAGACGGACACCCAACAGAAACGACAGGCGGTGAGCATCGTCGCCACGATCGTGCAGTTCCTCGACGCGCCGGGCGCAGGAAGCTCGCGCGAGGGCTCGCCCGACGGTGTGGCGGGCGACGAGGGCTCGGAGGCAAACGAGCTGCTGGGCGCCGGGGCCGAGGAGCTCGAGGTCGCGTTCTAGTTCGGGACGCAGTCGTCTGCCGACTCTGGTCGCTCGTGCGATTGTCCGTGCGCGGCAGCCACCGCATCGGGAGCGTCGCCTCTGCGCGGCGCTCCCGTAGCGACCAGCCCGCCCGCCCGGTCGAGGCTCGGCGACTGCCACCTGACGCGCGGCGCGCAGTGCGCGTAGACTGCCGCGCCGCACAGCCAAGACATCGTTTTCAGCGCGCAAGGAGCAAGCTCAAGTGCCAGTCAACACGCAGGCGGTCGGCAAGTCCTACGAGCCCGTCCTCTACGCGGTGGGTCGCGAGAAGATCAGGGAGTACGCCCGCGCGGTGGGGGAGACGGACCCGCTCTACCTCGACGTCGATGCCGCACGTGCGGCCGGCTACGCCGACGTGGTCGCGCCGCCGATGTTCGCTGTCGTCTACAGCGCGCCGTCAGTCGGCCCGCCGATCTTCGACCCCGAGATCGAGCTCAACTTCGCGCTGATGGTGCACGGCGGGCAGGAGTTCCAGTGGGGCCCGGTCGTGGTCGCGGGCGATGAGATCAGCACGACGACCACGGTCAAGGACATCTCCGAAGCCGATGGACGCGGCTACTACGTGTTCGAGTCGGTCTCGACCAACCAGCGTGGCGATCAGGTCTGCCGCGGCACGTGGACGAACATCGTCCGAGGAGTGTGAGCGATGAGCGAGTTGAAGACCGGAGAGTCGATCCCGCAGCTGAGCATCACCCCGGACAAGTTCCTCACCAACCGCTACGCGGGCGCGTCAGGGGACTTCAACCCAATCCACATCGACGAGGAGTTCGCGCGCTCGGTCGGCCTGCCGGGGAGGATCCTGCACGGCTTGTGGACGATGGCACAGGTCGCGCGAGCGCAGACCGAGGCAGCCGAGGGCCCGGCTCATCTGAAGCGCTTGGCGGTGCAGTTCCGCGGCATGGGCATACCTGAGCACGAGATCGTCGTGAGCGGGACCGTGCGCGAGTTTGCAGACGGGCGAGCGCTGATCGACACGGTCGCCGAGCAGGGCGGAAAGCAGATCATCCGCAACGCCGAGGCGGAGCTCGAGATCTGAGGAGGGCCGGCGCCGTCGGGCGCCACGGCTCGGCCTACAATCAGATGATGCTCACCTCCCGGCAGGAGCGAATCCTGTGCAAGGTGGTGGACGCTTACCTGCAGAGCGGTCAACCGGTGGCATCGAAGTCGATCGCTGCCGATCCGGAGCTCGACTGCGGGCCGTCCACGATCCGTAACGAACTGGCGCTGCTCGAGGAGCAGGGACTGCTCGCGCACCCGCACGTCTCCGCCGGGCGCCTGCCGACCGATGCAGGCCACCGCTACGTGGTCGATCGGATGCTCAGCTCCGGCGAGGGTCTGGCGGGTCGGCGCCGGATGGAGCTCTCGCTGATCCGCAGGGAGGTCGAGGAGGCGATGCGCGCGACCTCCGAGACGCTCTCGCAGATGACGAACCTGCTCGCGGTCGTCTCGGCGCCGGCGCTGAATACGGCGACGATCCGCCACGTCGAGGTGCTCGCGTTGCAGCCGCAGGTGGTGATGGTCGTGATCATCACCTCGACCGGCGGCGTGTCGAAGATGTTTGCGACGTTCGACCGGCCGATCGACCCGGGACTGCTGGCGTGGGCCGGGGAGTACCTGCTCGAGCGCCTCGTCGGCTTCGGGCTCGGCGCGCGCATGCTCCAGCAGCGCCTGATCGATCCGGGCCTGTCGCTGGTCGAGCTCGCGTTCCTCGAGCGGCTCGTGCCGGCGTTCGTCGATCTCGCCGCCGAGAGCGAGGACGAGCTCTACGTGGAGGGCACTGCGCGCTTGTTCGCCAAGGGACAGCTCGACGACGCGACCCAGCTGAACGGGCTCGTGGGACTGCTCGAGCGGCGCGTCTCGCTGCTTCAGGTGCTGCGGTCTGCGCTCGGTGAGCCCGGCGTGTACGTGCGCATCGGCCACGAGAACGAGATCCCAGCGATGCGCTCGCTCGCGCTGGTGGCGACTGGTTACGGTGTCGCGCAGCGCAAGCTCGGCGCCGTGTCGGTGATCGGCCCGGTGCGCATGGACTATGCCGGGGCGATCGTGACCGTACGCGAGGCTGCACACGAGCTCTCGCGCTTCGTCGAGCAGGCCTATGCCGAGAACTGACGCGAGCGGTGTGCCGCGCGACCCCTATGACGTGCTCGGTGTCGAGCGCGACGCCACCGCACAGCAGATCAAGAAAGCCTTCCGCCAGCTCGCACGCGAACTGCACCCGGATGTCAACGCCCACGATCCGGACGCCGAGGAGAAGTTCAAGGAGGCCGCGGAGGCTTACGAGATCCTCTCTGAGGAGGAGCGCCGCGCGACGTATGACCGCTACGGGCACGAGGGACTACGCTCGGGCGGTTACGCCCCCAACTTCGACGGCTTCGGCTCGATCGGCGAGCTGTTCGACGCCTTCTTCGGCGGCGGTGCCTCGGGCGGCGGGCGTCACGGCCCGATGCCCGGGGGCGACGTCGCCGTGGCCGTCGAGATCGATCTGCTCCAGGCGGCCAACGGGGAGACGCTCGAGGTCGTCTTCGAGGCCGTCGACCGCTGCGAGCACTGTCACGGCAACGGCGCCGAGCCGGGCACGCCGATCAAGCCGTGCGAGCGCTGCGGCGGCGCCGGGCAGCTCCAGGCGAGCACGCGCACTCCGTTCGGGCAGATGGTGCGCGCGGTCGTCTGCGATGTCTGCGGCGGCGAGGGCAAGGTTCCCGAGCAGCCGTGCCACGAGTGTCGCGGTCGCGGGCGGCGCAGCGTCCGGCGCGAGGTCGAGGTCGAGGTGCCGGCCGGCATCGCAAATGGGCAGCGCATCCGCATCGGCGGGCGTGGGCACGCCGGCGAGGTCGGTGCTCCGCACGGCGATCTCTACGTGCTCGTGCGCGTCCAGGAGGACAGACGCTTCGTCCGCGAAGGCGACGACCTGATCACGGTGCTCGACGTCCCGGCGCCGCTCGCCGCGCTCGGCAGCACGCTCGAGGTGCCCACGCTGGAGGACAGCGCTTCGCTCGAGCTGGCGCCCGGTACGCAACCGGGCGAGGTGCTGACACTGCGCGGAGAGGGCATGCCGGCGCTCGGACGCGCGCGCAGGGGGAACCTCCGCGTGGTCGTCAACGTCGTCATCCCGCGGCGCTTGAGCGACGAGCAGCGGGGGCTGCTCGAGCAGCTGAGTGAGACGATCACCGAGGAGAACCTGCGCTCTGACGAATCGATGTTCGCGAAGCTCAAGCGCGCGCTCGGCAGTCAAGCTGCGTGATCCGCCTCGCCGTCCGCGTGCAGAGCGCGCAGGCCGAGGTGGTGCTCGCGGAACTGCTCGAGCTCGCTCCTGCCGGCGTCGAGGAGGCGCAGATCGGCGAGGACACGGTCGAGTACGCCGTCTATGGCGCGCCCGGCGAGCTGCCGAGCCTTCCCGATCTGAAGGCCGCCGCCGGCGAGGCGCTCGTGGAGATCTCCACGAGCGAGACAGCCGATGATTGGCAGGAGCGCTGGAAGCAGTTCCACCGTCCAGTCCTGATCGACGCACCTTCAACCCAGCAGCAGGGCGGGGGAGAGGTTCGTGCGGTGCCCGCCCTGCGTATCCGGCCTCCCTGGGAGGCGCCGGGCACCGCATCTGAGGCATCGGCGGCGCCGGTCCAGGAGATCGTCATCGATCCCGGCCAGGCGTTCGGGACCGGTGCGCATGCGAGCACGAGCCTGTGTCTTGGTCTGTTGCTCCAGCTCGCTGCGGCCGAGCCCGCACGCGGCGCGCTGCTGGATGTCGGGACGGGATCGGGCGTGCTCGCGATCGCCGCCGCCCGGCTCGAGTTCGCGCCGGTGCTTGGGCTCGACCACGAGCGCGAGAGCGTCGCGGCGGCACGCGCCAACGCGCTCGTCAACGGCGTTCAGATCGGCGTCGAGCGTTTCGACCTGCGCACCGAGCCGCTGCCATGGCCGCAGGCAGGCGCCCCGGCAACCGAGCTCGTGATCCTCGCAAACCTGCTGCGGCCGCTGCTGCTCGAGCTCGCCGGCACGATCGAGGCCGCACCGGCGCATCTGATCGCCGGTGGACTGCTGCGCGAGCAGGCCGACGAGGTCGTCGCCGCGTTTGCAGGGCGCCTGGCGATGAGCGAGCGCCGGCGTGCTGAGAGCGGAGAGTGGTGCGCCGTGTGGTTGAGCGGCGGCTGAGCGAGCCGCAAGCGCTCGACTGGCGGCCGGGCAGACAAGGCACGCGGGTTCCGCGAAGCCCTCCCGCCGGCAGCTCTCTAGCGGTTGTCGGGTATCTCGGTGGCCGCGCGCGCGATCGCGCGGTAGACGAGGTCGATCGCCGCGCGCCTGCCGTCCGGCTCGCCGACGAGCGCGCCCGCGGCCAACAACGCCGCGCCGATCGTCTCGAGCGCCTCGCCGTCATCGCCCGGCTGGGGATCGCGGCAGGCGGCGACGGCCATGTCGAGCATCGCGTGCGCCTGTTCATCGACGCCCGTGAACAGCGCAGGCCCGACGAGGCTCGCGTAGTTGTAGACGCGTGCGAGGCGGCCTGAGAGCGTGATCGTGGCGCCGCGCCGCAAGGGCCGGGTCTCCGGGAGGCCGTGACCGTCGATCAGCGAGGCCATCGTGCCGCCGAGCATCGCTCTCGTCGCCTGCTCGTCCAGACCGGCCTGCTGGGCTACTCGAAGCGCCAGGTAGAGCGTGGGCGCGGGCATGCCGTACGGCGGGTCGGACGCGAACACGATGCGCTCCGCGGGCACGCGCGCGAACAGCTCGATCACGTCGAGCGGGAAGAAGCAGGAGATGTCGTAGAGCACGCCCGGGTGCTCGGCCAGGCGCGTGGTCAGGATCCCCTGATCGCAGATCGCCCCGTGCGCGAGGATCAGCACCGTCTGCGGGTGGCGCAGCGCGAGGTCAGCGAGCCCGTCGGCGAGCGGTGGCAAGCCGCGCCCGGCATGGATCAGGATCGGGACGCCCGCTTCGCCGGCAAGCGCGAACACCTCATCCATCTCGCTGCCGTCGAAGACGAAGCTCTGCGCGCGCGGGTGCAGCTTGATGCCACGCGTGCCCGCATCAAGGCAGCGCTGGGCCTCGGCCAACGGCTCTTCGGCCGGGTCCAGGCGGCTGAACGGCACCAGGCGACCGTCGCTTTCTCCGGCCCAGCCGAGCACGCGGTCGTTCGGGACGCGGTAGGAGGGGTGGCGATCGGGATCGTGCAGCGGGAACACGCAGGCGCGCCTCGCCTCCGCCGCATCGAGCTGTCCCAGCAACTCCTCGAGCGTCAGCGAGCGGCCGTCCTCGTCGAGGCCGAGGTGGGTGTGGGCGTCGATGACTTCCGCCTCGACCGGGCGCAGGCGGGCGGTCTCGGCGACGAATGGGGCGAGCGCGTCTGCGTAGATCGAGTCGTTCACCGGCGAGACCATATTCTCTTGGGATGGCGTGGCAGGTCGTGATCGCTGGCGGCGGGTTCGGAGGCTTCTACGCGGCCCGGGCGCTCGAGCGCCTGCTCCCGGCCCAGAGCGCTCGAGTGACGCTCGTCAACGAGGCCAACTTCATGCTCTATACGCCGCTGCTGCCGGGCGCGGCCGGGGCGACGCTCGATCCGCGCCATGTTGTCGTCCCGCTGCGCCCGCAGCTGAAGCGGACCGACCTGACGATCGGGCGCGTTAGCGGCGCCGACCCCTCGCGCCGGACGCTCGCCGTGCGGCGCATCGACGGCGAGCAGCTAGAGCTGCCCTACGACCAGCTCGTGGTCGCGCTCGGCTCGGTCTCGCGCACGCTGCCCGTGCCCGGTCTCGCCGAGCACGCGATCGGCTTGAAGTCGCTCTCAGACGCGACCGCGCTGCGCAATCAGGTGCTCAACTGCCTCGACATCGCCGAGTCGCTGGAGGATCCGCGGGCTCGCGCCGGGCACCTCGGCTTCGTGTTCGTCGGGGCCGGCTACGCCGGGGTCGAGGGCCTGGCCGAGCTCCAGGACTTCGCCACGCAGGCGATTGAGTCCTATCCGCGCTGCCGCGCCGAGGGCATGCGCTGGGTCTTGGTCGAGGCCAAGGACCGGATCATGCAGGAGGTGCCGCCGAGCCTCTCGGCGTTCGCCGAAAGCGAGCTGCGCCGCCGCGGCATCGAGGTGCGCACGAGCACCGGGCTGCGCGAGGCGTCGGGGAGCGCCGCAACGCTCACCGACGGCGAGACGATCCCTGCCCGCACGATCGTGTGGACAACCGGCGTCAAGCCCGCTCCGGTCGTCTCCGATCTTGGTCTCCCGCTCGACGGCGCCGGGCGCATCGAGGCCGATTCGCGCATGCGCGTGCGCGATTGGCCCGGGGTCTGGGCGATCGGCGACTGCGCCGCCGTTCCCGATCCGGCACGCCCTGGGCAGCCGTGCCCGCCGACCGCCCAGCACGCGATTCGCCAAGGACGCTTGGTCGCTAGGAATCTCGCGGCGACGCTCAGCGGCGGTCGCGTGCGCCCATTCCGCTACCGGACCAAAGGCGTCGTCGCCGAGCTCGGTCACAACCAGGCGGTGGCGATCACGCTCGGCATCCGCTGGCACGGCCTGCCGGCGTGGCTGATCGCTCGCACCTACCACCTGCTGCTAATGCCGGGCGTGGGGCGACGACTGCGCCTGCTCGCGGATTGGAACGTCGCGCTGCTGTTCGGCCGCGACGTCTCCTCGCCCGGGCGCCTCGGCAGCCCGACGCCGCTGGAAAACGAGCTGCGCGAGTGATCGTCCCCGGCCATCGCCGGACCCGCGTATCCTGAGTCGAGGGATGGCAATACTCGATCAGATCAAGCTCGACCTGCAGCAGGCGATGCGCGCGGGGGAGAAAGAGCGCGTCGGCGCCCTGCGCCTCGTGCTCTCAGAGCTGCAGAAGGCCGCGAAGGAGGGCTCGGACGACGAGCTCGCGGTGCTGCGCCGCGAGCGCAAGCGGCGCCTCGAGGCAGCGAGCGCGTATCGCGAGGCCGGCCGTGATGACCTCGCCACGGGCGAGGAGGCCGAGAGTGAGCTGATTGGCGGCTATCTGCCGGCGGAGCTCTCCGACGCCGAGCTGCAAGACATCGTCGAGCGGGCTGTGCGTGAGAGCGGGGCGCAGTCGCCGAAGGACATGGGTCAGGCGATGAAACAGGCGATGGCTGTGGTCGATGGGCGCGCGGACGGCAAGCGCGTCTCAGGCCTGGTGCGGGCCTCGCTGCAAGGATGAGGACGCAGGTAGAGCTTCCCGACGACGTGGCCGTCGAGCTGGCGGGCAGCCAGGACGCGGTGCTTCGCGCCCTGGAGGCGCACCTGGACTGCAAGGTCTTCCTACGCGGGAACGTGCTGACGTTCGACGGCGAGGAGAGCGAGATGCACGCCGGCGAGCGCGTCGTGCGCGAGCTCTCGGAGCTGATCGCTCGAGGCCACCAGATCGGGCCTGGGACGATTGCGGCCGTGACGGGCGCGCTCGACGCACACGAGTCGCCCGCGCGCGTGCTCGAGGACGTCGTCTGGCGCCACCGCGGCCTGCGCGTTGCGCCAAAGACGGTCAACCAGAAGCGCTACGTCGATGCCGTGCGCTCGAGCACGGTGACGTTCGGCGTCGGGCCGGCCGGCACGGGCAAGACGTTCCTCGCGGTCGCGATGGCGGCGGCGGCGCTCTCGCGCCACGAAGTCAATCGCATCATCCTCACGCGCCCGGCGGTGGAGGCGGGCGAGCGCCTCGGGTTCCTGCCGGGGGACCTGATGGCCAAGGTCGATCCGTACCTGCGCCCGCTGTTCGACGCGCTGCACGACATGCTCGATCCCGAGAAGGTCTCCCAGCACATCGAGCGCGGCGTGATCGAGATCGCGCCGCTTGCGTTCATGCGCGGACGCACGCTGAACGACTCGTTCGTGATCCTCGACGAGGCCCAGAACACGACGCCCGAGCAGATGAAGATGTTCCTCACGCGACTCGGCTTCGGCTCGCGCATGGTCGTGACAGGCGACATCACCCAGGTCGACCTGCCGCGAGAGCAGCAGTCCGGCCTGATCGTCGTCGGTGACGTGCTCGATTCGATCGAGGGGATCGAGTTCGTCCGCTTCGGCGCCGAGGACGTCGTGCGGCACAAGCTCGTGCAGCGCATCGTCGAGGCCTACGACGTCCACTCCCAGCGCGAGGCGCCCGAGCTCCGCTCCGCCGATCGCCGCGCCTGAGCGATGATCGAGGTCGACGTGCTCGGTGTGCCCGCAGCCGCCGCGGGCTCCGAGTGCCCGGCGGCGAACGGCGAGGCTCGCCCACAGGTTCCGGGCGAGCGGGAAATACGCCGCCTCTGCGCGCTTGCGGCGGGAGCAGCCGGTCTCCGCGACGGTCACCTCGCCGTGGAGTTCGTCGACGAGCGGCGCATCGCCGAGCTCAACGAGCGCTACCGAGCGCTCGCCGAGCCGACGGACGTGCTCTCCTTCCCGGTCGACGGCACCGAGGCCTCCCACGGCGCCCGCGAGCTGGGAGACGTGATGATCTGCCTGGCGCACACTGCCGAGGTGCGCGAGGCGATCGTGCACGGGGTGCTGCATCTAGTCGGCATGGATCACGAGACCGACGACGGCGAGATGCTCGCGCTGCAGCGCGAGCTACTGACGGGGAGCGCAGTTGACGCGTAGCGGCTTCGTGGCCCTCGCGGGCAGGCCGAACGTCGGCAAGTCGACGCTCGTCAACGCAATAGTCGGAGACAAGGTCGCGATCGTCTCCGACCGCCCGCAGACGACGCGGCGCGCGATCCGGGGCATCCACACCGCTGGCGACTGCCAGATCGTGCTCGTCGACCTGCCCGGCGTGCAGCGCCCCCGCGACGAGCTCACCTCGCGCATGGCGCGCCGCGTCCAGCAGGAGCTCGAGGATTCAGACGTGGCGCTGCTGATGATCAACGGCGAGCAGGGAGTGGGTCCGGGCGACCGCTTCATCGCAGCGACGCTGGCAGCTGCGAAGACGCCGGTTACGATCGTCGTCAACAAGGCCGACCGGCTCTCACGTGGAGCGACCGCGGCCGTGCTGGAAGAGTCAGCCGTCCTGGAGGTGGGGGAAGAGGTGTTTCCGATCTCCGCTCGCACCGGGTTCGGCGTGCCGGAGCTGCTCGAGCATCTCTCGACGCAGATGCCGCAGGGGGCGTTCATGTTCCCCGAGCGCACGACATCCGATCAGCCCCAGCACGTCCTGCTCGCCGAGCTCGTGCGCGAGGCGGTCATCAGGCGCACCTTCCAAGAGGTACCGCACGCCGTCGAGGTGGTTGTGGAGGAGATCGAATGGCCGCGCCCGGCTCTTGCGCGCATCCGCGCGCTGATCTGGGTCGAGACCGCCTCGCAGAAAGGAATCCTGATCGGGTCCCAGGGCAAGATGATCAAGGCGATCGGCGTCGCCTCCAGGCGCGAGCTCGAGCGCGAGCTCGGCAGCCAGGTGCATCTCGATCTCTCCGTGCGCGTTCGCCGCGACTGGCGTGCGGACGACGGCCTGCTCGATCGGCTCGGGATCACCTGAGGCCGAATCCGGGATTTCGACAAACAAACCGCATCGTCTGATCAAAAGTTCGAGCCCGTCTGATTCGTGCCACGATTGGAATGCAGGGTGGCGTGTTTTCGGGTAGCTTCAGGCACGGAACCGAGCGGATCGGAACGCGACATGTCGGCGAAGCACGCGGTGCTGGGGCTCGTGATCGAGCGTCCCGGATATGGCTATCAATTGGCTCAGCGGCTGGAGGAGCGCTTTGGCTCCTCGGGGTTCGCTCCGTCTGGTGTCTACTCGGCACTGGACCAGCTCAGCCGCGACGAGCTCGTGCGCAGCGCCGGGGAGATGGGCGCCGGTCCTGCGCGCCGCGCCGCGCCCCGCACGATCTACGAGGCGACCGATGAGGGCGTCGATCAGTTCGAGGCTTGGATGCTCGGGCCTTCGCCGGCTCCGCCGCTGCGGGATGAGCTGCACATGAAGATCGCGCTGTGCCGCCCGCACAACGTCCCGCGGCTGATCGACATGGTCAGCGGGCAGGAGATTGTGTGCCTCGGGCGGCTGCGCGACCTCAAACGAGTCTCCGATGAGACGCCCACCTCATCGCGCGATTGGCCTCGCCTGATGCGAATACTCGCCGCCGACGCTGAGGTCGCGTTCTGGAATGCGCGCATCGAATGGCTGCAGGGCGCGCGCGAGCTGCTCGAGCAGCTACGCGACGAGCGTCACGCACCCATCGCCGCCGCGCTCGCGGGCCCGGGCGGCGAGACGGACAGGCAGCGAGCGGTCTGATGGCCGAGTCGCTGCTCTCGCTGGACTCGGTCAGCAAGAGCTACTGGCGCGGACCGGCCGAAGTGCGCGTCCTGGCCGATGCCTGCCTGGAGGTCCACGCCGGCGAGTTCATGGCCGTGTGGGGCCGGCGCGGCGCGGGAAAGACGACCCTGTTGCGGATCGCCGCCGGACTGGAGACACCCGATCGCGGCGTGGTGCGCTTCGACGGCAAGGATCTCTCGAGCCTCTCCGAAAGCGCACACGCCCGGCTGCGGCGCGGGGAGATCGGGCTGGTGCGTCGCTCGGGTCCGAGGAGCGAGCTCTCGATGCTCGACTACGTCGCGCTGCCGCTGTTGATCGAGCATGGGCGCCGCCAGGCGCTCCGCCGCGCCGACGAGGCGCTGCGGCGTGTCGGCATGGTCGAGTGTGCGGGCCAGCATTGGGACAGCCTTTCCGACGGCGAGCGCGCGCTCGTGGCGATCGCACACGGCGTCGCCCGGGCGCCGCGACTGCTGCTCGTCGACGATCCGACCGCGAACCTCGGCCTGCGCGAGCGCGAGGAGATCCTGCGGCTGCTCCGCTCCCTTGTCGAGGAGACGAACCTCGCGGTGCTCATGACGGCGCCGGACATGCCGACGGTGCTCGGCTCGCACGAGTTGAGAGCGCTGAGCGGGGGGAAGCTGGTGGCGCCTCCTGCCGCGCCCGACGGCGAGAGCAACGTGATCGACCTCTCCGGCTACCAGCAGTCGGCCTAGATGCCGAGGGCGGCGCTCGCGGCGGCACCGACTCGGGCGCGAGTCGCGACGATTCAATAATGCTGGAGCTGCGCGAGCTGGTCAAGCACTACCCGGTGCAGGACGCTGCGCCGGTGCGTGCGGTCGACGGCGTCTCGCTGTCGGTGGGGGCGGGAGAGTTCGTGGCGCTGTACGGGCCGAGCGGCTCGGGCAAGACGACACTGCTGATGCTGATCGCGGCGCTCATCAGCCCCGATGCCGGCGCGATCCTGCTCGAGGGCAATGACATCTCGCGGATGACCGATCGGGAGGCGGCGCGCTACCGGCTACAGGACCTCGGCTTCGTGCGGCAGTCGCTCAACCTGATCCCAGGCGCCAGCGCGCTCGACAACGCGGCCTTGAAGCTGATGGCCACCGACGTCGGCTCGCGCGAGGCGCGCCGGCAGATCTCGCCGCTGATGGCGCGCCTGGGCTTGGAGAAGCGCCTCACGAACAGGGCGGAGCAGCTCTCGATGGGCGAGCGCCAGCGTGTGATGATCGCGCGGGCGCTCTCCACCGAGCCGAAGCTGCTGCTCGCCGACGAGCCGACCGGCAGCCTCGACACCGAGCGCGGCCGGCAGGTGCTCGCGTTGCTCTCGGAGACATGCCGTGAGCGCGAGGTGGCGGTCGTGCTCGTGACCCACGACCCGCGCGCCGCCGCGTTCGCCGACCGTGTCTATGAGCTGTGCGACGGACGGCTCACCGATCACCGGCCGGATCTGACCGGCACCCCGATCAGGGCGGACTGACGTGCCGAGGGGGGAGCCCGGATGAGGTTGTCCAACATCGCGCGCCTCTACCGCGTCCGTCTCCGCGCGCGACTGACACAGGAACTGTTCGCCCTGCTCGGGATCGCGATCGGCGTCTCGCTGCTGTTCGCCTCGCAGGTGGCCAACACCAGCCTCGACAGCTCCGTGCAACGACTCACCAACGGGATCGTCGGGCAGATGCGGTTTCAGCTGGCTGCGCGCGACAGCCACGGCTTCGACGCGAGCCTCCTGCAGCGGGTGAGCGCGCTGCCGGGCGTTCAGACGGCGGCGCCCGTGCTCGAAGCGAGTGCCAACGTCGTTGGGCCCTCGGGTGCGCAGTCCGTCCAGCTCGTCGGCACCGATCCTCGCCTGGCGCGACTGGCCGGAGGTCTCGCCCGCCACGTCCGGGCTCCTGCGCTCGGGCGGGCGAAGGTCTTCACGCTGCCCGCGCCGCTCGCAGAGAAGATCGGTGCGACTTCGATTCAGTCGGTGAAGCTCCAGATTGGTGCTCGCACAACGACGGGGTTGCTGGTGCCTCAGCTGCTCGTGGGCGGCGCCGGCGCGCTCGGTCAGAGTCCGATCGCGCTCGCGCCGCTGAAGACGGTCCAGCGGCTCACGGGCGTAGGGGCGAGGCTAACGAGTATCTACGTCCGTCCGTCTGCCGGGGCCGATGGGCGTGTACGGACTGAGCTGGCAGGTCTCGCTGGCGCAACGCTCGACCTGCGCCCGGCGAAGATCACTACGGCGCTCTTCAGACGGGCCGCCGGACCTGTCGATCAATCGACAGCCCTGTTCTCGGCGATCAGCGCGCTCGTCGGCTTCCTGTTCGCCTTCAACGCGCTGCTGCTGACGGTTCCGCAGCGCAGGAACCTGATCGAGGATCTGCGGCTCGACGGCTACACGCGAAGGATGATCCTCGAGGTGCTGCTCGTGGACGCGCTGGTGCTAGGTGCGCTCGCATCGCTTCTCGGGCTGCTCCTCGGCGAGCTGTTGTCGGTGGCGCTGTTCAGCTCCAATCCCGGCTACCTGTCGTTCGCGTTCCCGATCGGCGCGCAGCGGATCGTCACGTGGCAGAGCGTCGCACTCGCGGTGGCGGGCGGGATGCTGGCGGCCGCCACCGGCGTCCTGGCCCCGCTGCGCTCTGCGCTGGCTCGCGGCGAGAGGCAGCAAGCGAGCCCGCCGGTCCACGTGCGCTCGCGATGGCTTCTCCTGGGCGCAGTCGCTTGCGTGATCGCCACGACGGCGATCCTCGTCTTGGCCAAGCAGGCGGCGATCGTCGGCGTGGTCGCCCTCACGGCCGCACTGCTGCTCTGCCTGCCGGCCTCGCTCGACCTGGCGGCTCGCCTCGGCGAGCGCCTCCAGCACCTGCTCACGAGCGCAGCGTCCTACCTGGCGCTGATCGAGCTGCGCTCGCGCTCGAACAGGGCGCGCTCCCTCGCAATCGCCGCCACGGGCGCGATCGCGGTCTTCGGCAGCGTCTCGATCGAGGGCGCCCGCGGAAACCTTCAGCGTGGCCTGGACGACTCGGCTCGCGGGATCGACTCCCGAGCGGACATATGGGTGACGCCGGCGGGAGTCTCCAACTCACTTGCCACGACGCCGTTCGCCGCCACGCAGGGCGCGCGGCTCTCGCGCATCGCCGGAGTGCGTACGGTGCAGATCTACCGCAGCAGCTTCCTCGACTGGGGCGAGCGTCGCCTCTGGGTGATTGCCCAGCCCCGCGCGGACCTTCATGCGATCGCCTCCTCTCAGATCGTCGAAGGCGATGCGGCGACCGCGGCTTCACGCTTGCACGACCGCGGATGGATAGTCGTCTCGCGCGCGGTCGCAGCCGAACACCACCTCCACGTAGGCGGGACGTTCACGCTGCCGACATCGCACCCGGCGACATTCAAGGTCGCCGCGCTCAGCACCAACCTCGGCTGGCCGCCGGGCGCCGTCGTCCTCAACGCGGAGGACTATGCGCGCGCCTGGGGCAGCACCGATGCGAGCGCGTATCAGGTGGAAGTCCTACCGCTCGCTTCGACCGCTGCAGTGGCCCGCGACGTCAAGCAGGCGCTCGGCGCGTCGTCCGGGCTGCGCGTGGAAACCATGAGCGAACGCGAGCGCTTGCACTACGCGACGGCCTCGCAGGGTCTCTCTCGTCTGACGCAGATCAGGACGCTCGTGCTGATAGCCGCCGTGCTCGCGATGGCTGCAGCGATGGGCGCGATGATCTGGCAGCGCCGCGCCCGGCTTGCCGACATGAAGGTCGACGGCTTCGGCAGGGCCGTGCTCTGGCGGGCCCTGCTCTGGGAGAGCGCCGTCCTGCTGGGCCTGGGCTGTGCCCTGGGTGCGGTGTTCGGGGCCTACGGCCAGTTGCTGCTGAGTCGAGCTCTATCCGCGGTCACCGGGTTTCCCGTGGTCGAAGCCTCACCTTTCGGCGCGGCCGTTGGCGGCTTCCTGCTGATCACCGCGATCGCGGTGGCGGTCGTCGCCGCCCCGGGTTACGTGGCGGCGAGAGTGCCCCCCACCATCGGCCTGCAGGACTAATGCCTCTGGACATAAAGACGACCACCCCGCTAACTAATATCCGGGCGGATTCCGATCTATGGATAGATGCCCGATCCGCTCCCACTCTCTCCGCGGCAGATATGGGCCCTACTGGCTGCTGCCGCGCGGGAGCTGCTGTGGGGCCTGAAGGCGGCGTCCCGCGAGATGGGCCTGTGGCGCGCGCGGGCGCAGTCGATCCCCGACGCGGCGATTCGCGAGGATGCGCTGAGCTCGATCGACTTCAAGCGCGGCCATGCGGACGGCGCGGCTCTGTTCTCGATCCTGCCCCGCCGGCGCGATCCGAACCTGCTGCGGGTGCTGGTGATCTATCAGATCATCTGGGACTTCCTGGACAGCGTCAACGAGCACGGAGCGTGCGAGGGCACGGCCAACGGACGTCAGCTGCACAAGGCCCTGGTCGAGGCGCTCGATCCGACGGCGCCGATCTCCGACTACTACCGCTTCCACCCTTGGCAGGACGACGGCGGCTACCTGCGAATGCTCGTGGAATCGTGTCGCAGCGGTTGCGCCCGTCTGCCTTCATATGCGGCTGTCAAGTCGCTGGCGGTCCGCGAAGCGGGACGCGCGCAAGTTCTCGCACTCAACCACGATGTCGATCCGCGCAGTCGCGATCACGCTCTCAGGAGTTGGGCGGCTCGAGAGTTCGGGGACGAGCAGCAGGTCACGTGGTTCGAGCTGAGCAGCGCTGCCAGCGCATCGTTGACTGTCCACGCGTTTCTCGCGCTCGCCGCCGAGCCCGTCTGCACCGAGGCGGACGTGCGCGATGCCTGCGAGGCCTACTTCCCATGGATCTCAGGCGCCGCGACGATGCTCGACAGCTACGTGGATCAAGCCGAAGACGAGGTCAGCGGAGACCATCGCTACGTCGCGCACTACCCGAGCCGTGCGGCCTTGGGGGAGCGGATGCGCGACTTCGTCAGTCGCTCGAGCACCGAGGCCAGGCGCCTGCAGAACGGACACCGCCACGCCGTGATCACCGCGTGCATGGTCGCCATGTATCTCTCCAAGGACAGCGCGAGGACACCGGAGATGCGCGCGAGCACGGCGAGCATCGCGCGTGCCGGCGGATCGCTCACGCGCGTGCTGCTGCCGGTCCTGCGACTCTGGCGCATCGCCTTCGCGCAATGCGGCGCCTGACGGCGTGTAGTTGCGAGCAGTAGTCAGAACTGAATATTCAGAACGCCCTTTCTCCGCTGCAGGGAACTCGCCATCATCCTCCCAACGCGATGATGGATGAGAACGGAGCCCAGGTCCTGCCGACGAGGAGAGAGAAGCAGCGCCGTTCGCGGCGCGCCAAGGCGGGTGCCATGAGCACCGCATCCAAAGCCGCGTCGTCTCGCCAGTGGCAGCGAGCCGAACGCCCCCCACGGCGTTCGGCTCGCACCGAAGCGCCGGACTCGAGCGAGACGGTCTCGATCGAGCTCTCCAAGGCGCAGGTCGATCAGGTGGTTCGCAGCGCGGGTCAGGGAGGGACCCTCTCGGTGCTCCTCTCGGCCGTGAGGGATCCAGAGTGGCCGCTGTCTCTGGACGCCGAGGAGCTGTCCTACCCGGCGCAGATGGAGGACCGAAGGCTCTCGCGGTCGCTGCTGTCGGGTCTGCTCGTGCTCTCGTGCTTCCCGGCCGACGGCGGCTACCTCGGGATCGCCGAACTCGCACGGATGCTCGACATGAACACGAGTACCACCCATCGCTACGTCACGACCCTGTTGGCCGTTGGTCTGCTCGAACGAAACCCCGGCACGCGGAAGTACCGCCTCGTCTCGCGGTAAGGCGAGGGCGGCTGGCTGCGCGGGCTCGGCGTCGCGCTGCTCTCCCCTGCGCAGGAGGCCCCGGCGCAGCGGACCGAATGCGGCGTCCGCTCAGAGCTTGCGCCGCAGGTGCTCGGCGATCCGCTGAACGGCCTGTAGGTCGAGCTCGGCGGTGAACTGGAAGGGCACCGAGATCACCTCGAAGCTGCGGCGCCGAAGCCGCGCGATCTGGTTGTGCTGAAAGCGTGCGCGATCGGAGACGGCGTGAGCGGCGGAGACCGCCGAGCGGGTGACCGCGACAGCAGACGCGCCGCCCGCCGCGCTCGTGCTCTTCGCCGCGCGCCGCGGCTTGGCTGCGCGGGAGCCGGCGCCGCCGCCCTTGGCGCCATTTGCGCCGCCCGCGCCCGCGCCGTTCTGGCTGAGTCGCGAGAGGCGGGCGAGCTCGTCGGCGCGGAAGCGTTGTGGCAGGACGCTGTTGACGACGACCGCCTCGAGGTCGCGCCCGAGCTGGTCGTGGAGCCTGTCCTGCAGGTCGAGCGTCTCGGTGATCGCCATCTCGGTGCCCTGCGCCACGGCCAGGTAGCCCGAGCGGGCGGGGTCCTCGAGCAGCTTGCGCAAGCGGTCGGTCTGGCCGGCGATCGGGCCGACCCGGGCGATCGCGCCGAACGTGCGCGGGGAGGCGAGCATCCCGAGTGCGTGGCCGGTCGCCGGGGCGTCGAGCACGACCAGGTCATAGCCGGCCGCGCGGCCTTTGTGGCGCTTGCCCTGCGTCAGTTCCCAGATCTTGACCATGCTCACCAGCTCCTTGGCGCCGGGCGCGGCGGCGGCGAAGTACTGGAACGTGCTGCTCGAAGCCAGCACGCGCCCGGACACGCGGCCGCCCAGCACCTGCAGCCATTCCAGCAGGGCGCGGTCGGGGTCGATCGACAGCGTCCACAGACCGTCCTCCAGCTCCGCCTCGATGCCCGGCTCGGGGGCGCGCATCCCGAACAGTGCCGGCAGCCGCGCCTGCTCGCCGACCTCCACGACGATCGTGCGCAAGCCACGGTCGGCACCGAGCAGGCCGATGGCCGTGGCGAGCGTCGTCTTGCCCACGCCGCCCTTGCCCGTGACCACGAGCAGCTTTCGCTCGAGCATCGAAGTCATCCTGTCCCTCGGTCTCTCGCGAGCCCGACCGAGTGGCCTCGACCTACAATCCTGCGCATGAGCTCGACGCCGCAGGATCGAATCGACGACCTGGTCGCATATGACGAGCGGGGTCTGGTTCCGTGTGTGGTGCAGGACTGGGCCACAGGCGAGGTGCTCACCCTCGCATACATGAGCGCGCAGGCGCTCCAGCGCACGCGCGAGACCGGCGAGCTGCACCTGCACAGCCGCTCGCGCGGCGAGCTGTGGCACAAGGGTGCCACGAGCGGCAACGTACAGGCGGTCAAGGCGCTGAGGCTGGACTGCGACGGCGATACGGTGCTCGCGCTCGTCGTGCCTGCGGGGCCGGCTTGCCACACCGGCGAGCGCACGTGCTTTCACCGCGGCGAGCTCGCTCCGGCCGCGCCCAGCGAGATCCTGCCGGGCCTGGAGCGGACGGTCGTCGGGGGGGGGGCCCTGGGCCCCCCCCGGCGCCAAAAAGTCTCTCGGGTGGAACACACCCGG
>JBBSDZ010000032.1:0-28947 GCA_038240205.1 Solirubrobacterales bacterium | reverse complement strand
CGCCTGCCAGCGCGCGGAGCTCGGCCTCCACCCCCCAGACGCAGCCGGCGGCGAATGGGGCTGTCTCTGTGGGCATCTCGGTCCTCTCGGTCGGCTTGGCCTTCGAACCCTCAGACCCGAGCCGGCGAATAACGGTTCGCGACGCGATCCGCGAGCCCTGTCAGGACACTAGGCTTGGCGGTGATGAACCGTGTCCTTCGCCGCCTTCGCTTCCGCATCGACCACGGCTGGACGCCGCCGCACGCCTCGGAGTACCTCGACGGCGAGCTGTCCGCAGGCGCCCGCAAGCGGCTCGAGCGCCACGTCGATGACTGCCCGGAGTGCCGCGAGCTCCTGCGCGGGCTGAAGCTGCTGATCGCCAACCTCGGAACGCTGCGAGCCGGCGACGGCGAGCTCGTGGCGGCCTCGCTCGCGACGTCCGTCCGCGCGCTCCTCGATCAGGCCCCGCCCCAGAGCAGATGAGCAGCGCAACGAGTGGCGAGCGCGCAAGCGAGGACGCGCTGCTCGCGCGGGCCCGCGACGGTGACATGGACGCCTTCGCCGAGCTCGTGATGCTCCACGCCGATCGCCTGTTCGCGACGCTGCGAGGCTTCGGCCTCAGCGAGAGCGAGGCGCAGGAGGTCGCCCAGGAGACGTTCCTGCGCGCGTGGCGGGCATTGCCCAGCTTCGAGGGTCGCGCGCAGTTCTTCACTTGGCTCTTCCGGATTGGCTTCAACGAGTCCCAGCGGCGGCTCGCGCGGCGCCCGCCCGCCGGTGTGGAGGTCTCGAGCGAAGCCGACCCGCTGCTCGATCTCGCCGACCGCAGCCCCGGGCCGGCAGCCCTGGCGGAGGCTAAGGAGCTCCGCGCGGCGATCCGTCACGCGCTTGGCGAGCTCCCGCTCGAGTTGCGCGCTCCTGTCGTGCTCAGGGACGTCCAAGGGCTCTCAACCCGGGAGGCCGCGTCGATGCTCGAGCTCGGCGAGGCCGCGTTCAAGAGCCGTCTTCACCGGGGCCGGATGGCGCTGCGCACGCTGCTGCTCCCCCGGATCGCCGCCGGTGAGCTGTGAGCCGGTAGCGCTGAACCGTTTTCGCCGACCGCGGGTCTGACCGGTTGTGAGCGACGATTGGAGCGATCCCGACATGAACGAGAGCAACACGACAGTCACCAAGAGCGATGAGCAGTGGCGCGCGGAGCTGACGCCCGCGCAGTACGAGGTGCTCAGGCGCAAGGGCACCGAGCCGCCGTTCACCGGCGGCTACGTGAACACCAAGGAGGACGGCATCTATCGCTGCGCCGCTTGCGCAGCGGAGCTGTTCTCATCCGAGACGAAGTTCGAGTCCGGCACCGGCTGGCCGAGCTTCACCGACCCGGCGGTGCGCGACAACGTCGCCCTGCACGAGGACCGCAGCCTGTTCATGCGCCGCACCGAGGTGACGTGCGCGGCCTGTGGAGGTCATCTCGGCCACGTCTTCGACGACGGCCCAAGCGGATGCGACCGCTACTGCATCAACTCCGCGGCGCTCGAGCTCGAGCCGGCGCTATGACGCGGCGTCGCCCAGGCGCTTCTGCGACGCCTCGATCTCCGCGTTGGCCTCCTCGAGCGGGCGCCAGCCTTCGATCGTCACCGACTTACCCTCTAAATCCTTATAAATAGTGAAAAACTGCTCGATCTCCTGGCGCAGCAACAGCGGCAGGTCCTCGAGCACCTCGTTCTGATTCCAGTACGGGTCGTGCAGCGGGACACAGATGATCTTGTCGTCGATCCCCTTCTCGTCGCTCATCTTGAACATGCCAACCGGCTTCACCGGGATCAGGCATCCCGGAAACGTCGGCTCGTACAGGCAGACGAGCGCGTCAAGCGGGTCTCCGTCCTGACCGAGCGTCCCACGCAGGTAGCCGTAGTCGGTCGGGTACGTGGCCGCACTCAGCAGCAGCCGGTCAAACTTGATGCCGCCCAGCTCGGGGTCGTACTCGTACTTGTTGCGCCCGCCCTTGGGGATCTCGACGACGCACACGAGCGTCTCCTCGCGCTCAGACATGGGCGGCGCCGGCGCCAGGACCCGCCGCCGAGTGCAGCTCCTCCGCCACCGGCGCTCCCACGTGCCTGCGCAGGAAGTGGAGCTGGTCGGCGACCGCTCGCTCGAACGGCTCGCCGACGTAGATGTCGAAGTGCCCGATCGGATACGTGCGCACCTCGGCGCGCCCGGTCGCGCGCCAAGCGGCGTCCTGTGCGGCCTTGACCGGGACGATCGCGTCGCGGTCGGCGATCTGGACGAGCATCGGGCACGGCAGCCGGTCGGCCTGCAGTCCGGGGCGATAGCTCGCCAGCTGCAGCCCGATCCGTGCCGCGACTTCGTTGCGCCACGTGGGCCCGGTGATCGCGCGATAGCCCGGCTCGGCATCGGGCGTCGTCATCGCCGCGAGCGTCCCCGCCGGCCCGACGGCCGCGAGCATCACCGGCGGGCGTCCGAGCGCAGCGGCGAAGGCATCGCGCAGCCCGATCAGCGTCAGCTTGGCCAGCTGAGCTGGTCCCGCGTAGCGCGTGAAGTTGAGCAGCGTCACGAGCCCGTCCATCGCCGGCGTCTGCGCGATCACCCCTGCCACACGCCCGTCCGCGACGGCCGCCGCGACGACGTGACCGCCTGAGTAGGAGCTGCCCCAGACGACGATCCGCTCCGGGTCGACTCCGTCGAGCGAGCGCGCGTAGGCGATCGCCGCCGCGTAGTCCTCGAGCTGCTTGGCGATCGACAGCAGCTGGCGCGGCTCCCCCTCGCTCGCGCCGAAGTGGCGGTAGTCGAACGCCAGCGCGTCCAGGCCGGCCGCGGCGTAGCGCTCTACATACGGCACGAGCCCGGCGTCGACCGTGCCGGCGAAGCCGTGCGCGAGCACCACGCACGGGCGCCGCCCGTCCGGCCCGGCAAAGGCATCTCCCTCCCCCGCGAGATGGATCCCCCGGCAGCGCGTCCCGCCGCTGTCGAACTCGATCTCGCTCACGCCGTCAGCTCGAGCTCTTGCAGCCGTGCGCCACGGCCAGCCGAGTCGCGCCCTGTAGGCGCACCTGCGCTCGCGCGCGCCTGTCCGGCCGGAATCGAGCGGGAGAGCAGCTCCTGCTGGAAGGCGTACCACTCGAGCTGCATCGTGTGCCGCGGCTTGTTCAAGAAGTGCCCCGTGTGGAAGGCCTCGTCGCTGCGGATCTCTGCCTCCATCTGCTCCACCGCGGGAGGCGCCCAGTCGCCGCTGAGCCAGCGCGCCGCCAGCTTCGACTGCAGCTCCGAGAACGGGAAGATCGTCGGGATCGGCTGCCCCAGGCCGATGAACGCGACGTCGTCGAGCCCCGGCTTGAGCATGCGCTTGAACAGCGGCAGCACATTTTCCGGCGCCGCGAGGAAGTCTGGGTCGAAGAACGGAAAGCTGACGTTGTAGCCGGTGGCATAGATGATCGCGTCGATCGGCTCGACGCTGCCGTCCGCGAAGCGCACGCGGTCGCCGAGCAGCTCGGCGACGTCACCCTTGCCGACCGCGTCGCCGGCGCCGAGGCGTCCGAGCAGCTCGCTGGAGACCGTCGGGTGGGCATCGAGGAAGTTGTGGTTGGGCGTCGGCAGCCCGAAGTCCTCCATGCGACCGGAGAAGATCCGCGGCAGCACGCGGCTGACCCTGCGCTGTAGACCTGAGGGCAACCGTGGGTTCGCCTTGACGACCTGGTCCGCAGGGCGGCCGAAGATGTACTTGGGCACGACGTAGGCGCCCGAGCGCGTCGAGAGGAAGACAGTGTCTGAGACCGTCTTGCGAGCCAGCTCAGAGACGATGTCCACCGCGCTGTTGCCGATGCCCACGACCAGCACGCGCTTGCCGTACATGTCGAGCGGAGTGCTTGGATCGACGTAGTCGTGCGAGTGGATCTGCTCGCCTTCAAAGGTGCCTGGGAAGTCGGGGAGGCGGGGGTCCCAGTGATGACCGTTGCAGACGAGCAGTGCATCGAAGCAGCGCTGCTCGCCGCCCGCCAGCGTGATCCGCCAGCCGCCCTCCGGCCCGCGCTCTGCTTGCTCCACGCGCGTGTTGAAGTGGATTCGCTCGCGCAACGCGAACGCGTCGGCGTAGTCGCGCAGCCACTCGAAGATGTGCGCGTGGTGCGGGTAGTCCGGATAGCGGTCCGGCATCGGGAAGTCGCGGAAGGAGATCGACGGCTTGGAGATGTCGATGTGCAGCGACCGGTACGCCGAGGAGACGCCGTTCGGGTTCTGGAAGTACCAGTTGCCGCCGACTTCGTCGGAGGCCTCGAAGCAGGTGTGCGGCACGCCAGAGTCTGCGAGTGCCTTGCAGGCCGTGAGCCCACTGACGCCGGCTCCGATGACGCATACGGACGGAAGCTCAGCCATGCCTGCATCGTAAACGGCGCTGTCCGACGCTGCAGCCAGGGCGCCCCGTCCCACGCTCGCTATCCCTTCGCAATCGATCGCGTTCGCGAGCGCGACCACCAGCCGCGGCGTCCGTGCGGCTCGGACCCTGTGCCGCGCGTGCGAGGATCGAGCAATGACATCGAAGAACCGCTCACACCTCGCGCGGCGTACGTTCGAGGGCGCGGCTCTCGCGCTGGCGCTCGCGCTCGGGCTCCCCGGCTGCGGCAAGTCGGGCAGCGCCGCCCCCGTGCCCAAGCCGGGCACGCAAGGGCCCGGCGTCCCGGCGGCGGCCGTCGTCGTGATCGCAGGCTGGGCGGATGCCCTGCGCGAAGGCCACACCCAGCGCGCCGCCGCCCTGTGGGCGCTCCCGAGCGTGATGGTCAACGGCACCGACGAAAGCGGTCATCTCGCGCTGATCCACATTCGATCCGAGCACGGGGCGCTGCTCGCCGACGAATCGCTTCCGTGCGGCGCGACGCTTCGCGCCACCGCTCGCAGCGGCGAGTATGTCCGCGCCAGCTTCACGCTCTCCTCGCGCCGCGGCCCGGGCGCCGGGAGCAGCGGCTGTCACGGTCAAGCGAGCGTCGACTTCCTCATCCGCCGCGGTCACATAGTCCGCTGGTTGCGCGCTCCGACGGTGCCCACGGCGCCCCCGGGCGGGGAAACAGGCGGCGGCGGAGCTGCCGCGCAGCCTGTGTGATCTGTCGGGCGAACCGCACGGAGGCGGTAAGTTCTCGAAGTCATGGCGACCCTGTTCGAGCACGCAGGCGGCGAGGACGGGCTCCACCGCCTCGAGCAGATTTTCTACGACAGCGTCCTTGCCGACCCTCTGCTGCAACCACTCTTCGGCGACGGCCAGGCGCAGCACGTCGAGCACCTGACGATGTTCACGGCTGAGACGTTCGGCGGCCCGGACCGCTTCACGCGCGAGCTCGGCTTCGACCACTTGGTCGAGGTGCATCGGGACCTCGGCATCACCGAGGAGCAACGACGGCGGTTCGTCGAGCAATACATGGCGGCGCTCGACGCCGCCGGGATGCCAGAGGACGAGCCGTTTCGCGAGGCGGTGCGAGAACACGTCGAGTTCGGCACGCAGGTCGCAATGCAGAACTCGAACGCCGGTTCGGAAGCCGAGCTGCATCCCCTACGCGAGGTCCCGCGCTGGACATGGACCGGAGAGGCGGCTCCGCCTGAGCGGAGCTGAAGGAGCCGATGCCATCTTCCCGAATAAATCTTGTGATCCGATTCTTGATCTCGTGCGTAAAAGGCGCATGGACTACGCATGTAAGCCCAGCAACGGGCGCGCGGTGCTGGAGTTGACTCAGGCGCAGGTCGATCAGATCGTCCGCAAGGCCGAGCACGGGATGGGCTCTCCCCCGTTGCTGCAGCAGGGGCTGAACGGTCGCGAGGCGAAGATCACGGCCGGCGTCGAGCGGCTGCTCGCCGAAGCGCCGGAGGACGCACGCAGGCTGTCGCGATCGCTGCTGTCGGGGCTGCTCGTGCTCGCCTGCTTTCCCGCGGACGGAGGCAATCTTGGCATCGCACAGCTGGCTGAGACGTTGAGCATGAGCCCCAGTACGACCCACCGCTACGTCAGCACGCTGCTCGCCGTCGGGCTGCTCGAGCGCGACCCGGCGACGCGTCGCTATCGGCTCGCCGATCCGCCGGAGGCGGAGGCGGCGCCGACGGCGCCGACCGGCTGAGGGCGGTGGAGATCCTCTACTTCGCCTATGGCAGCAACATGGCCGAGCCGGTCATGGAGAGCGCGTGCCCCGGCCACTGCTGCCTCGGGCGCGCATGCCTCGCCGGACACCGCGTCGCCTTCACTCGCCGCTCGGTCAGGACCGGCACGGGCGTCGCCGACATCCTTCCGTCTGAGGAAGGCGAGGTCTGGGGCGTGCTCTACGAGCTCGACGAGGCCGACCTCGACACGCTCGATCGCAAGGAGGGCAACGGCTGGGCCTACCGGCGCGAGCCGCTCCGCGTGCGCACCGAGCACGACGACGCCGAGCACGAAGCGCTCGCCTACCGAGTGATCGCGCCGCGCGCCGACGAGGTCGCACCATCGGCGCCGTATCTACGAGGGCTCGTCGCGGCCGCACGTGCGCGCGAGCTGCCCGACGCCTATGTCGCGTCGCTGCTGGCGCCGTGGAGCATCCTCGAAACCGGCGAGCAGGAGCCCGACGAGCCCGACGAGCCGGTGCGCTAGCGCGTACGCGCTTCGAGCAGGTACGCAGCCTCGACGACCGCGGCGAGGCGCACGTCGTTGATGCCTGCGCGCGGCAGCGGTGCGGCCGCTGCGCTGCTTGTGCTCTTGCTGCTGTCGCGTGATCTGGCTGGCATCGCGTTATCCTCTGTTCGTATGTACGACGACCATCGTAGCAACAGTTTGACGATCGTCGTACAATAAATTGAGATGGGCTTTCATCACCCCGCCACCGAGGACCTCGAGCTGCCGGCCGTCCTGCACGCGCTGAGCGATCCGCAGCGGCTGCGCATCGTGCGCGGGTTGAGCGCCGACCCGGAGCCAAGGCCATGCGGAGCGTTCGACGTGAACGTCAGCAAGTCGACGTGCACGCATCACTTCCGCGTGCTGCGCGAAGCGGGCGTGATCGAGCAGCGCGCGCTCGGCGCTGCCCGCTTGAACTCGTTGCGGCGCGAGGATCTCGACGCTCGCTTCCCGGGCCTGCTCGACGCGGTGCTCGAGTCCGTCCCGGCCTGACGCGCGTCGTCGCCTCCCCTCGACAGCGACGCACGCCCAGCCGGATCCCCGCGCCCTACGGTCCGGTGAAGCTCCCCGCGTAGCACGGACCGTGCCCGCAGTTGTCGGACTTCTGGATCGCCCCTTCGAAGAAGTCCGAGACGAGCTGCTGCTCGGCCGGCGCCGCGCGCGGCGCCCCGGGTGGGTCTTCGCCGCTGCGGTTCGGCAGGTTTTCATACGGCGGCGGTTCGGTCCCGATCGTCGCTTCCGGGTTGGCCGGGTCCGGGCGGATCGGGCCGATGTCCCAGTAGTAGATCGCCGAGCCGCTGTACGGGTAGTGGCGGATCGCCGGTACATCCCATAGCACTTCGGTGCCCGGCCAGCGGCCTTTGAACAGCACCGGCTTGTGCGCCGATGCGCCGATCGTGCGCGCCTCGACGTCCGCCTGGTAGTCGGTCACCTGGTGGTCGGCGAAGGCAACGTCCATCAGAACCTGGTGAGCGGGCGTGCCGGGTAGCGGGTTGTCGGTCATCCTCGCCGCGTACCCGTCCGGCTCACCGCGATCCCAGAGCATCTGGATCAGGTCGAGCGCGAGCGGCCGCGTCGTTTCGTTCGGGTAGGACGGGTAGAGGATCTGGGCGAATTCGTCGAAGTCCACCGAGCGCGGCAGCAGCACGGAGTAGTTCATCGCCGGGACACCCAGTGAGGCGCGCGTGAAGTCCGGCGAAACGGCCGTGAGCGCGCCGCCCATGATCCCGCCCTGGCTGTTGCCGTTGTAGTAGAGCCGGCTCGTGTCGAGCACCGGGCCGCTCGCGAGCGTGCCGTCCTGATGGAAGGCCGCGTTCGTCGTGAAGCCGGACGCACTGATCATCGCGCGGCCGAGATACAGCTCGTCGAGCAGTCCCTGCTGCAGGCGATCGGGGATCGTCGGGAAGGAGGAGAGGTTCTGCAGCGCCTGCACGATCGCCGGCAGATCCGATTCGGACATGCCGATCTCATCGGTGGCGCACTGCACGATCCCGTGTCCCTGCGAAAGGCTGCGCTGTGGGCCGGAGCCGACCTCCGAGGCGTCGCCGAACAGGCCGTGCCCGTACAGAGACGGGCGCCCGGCGCCGGCCGGGCCGGTAGTCACCGAGACGGGGATGATGCAGTCGAAGTTGGCGCTCCAGACCCCGTTCTGGACAGGCGTGCCGGCCGCGCTCAGGTTGAGCGTGCCGCCCGGCGCACAGCTCGGTTTCAGGTAGCACGGCACGACCAACGTGCCCTTCACTCGCCGCGCGATCTGCCCGGGGTTCGGTTCGTTTTCGACGCTCGTCACGGCGAACGTCGGCGAGGTCCCCTGCGGGACGCCGTCGGCCAGTTCGGTGTCGCCGAGCTGCGCGAACGCGTCGTTGCGCATTGCGAGCTCACGACCGCTGTTGCTCGCGTCGCTGGCGACGGTGAAGTCCCAGGCCAGGTACAGGTCGCTGCGGGCGATACCCGCGCCTGCGAGCTGCGAGAAGATTTCTTCGTAGTGCGGGCGGCGGGCGTTGATCACCGCCTGTTCAGAGGGCACGTTGTCGCGGTAGTAGCGGAACGCCGCCGGCGCCTGCAGGTGTTCGTGGGCCGCGTTCTTGAGGTGGCGCAGCGCGACGAAGTAGCGGTGGCCAGAGGTGAAGTTGACCGCCGGGTGGATCTCGAGCACCGCCTTGGAGGAGTCCGAGGCGGTCGAGTCGATCTCCGTCCAGATCGGCCAGCGCTGGCCGGTCTGCGCGTCGATCACGACGACCGGGGTGTTCGGGCGCACGTAGCGACGGATGTGGTTGACCGCAACCGCGCCCGTCGCCTTCACGTCGGCGACTGTTTCCAGACCGGGAACCTTGACGAGGATCGCCGAGCCGGGGCTGAACCCGTCGGCGGCGTTGTACGGCGCCGCTTCGATGTGCTGGCCGAACGCGTTTGCCGGCGTCCCAGGCGTCTTGAAGTTGATCCGCCGGCCGGTAGCGCTGGTCGGGTCTTCGACCGTGTAGTAGTCGTCCGGGAACGGCACCATGCACGTCGTGCTCGACGGCTGGGAGATGAAGTCGCAGTTTTCCGCCTGCGTCGTGTCGATCGGCGGCAGCGATTCGCTGGCCATTGCGGCGCCCGGCAGCAGCGCACCGATCGCCAGCACGGCGATCGTGACCGTCAGCCTCAGTGAAGCCCTCATGTCCCCATACCTCCCGCTCTCGTGCACGACCGGCGCCCGATTCCCCGCCAACGGCGTGAAGAAATCACCGCTCGGCCCCTCTCCTATCGCCAGCATACAAATCTTGTCAACCCCCCTTTCGGGCTTCCGCCGCTGCGTCCCGCTGGCTAGGATCGAGCCACGTGCGACTGCCTTCACAGCTCCGTACCACGCGTCCCCGAAGCTCGTAGGGAGGCCGACCTCGACATGGCTCACGCATCGAATCTGCCCTACGTCGATCCTTACGCGCGACGCAGTCGCCTGTACTTCGTCGTGGCGCGACTGTCGGCGACGAAGGCCGGAGCGTGGTTCTCGGTTCACGTCGCGTGGAAGCTCGACCCGCACCTGCTGAGCTTGACGAAGGGCCGCCTCAGCACCGCCGGGCCGCTTGCGACCGCGTTGCTCGAGTCGACCGGCGCGCGCACGGGTCTCCCCCGCCGCAACGCCACGCTGTACTTCCACGACGGCGAGCGCATCACGATCATCGCCTCAAAGCGCGGCTGGCCGCAGCACCCAGCCTGGTACCACAACCTCCGCAAGCACCCAGACGTCCGCTACGGCGGCCTGCCGTTTCGCGCCGAGCCGATCGAGGACGAGGCCGAGCGCGAGCGCTTGTGGAGCCTCGCCGACCGCGTCTTCCCCGAGTACGCCGACTACCGTGAGCAGGCGTCCGCTGCCGGGCGGGTGATCCCGATCTTCCAGTTGATTCCTCGATAGCCCGAAGAGCGTCAAAATCCGTCCTATGCCCGCTCGCCTCCACTTCACCGACTCCGACGAGGCCAACGCGCTGATCGCCTCCGATCCGATGGCGCTGCTGATCGGGTTCGCGCTCGACCAGCAGGTCTCCGTGCAGAAGGCGTTCTCAGGACCGCTTGCCCTGCGCGAGCGCCTTGGCGCGATCGACCCGGCGACGCTCGCGGCGGCCGACCTCGAGCCGGCGTTCCGCCAGAAACCGGCCATCCACCGCTTCCCGGGCGCGATGGCGCGCCGCGTCCACGATCTCGCCGCGCACGTGTGCGAGCAATATGACGGCGCGGCCGAGCGCGTGTGGACCGATGCGAGCAACGCGAAAGCCCTGCGCGCCAACATCGAGGCGCTCCCAGGCTTCGGCGAGATGAAGGTCAAGGCACTCGGCGCCGTGCTCGCAAAGCGCTTCGGCGTCAAGGCGGCGAAGGGGCTCGTGCCGAAGCATCCGACGCTCGGCGACGTCGACTCGGCGCAGGCGCTTGCCGAGTATCAGGCGGCCAAGAGGGCGCACAAGTTGTCGCTCAAGAGGTAGGAGGAGCAAGTGGGTCTTTTCCGGAGCGACGCCGTGAAAACGCTCAAGAAACAGGCAGAGGACATGGCCCCCAAGCGCGACACCGGCAGCAGCGAGAGACCCTCAGCGCTGAGCGGGTTCCCGACCTTTGGCCACGCCCAGCCCACGGCTGCGGAAGGGACTCGGAGCAGCTACAGCAGCTAGTTGATGACGCGGAAGGTAGCGCTGGTCGATTGGGCGCTCTTGCCGTTGGCGGTGGGGGTGGCGAGGAGCGTATATGTGCCGGGGTTGAGCTTCTTGCCGTTGATACGCCCGGTGAAGCGGAAGCTGTTGGTTCCGGCGTTGCCAGCCTGTGTGAAACTGCCCTTCAGCGTCAAGACGCGCCTGCACCTGGGGGCCGTGCGGTTGTTCTTGGTCTGCGCGACGCACCTACCCTTCGTGCCTTTGCCCGTCCTCCGGCCGGGGAAGGTCTGCTGGACGGTGAAGCGCACCGAGGCGGCGATGCTGAGGGTGTAGGTCACCTTCGTCCCGAGCTTGTGTGCCTTCTTGTTGTACTTGCTCGCTGTGGCACTCGGCCCACTCGAAGCCGCACGGAAGGAGCTCGGCGAGATCTGCTCCTTGCTGGCCACTGCGATCGTGGTCGGGGCATTGCCACCACCCGCACCGCCGCCGGTCCCCCCGCCTGCACCACCGCCGGTCCCCCCGCCTGCACCACTGCCCGCACCACCGCCGGTCGAGCCCGACGTGTAGCTGATGACAATCGACGGTACCCCGGTGGTGTCCGCCCCGACCGAGGCGTCAATGGCGCTACCGGTAAAGCTCGATCCACCACCACCGCCGCCGCCACGGCCCTCGGCAAGGCCAGTGCCACCGCCGCCGCCGCCGTAGTAGCCGCCGCCCCCGCCGCTACCGCCCATGGCGCTGGTGCCGTTGCCACCTCCTGCGCCGCCGGCGCCTAGCATCCCCGCCACACCATTGGGTGCGCCGGCAGCACCGCCGCTACTCGCCGTGCCAGCTCCACCGCCGTATCCGTGCTGTTCGCCCTTGCCTTCGGTGCCCGGGGCTCCGGCAGCACCACCGTCACCGCCATAGGTGCTGCCTTGCCCATTGCCCCCGCCACCCCCGGCCGCCACGATCAACCGCGACGAAAGCGAGCCCCCCTGAGAGCGCGACGCCGTCCGCAGGTCCGACGCGCCGCCGCCCGCGCCACCGAGGTATGCGCTATCCCCTCCGCCATTGAAGCCGCCGGCGCTGAACCCTCCCAGAGGGGCCGAACCATTCCCCGCAACCTCGACGAACACAACCTGCCCCGGACTGACCGACAGATCACCGCTCACCTGCGCCCCCAAGCCCCCCGTGCTGGACCCACCGCGACCACCGACCGCCGCGACGTGCACGCTCGACACGCCGGCTGGAACGGTGAACGTCTGCTCCGCCCCCGTCGAATCAAAGCTGGCCATATCAGCCCTGGCCCCCTCAACACACAGGAAGGGAAGGAACAAGGCCAGACAGGCGGCGACGCGTCCTGCCACTCCTCGCGAGGGTGTAGGCCAACTAGACAGAACGATCCGACGCACCTAATGCTCCTACTGTTGTTGGCTTCCGTCCTCCCGAGCGACTGCTCGTCGGACGCGGATCTCCGCGGAACCCACTACGCGGAGGCCGATCTGTCGGCAAGTCAACCAGCGGCAAGCCTGCTGGTCGGCGCCCGTCCATGCCAGACAGTAACGACCAGCCCCACATAACACAACGAAACGACGGTCGTGTACCCAACCCCACGCAGGCCTCACACACTCAGCGTGGCGCCTGCTCAGGGTGGGATTGGACGATCGCCCAGGAGTCCGACGGAACGGGCGACTCACGCCTGCTTCGGCGTGCGAGTGCGCCCGCGCCACTCGCAGCTCGCCGCGACGGCGGTCGGCTGCAAACGCCCCCGGCGACTGGATGGCCGCGTGCTTCAGGTATCGACTGGGATGGGCTCGAACAGCATCAGTGGGTATTTGCGGCCCGCCAAGCGTGCGCACAAGGCCGAGCGCGCCGCGGCTAGGGCAGACGCGTGAGCCGCGCGCGCACCGGCGCGCAACCCCGCGCGCCGCGCGGCAACCTGGCCCGGCCCTAAGCGGAAGCCCCGAGCACGGAGTCGCCGCGTCCGGCCGGTCGCGATCCGTCCAAGCGCTCAGGCGGGGCGCTGGCCCGGCGCGCGACAGCCTGCCCGCGCCTGCGAGGGCGCCACACACGCACGTACTGCGCGGCGACGTAGGAACCGAGCACGAACAGCAGCATCGCCATCAACACGGTTCGTAGCGCTTGCCGTTGAGACTGAGCGCGTAGCGTGCGCCCATGATTCCGGCGGCGTCATCGGCGGCGCAGAACTTGGACGTCGCGAGCTTGTACTCGGCGTTGAGCACCGGCTGTCCGGCGTCCAGATACGGCTGGAAATCGGCACATTCTTCATACTGGTTGCACTCCTCGCTGAGCGCGCCGTCGAAGTAGGAGTGCAGTTGCGGCGTCTGCTCGCCGTCGTTCTTCTGCAGCACGGCCATGCCGAGCGAGTGGACCTCGGTGGCGATCCACTCGTTGAACGTCAGCTGCTGCTGTGCGGTGAGCGGGAAGCCGGACTTGTTGGAGAAGGCTTCGATGTTGTCCGGCTCGACCGCGTCGAAGCCCTTTTCGCGGCACATCTGAAAGCGCGCCGCCATGATCGGCTCGATCGCGCTGAGGCGGCGGATGTCCAGCCATTTCTCCCCCGGCCAGCCGTTTGAGTGCCCGAGCACCGAGCGCGGGAACTGCGTGTAATCCAGGCGGAACTTCTCGGCCGTGCCGACGTCGATGTAACAGATCACGTGCTTGCCCTGTGCGTGCAGCGCGGCGACCTCGGCAGCGTCGTTTTCGAAGCCGTCGATGTCATACGCGGCGACCGCCCTGGAGTTGTCGATCTTCCCTTGCAGCTGCCAGAACCAGCTGAGCTGCCGCGGCGGCGCCCACCAACTGCCGCTCGCGCGTGCAGGCGCGGCGCTCAGCGCCGGCAGCATCGCGCCAAGCCCGGCGAGCGCGAGCACCAGCGCAACCGCGACGGTCCGGGCGGCGCGAGGGGTGCGAGGCCCGTTAGGCAGCTGCATTGCCGATCCTGCGCGAGCGCGGCGAGCGCCTGGCGAGGATTGCTCCCCAGTCGCCGTCCTCGATCGCCCCGGGCGCGGTCTCGCGCATGAACTCGCGCAGTAGCCCGGAGAGTCCGTCGGGGTCCTCCAGATGCGGGAAGTGCGCCGCCTGCGCGAGCGTGCGAAAACGGCTGTGCGGAATCGCCGCGTGCGCGTTGCGCCCGTGCGCGAGCGGGATCGTGTTGTCGCGCTCGCCCCAGACGATCAGCGTCGGCAGCGACTCGAGCAGGTACAGTCGATCAGTTGCGCTGACGCGCTGGCCGTGCACGTCGATCACGGCTCGCAGCGTGTGCAGGAACGCTTGGCGCGCGTCTGCGTTCTCGAGCGGCCTCAGCGCCCGGGCAGCTGCCTGCAGGTAGACGCCGGCGCCAACGCCGCGCTCGCGCAGGCGTGCGCCGCCACCGGCAAGCGCGGCGAGCAGGCGCGGGCGGATCGTCGCCGAGAGCATCAGCGACACACCGGGCAGAGCGGCCGTGCGCAGCGTCGGTGTGACCTCGCGTCCGAGGCCGCCGCTGGAGATCAGCACGAGGCGCTCGACGCGCTGGGGGAACTGGTAGAAGAACTGCATCGCCACGCCGCCGCCGAGCGAGTGCCCGACGATCGTCGCGCGCTCGATCCCGATCGCGGCGAGCAGGTCGCGGATGCTGGCGGCGTGCGCTCCGAGCGAGTAGTCCCCGCGCGGCGCTGCCGAGTCGCCGTGGCCAATCAGGTCGGGAGCGATCACCGTGTACTCGCTCGCCAGGTTGAGCGCCACCGAGCGCCAGTGGCTGGAGGAGTTGAGCATGCCGTGGATCAGGACGATCGGCGGACCGCTACCAGCGACGCGATAGATCACGCGGCGCCCGTGCAGCTCGATCTCCCACTCGTCGAACTGCGCGGGCAGCGACGTTACGGCGGCTGGCTGGCCGAGGGGCGAGGAGGCCGCTTGCGGCCGGCCTTCGCGCTCGGCTCCAGCTTTGCGTCGTCTCAGCACCTCACCTCGGGACCCACACTACCAACGGGTAGCACGGACTCTCAGCGCCCGGCGCGCCAGCGCACGAACCCCTCGCCGGCCATGCCGGCGAAGCCGCTGCTGGCGGCGATGAACGACCCGATCACGCCGACGCGATAGGCGGGATGATCCTGGGCGTCCGGCGCGGCGACGAGCACGCCGAAGGACATCGCGTTGGTCCACGCGCCGATGCCGAGTGGCCACTTCACGCGCGCGGGCATGTCCGGCAGCGCCGTGCCGGCGAGCACGGTCAAACCGCCGAGCGCGATCAGGTCGAGGTGCCATTGGCGCATGCGCGCGGTCGAGCGGATGCCGAGCGACCTGGCGCGCGCCGGATCGGCGATCGCCAGTGCGTAGGGCCAGCCGGTCAGCGCGCCGAGCGCGAGCTCGGCCAGGCCGGAGAGCACGAGCCCGTCTATCTGCGGACCGCGCTGCGGCTTGGCGGCAGCGCGGATGCGGTCTCTGCGGCGGCGTCCCACAGCGTCAGCCTACGCGACGCGATGCGACCGGGCTGCCCGGCGCGCGCCGGACCGCCGGGCGCCCGATGCTGGCGGCGCTCAGGCGGTCAGCCAGCGTCTGGGGTTCTCGAAGAAGACGGTGTTGAATGAGGCGTCGTCCATCGCCCCCCGCTCGCGTAGTGCCGGTACGACCTCGTCGAAGACGAGCGTCATCGACCAGTTGCGGATGGCGCCCTGGTTTTCGAACATCTCGGCAGCCTCGGGCGGGAACCAGTCGATCGTCGCGCAGAAGTCCTGGGAGATCATCAGCCGCTCGGCATATCCGCGGCGCAGCAGCTCGGCGGTCGTGGCGTTGCGCTTGTCGATCGGCAGATACATCTCCAGGCCGTAGCGGTCAAGGCCGGCGTAGACGCCCTTGTCGAGCAGGCGCTCGATGTAGTCGACGTCGTCGCTGTCGCCGCAGTGGGCGATCTGCACCTTGGCCATGTCGACGCCCTCCTCGGCGAAGATCTCGATCTGCCGCGGCGCGGTGTCCACGGCGGGCATCGAGTGGGCCATGATCGGCGCGCCTGTCTGGATGCTCGCGCGCGCGACGGCGCGATGGATCTTCTCGACGTTCTCGGTGACGCCGGCGGCGTCGGCGGCGCACTTGAGGTAGGCCGCGCGGATGTCCGTTTCCTGGACGCCGATTTCGATGTCCTCGACGAAGTGGTCGGCCATCACGTCGACGTCACGGTTCTGGAAGTAGTGCGGCAGGTAGTCGTAGCTGTAGATGCCGGTGCAGGCGACGACCTGCACGCCGGTCTCCTCGGCAACGCGCTTGAGGAAGCGCACGTCGCGACCGGAGAACATCGGCGTCGCGTCGACGATCGTGCGCACGCCGCGATCCTTGGCGTCGTTGACGGCGAGCAGCGCAGCGTCGAGCTCGAGCTGCTCGTCGTAGCGACCAGGCCACTGCGCGGCGACTGCCTCGTCGCGGATGCGCAGATGCTCATGTGCGAGCACGAGCCCCAGCTCTCCCTCGTCGACTGCTCCCTGCACGGTCTGCACCTCGGACATGGCTCTCCCTCGCTCGGACTGCGGCCAGCTTACGCGGATTCGCATCGCTCGGAGCCCGCCGCGTCAATGCCCGAGGACTATGCGCCAGTCACCTCAGCTCAGCCGGCACGCATGCGGCTGACGAGCGTCCCGAGCCGCTCGACCTCGACCTCGACGGTGTCGCCGTCTGTGAGGAAGCGCCCCTGTGAGGCGCCGACGCCGGCGGGCGTGCCGGTGGCGACGATGTCGCCGGGGAGCAGCGTCATCGTGCGCGAGAGCCAGGCGATCACCTCGGCTACGCCGAAGATCTGCTCGGCCGTGTTGCCGTGCTGCAAGAGCTCGCCGTTGACGGACGTGCTGAGCGCGAGCGACTGCAGGTCGCCGGCCTCGTCGAGCGTGACGAGCGCAGGTCCGCAGGGCGCGAAGCCGTCGATCGCCTTGCCGCTCGTCCACAGCGGGTTCTCGAACTGCAGGTCGCGCGCGCTGAGGTCGTTGAACGGCATCGCCCCGGCGACGTGCGCGAGCGCATCGGCGGCGTCGACGTGCTTGGCGGTCCGGCCGATCACGACGGCAAGCTCGGCCTCGTCGTCGACATGTGCGGGATATGCGGGGGGCAGCGAGATCGCCTCGCCGCTGCCGGCGAGCGAGTTGGCGAACTTGGCGAACCACATCGGCGCGCGCGGAATCTCCTGCTGGGCCTCGGCGGCGTGATCGCGGTAGTTCAGCCCCAGGCAGACGATCTTCTGGGGATCGGGGACGGGTGCGAGCAGCCTTACTGCAGATACGGATATTCGCCTGTCGGCCTCGTCCGCTTGATGGCCGATCGCCGCGAGGCGGTCGTCATCGAGCGCCTCGAGCAGGGCGCGCACGGTGGTTGCGGGCGCGTCGAGCGCACTCAACGGGACGATCTCCTCGCCGAGCAGGATCCCGCCCTGCGGACCGGAGCCGTCGTCGAAGCTGAGCAGACGCACGCGCCGGCGCGCTCCTCTAGAGCTGCAGCGTGTCGGTGGCCAGCCCGAGCAGCAGCCGGCCGGTGAGCTCCCACGTGGCCGGCGCGACCATCATGTGCTGCGTGGCGACGTGGACGTCGCGCAGACGGCGCTGCAGCAGGCTCGAGTCATAGATCGAGCTGCCGCCACCTGCGTGGTACATGGTCGTGACGATCTCCGCGGCGGCGCCGGTCGCATGGCTGGCCGCTAGGCGCAGCCCGGTCCTGTGGCGCTCGGAGATCTCACCGCCGCCTTGCGCCGCGCCCCAGGCGGCATCCGCTTCGCCCAGGACGAGTCCACGCGCAGCTCGCAGTGCCGCCTCGGCGTGTGCGACCTCGGCCTGCACGGTGGCGCGCTCGGCGAGCGTCTTGCGCCCGGATGCCGGCGTCTTGGCGCCGGCGAGCTCGCACAGATCGTCGATCGCGCCGCGCGCGATCCCGAGCGCGACGGCGGCGATCCCGGTCGCGAGCAGCCCGAACAGCGGAAAGCAGTAGAGCGCGCCCGGGTGCTGCGGGCGGTCGGTGAAGAGCGAGATTCCGCGCGCGGCAGGCACGATCTGCGCGACGGCGGTCATGTCGTGGCTGCCGGTGCCACGCAGGCCGCTGACCGACCACGTGTCGATCACCTCGATGCCGTCGGCGGGCATCAGCATCAGGCGCACGTTCGGAGCGCCGCTTGCGAGCAGCTCGGGCTGCTCGCCGTCGTAGACAACGCAGCCGCCGAGCACCCAATCGCAGTGCTGTACGCCGCTGACGAACGACCAGCGCCCGCTGACGACGAAGGCGCCGTCGCGGCGCTCGGCGCGACCGCGCGGGGCGAACACGCCCGCTGTGACGGTGCGCCCACCGCTATAGATCAGCTCCGCCTCCTGCTGTGGGAGATAGGCGGCGAGCAGGCTGCTCGTGGAGGCGACCATCGCGCACCACGCGGTCGCCGCATCGGCGCGTGCGAGCTCCTCGACGGCGAGCACCATCTCGGCGGGCGGAGCCTCTGGTCCGCCGAGCGAGCGCGGCAGGCAGAGCTGCAGCAGCCCGGCGTCGACGAGCTCGCCCACCAGCTCTCCCGGCAGTGCGCGCTCGCCCTCGATCCGCTCGCTGAGCGCAGCAGCATGCGGGGCCAGCCGTCGTGCGGCGTCGAGCGGCGAGCCCGTGGCGCTGACGCTCTGAGGTTCGACTGCCATCGCTGCGTCCTCCCTCCGGTTAGCGCGCGAGCCTATCGCGAGTTGCGCGCTCGAGTTGCACCCGCGAGTTGCGATCATGGCTCGGATGCTGTTTCAGGAGCGGACCCGCGCGGAATCGTTCGGCCGGGTCGCCGAGCTGTATGACCGCGCCCGGCCCTCCTATCCGCCCGAGCTGATCGACGCCCTGCTCGAGGGTGCGCCACGCCACGTGCTCGACATCGGCTGCGGCACGGGCATCGCCGGCGCGCTGCTCGCGCAACGCGGCTGTGAGGTGCTCGGCGTCGAGGTGGACGAGCGCATGGCCAAGCTCGCGCTGGCGCGCGGGCTCAGCGTCGAGGTCGGAGCCTTCGAGCAATGGGAGGCGCATGCGCGCCGTTTCGAGCTGGCGATGTGCGCGCAGGCGTGGCACTGGATCGATCCTCGCGTGGGCATCGCGAAGCTGGCGGGCGTCCTTACCGAGCACGGGCGAATCGCGCTGTTCTGGAACTTCGGCGACCTCCCGGCGGAGGTAGCGGAGCGGCTCGGGCCAATCTATGCGCGCATGGAGCCGGAGCTCGAGAACTACTCGGCGCTGCTTGGCCACTACCGCGGGCGCACGGAGAACGCGCTCGCGCAGGTGAGCGCAAGCGGGCTGTTCACGGACGTCGGCGAGCGCAGCTTCGGCTGGCGCCGTCGCTACACGACCGCCGGGTGGCTGGACTTCCTACAGACGCACAGCGACCACCAGACGCTCCCGCCTGAGCGCCGCGAGCGACTGCTCGGCGCGATCGCAGCGGCGCTCGAGGATCTCGGCGGATCCTTTGAGATGCACTACGCGGCGATGCTCGTGAGCGCGCGCCGGGCCGCGCAGCTCACTCGGTGAGGCAGGTGTCCTGGTCGGAGTACGCCGGCGAGCAGGCGCAGATGACCCGCAGCGGGACGCTGCCGACGTTGATCAGCTTGTGCCGGGCGCCGGGCGCGATCACGGCGCAGTCGCCCTCGGCGAGCAGGCGCTCCTCACCATCGAGCAGCAGCCGTCCCTCCCCTGCGCTGACGAGATACAGCTCCTCGCTGAGGCGGTGGTAGTGCTCGGTCGTGGCGCCGCCCACGGGCACGGTCGCCTCGGCGAGGCTCTGGTTCTGTGCGGGCGCGGAGACGCGGCCGGCCCACTCGCGGATCTGCGAGCCGTCCATCGTCACGAACGGGTCGATCTGCGCGTACGAGGTGACGTGCATACGCTGCGCAGCCTAGCCGGCGCTTGGCTGATCGCCGCAGCGGGTACTCAGCTCATAGAATCGCCGCACGGCCGTACCGGCGCTCGCCGGGCAACGGGCGCAACACGCACATCCGCCGAGGAGGAAGCCGATGGGTTTCGACCAGTACCACGAGCCGCCGGAGGAGCTGTCGGAGCGGACGCGCACGTTCGCGCGGCTGTGCGCGTCGCTGACGGAGGAGGCGGAGGCGATCGGCTGGTATGAGCAGCGCCTCTCGGTCGAGCAGGACCCGGAGGCAAAAGCGGTTATGGCAGACGCGGTCGGCGAGGAGTACAAGCACTTCAGCATGGACCTGGAGTTCCTGCTGCGGCGGACGCCGAAGTGGCGTGAGATCGCCCGCGGCGTGCTGTTTCAGGAGGGCGACATCGTCGAGCACGGCGAGGCGGCCGAGGCGGCCGCCGGTGGGGAGGACGAGGAGCCGGCCGGCGCCCGTTCCGGCGCGCCGGCACTGAGCGGCGGCTCGCTGGGCATCGGCAGCCTGCGAGGTGAGGGCCTGTGAGCAACCATCTGCTGCGCGAGCACGCCCCGATCACCGACGACGGCTGGAAGCAGATCGACGAGGAGGCGCGCGAGCGCCTGCTGCCGGGGCTGGCCACGCGCCGGCTGGTGGACTTCTCCGGACCGCACGGCTGGGAGCACTCGGCGACGAACCTCGGTCGCGTGGAGAACGCGAACGTCAGCCAGCAGAAAGGCGTCGAGGCGAATCGGCGCCGCGTGCTGGCGCTCGTGGAGCTGCGCTCGCGCTTCACGGTCTCGCGCGAGGAGCTTCGCGCGGGCGACCGCGGCGCCGAGGACGTCGACTTCGACTCGCTCGACGCCGCCGCCCAGCGGATCGTCGACGCGGAGAACACGTCGGTGTTCCACGCCTGGCCGAAGGCCGGAATCGAGGGGATCACGGCGAGCTCGCCGCACAAGCCGATCGTGCGCGGCAAGAGCTTTGACGACTACCCGGGCTGCGTTGCAAGGGCGGTCGAGCTGCTGCTGCGCAACGGCATCGAAGGTCCGTACGGGATCGCGCTCGGGCGCGAGGACTACACGAGCGTCGTGGAAACGGGCGAGCACGGTGGCTACCCGCTGCTCAACCACCTGCGCGAGATCACGAAGGGCCCGATCGTGTGGGCGCCTGGTGTCGACGGCGCGGTCGTGCTGAGCATGCGCGGCGGCGACTTCGTGCTGGAATCCGGGCAGGACATGTCGGTCGGCTACGAGTCACACGACGCGAACGCCGTGTCGCTGTACATCGAGGAGTCCTACAGCTTCCGTGTGCTCACGCCGGAGGCGGCGATCGCGATCGCGCCGCCAAAAGGGCGCTGAGGGACGCCCCGCTGGAGCGGGGCGCGCACCACACGGCGCGCGCTACTCGACGGCCGGTGTGCTGGGCTCGGCGTCCTGCGCCTCGGGCCTTGCGAGCAGCACGGCGCCGGCGCTGACGGCGACGAAGGCGAGGATGCGGATCGCGCCGAGCGCGCCTGTCGGGACCGGCTCGCCGAGCACGATCGTGCCGGCGAGGATCGGCAGGACGTTCGTCAGCAGTGTCGCGAGGCCGGCGACGGTGAGGGCAGCGCCGGCCTGGTAGCCAAGCTGCAGCAGCGTCGTGCCGAGCGTGTAGCCGAGCACGAGCGTGAGCACGAAGGCGACGCGCGCGCCGCCTTGGGTGGCGAGCTTCGTCGAGATGTCGCCAATCGAGAAGCAGAGGCCACCGGCGAGGGCGTTGGCGACCGCGACGCCGAGCGCTCGCCGCCCGGCCAGGGCGACGGCGAGGGCGAGCAGCGCGGTGGCACCGAGCCAGGCGAGCACGGCAGCAGTCGAGCCGGTATGCCCTTCACCGCCGCTGCCGTTGGCGAGCGAGATGGCGAGTGCGACGAGGCCGAGCACGGAAAGGGCCACGCCGAGCAGCCGGCGCGAGCCGAGGCGGCCGCCGCCGATGCGCACGGAGAAGTAGGCGAGCAGGCCGATGCCGCCGGCAACGATGCTCTGCACGAGCGCGAGTGGCGCGAGCGCGAGCGCGGCGGCGTAGAGCAGGAAGCCGCTGCTCTCCATGACGAAGCCGAGCAGCCAGCGGCGGTCGGCGAGCAGCAGCGCAAGCGAATGCAACGGGCGGCGCATGGACAGCGCGGGCATGGACGCCGCGGCATCGTGCTCGCGCAGGTAGGCGAGGCTCGTGAGCGTTGTCGACGCGAGCGCCAGAGCGAACGCGATGGCGGTTCCAGCGCTCATTCAGGGGCAGAACCTATCCCGAGCGAACTGCGCGCGAGCGGCTACTGCAGGTATTTCTCGACGGTGCCCTCGTCGCGCACCTCAGCGTCATCCGGGTCCTCCCCGGCGGCGCGCCTGGCACGACGCTGGCGCAGCAGGTCCCAGCAGCGATCGAGCTCCACGGAGACGCGCTCGCGTCGCTCGCGGTCGGCCGCCAGCGCGTCCGTGCTGGTGGCGTCGTGCTGCTCGCGCTCCTGCAGCGCATGCTCCTCCTGCACGAGGGACTCGATGCGGCTGAGGATCGACTCGTCGCTCATGCGCGCAGCCTAGCGCGCGCCCCCCTCCGTTGGGCTTCGCCGCCCGGCGGCAGCGCCGAGCGCTGGGCCGCGGGGATCAGCCGGTGTAGACGCGCGAGAGCGACTCGGCCACGCAGACGGGCTTCTCGGCGCCCTCGCACTCGAACGTCAGCTCGGTCGTGAGCTGCGCGCCCCCGGGGATCTCCTCGACGGATGCCAGCTTGGCGCGCATGCGCACCTTGCCACCGACGGGCATCGGCGCCGGGAAGCGCACGCGGTTGAGCCCATAGTTGACGCCGAACGCGAAGCCTTCGAAGTTGAACATGTCGTAGGAGAAGCGCGGCGCGAGCGAGAGCGTGTAGTAGCCGTGGGCGATCGTTCCGCCGAACGGGCTCTGCTTGGCGCGCTCGGGATCGACGTGGATCCACTGGTCGTCGCCTGTGACCTCGGCGAACTGATCGATCTTCTCCTGCGTGACCAGGTGCCAGTCGCTGACGCCCAGCTCCTTTCCTTCATAGGCCTTTACCTCGTCGAGGCCGGTGAGCGTGAGCATTTGTCGGTCGTCCCTCCGTTCGATGGCTGTGCCGCCGCACGACCCGGCCCGACCGGCGCTCTCCGGCGCGGTCGTGGCGAGCCTGCAGCGCAGCCGATGGTACGCGCTGAACGCGGCGCGTCGCTCTGGCTAAGCCTCCGCCTCGACGGCGGAGCTGCGCGGATCTATCTGGGCGCTGTGACTGAACAGGGCGCGGTGCACGCCGGCGCCGAGCAGTCCTCCGGCGAGCGGCGCGACGACGAACAGCCAGAGCTGGCTGAGCGCCCAGCCGCCGACGAAGATCGCCGGACCGATGCTGCGCGCCGGGTTGACCGACGTGTTGGTCACGGGAATGCTGACGAGGTGGATGAGCGTCAGCACGAGGCCGATCGGGATGCCGGCGAAGGCGACGTTTGCGATGCGGTCGGTGGCGGCGAGCACGGTGAAGACGAGGAACGCGGTGAGGATGATCTCGATGCCAAGCGCGGAGCCGACGGCGAACCCGCCGGGCGAGTGCGAGCCGTAGCCGTTTGCGCCGAGGCCTTCGATGCCGGCGTCATAGCCGCCTTTGCGCCCAGAGACGATCGCCAGCAGGATGCCGGCCGCGGCGATCGCGCCGAGGATCTGCGCGACCCAGTAGCGCGCGGCCTCGCCGACGTCGACCTTGCCGCTGACGAGCAGGCCGAGCGTCACCGCCGGGTTGATGTGACAGCCGGAGATCGGTCCGATCGCGTAGGCCATCGCCAGCAGCGACAGGCCGAAAGCGAAAGCCACGCCGAGAAAGCCGACGTGATCGCCCGCGATGACCGCCGTGCCAACTCCCCCAAAGACGAGCACGAACGTGCCCAGAAACTCCGCACAGGCTCGCTTCAGCGCCATCTCGGACTCCTCGCTCGGGACGCCCAGCCGGGCATCGTCTGCTCTCGAAATTCGCCCCACGGGAACGAATTCCTGCGCTTAGCACGGCCGCTCCAAGTCGGCCGGTTTGTTCGCCTCAACCTGCGGGTAATTCAAGAGAACCGAAAGCGACCCTGAGGAGGGACTGTGAGCACCGGGACCATCGTCATCATCGTCATCGCTGCCGTCGTGGTAGTGCTGCTCATCGCCATGCTCGCCCGTGCGGCGAGCCAAAAGCGCCGTACTGCCCACCGCGAGCAGGCAGGTGAGCTGCGCGAGCAGGCGCGGACACGCTCGATCCAGGCAGAGGACGCTCGCGCCTCGGCCGACGAGCAGGCGGCAAGCGCCCGGCGGGCGCAGGCCGAAGCAGACGAGCGCGCAGCCCAGGCGCGACAGGATCGCGCCGCCGCCGAGCGCCACGCGATGGTCGCCGAGCAGGAGTCCGAGGCCGCTCGCGCGCACCACGACCAAGCCAGGGCGATCGACCCGGACGCGAGCGACAGCGGCCACGATGAGGCTTTGGCACTGGATGGACAGCCTGAGCGCGACGCAGCGCCAACTGAGGAGCGCACCGGCGTCGAGTGAGCTCGAGAGAGATCGCCGCCTGCCTGTGCGGGCGGCGATCCGGGGCCAGTACGCGACCGAGACGCCCCTGCGGCTGCGGAATACTGGCGGTGTGGCCAGCGAACCCGATGCAGACAGCCCGGTCGAGCTGACCCGTCGCTCCTTCGCAGCCGCGGGCAGCGGCGACTACGACCTGATGCTCAGCTTCTACGGTCCGGACTCGACGTTCGACATGTCCGACTGGGGACTGGGCGTGCACTCCGGTGAAGCGTCCATACGCACGTTCTTCGAATCGTGGATCGGCGCTTTCGAGGAGTTCGAGATGGACCTGGAGGACGTCCGCGAGCTCGGCGGCGGCGTCGTCTTCGCAGTTGCGCGCCAGAGCGCCCGCCAACCTCGCAGCCGCAGCTACCTCGAGCTGCGGCACGCCGCTATCGCCGTGTGGGAGGACGGCGTGGCGCTGAGGGTCACCAACTATCGCGACATCGCCCACGCGAGCAGGCTCGCCGACTTGATTGCGGAGGCGGTCGCGTAGCGAAAGTGGCACACGGGTTCGGCGGGGAACGTTCCCGCGGCCGTGAGGTTGAGGCCGGCCACGGGCATAGAGGTAGCACAGCGAGCCGAAGCCGATGGATCAGACGATGGGGAGCAGGCGCGCGGCTCGGCGCGTCCCATGCTTGCGGGTCCGCTCGACGAGCTCGGCCGTCGCGATGACCGGCCGTGACGCACCGACGCATCACCGAGCTCTCTCACGCGCTCGGTCGGGTCGAGCCTTCGCGTGAGGCCGAGGGCATTTGCCGATGATTCGCTGATCCGAACGGTCGCTCGGTAGTCCACAAGAGCTTGCGTTTGGCTTGCGCTTGCGAACTGCTTGCGCTAAGATGCCCGCCTATGAGTTCTTCAAGTCTCGCCGACACGGTCCTTTCTGAGCGTGCACCCGAAAGGGTTGCCGACGCGGCCGAAGAGATCGCTCAAACGGCGCTGAGCGAGATCGAGTCGAGCGTGCCCGACGCTCTCGAAGGCGAGCGTGCCCAAGTCCGCGCCTACGTCGACGCGTATCACCAGCTCGGAAGCCGGGTGCTCGATGTCGTAAGCGAGGCGCGCCCTGACCTGATCGTCTTCGATGAGGCGCACAACGTGATCTTGCTTGGCGAGGTGAAGGCAGGAGGCCTCAAAGGCAATGGTTCGGTGCGCTGGCTCAAAGCCGCGTTGGACCAGGAGGCCATGAGCGCGCCCTTCAGCGGGTGGGTCGGGATGCTCGGCGTAGGTCGAGGAACGGCGGTGGCGTTTGTCGCGCAACTTCGATCGATGCTCCGTGACACCAAGCCGCTAAGTCTTCCGCGTGAACACCATCTGCCGGCGTGGGCGCTAAGCGATGCCGAGGCTCTGCGCTTCTATCGCGCAGTCGGTGAGGAGCTGACGCGCGTCGGAAGTCCCCTCGACCGCGTCGCATCGGTGCTCGGCGTCAGCCGCACTGAACTTGCGCGTCTGTTCGGCGTGCGTCGCCAGGCAATCGAACAGTGGGAAGCGCGCGGTGTTCCCGGGGATCGACAGGAGAAGCTCGCGACGCTCGACGCAGCCGTCGACTTGCTCACCGCAAAGCTCAAGCCGGAACGTATCCCCGCCGTGGTGCGGCGCCGTGCAGCAGCCTATGGAGGCCGCTCGATCCTCGAGGCCATCGCGGACGGAGACGAGACGCTCGTCCTGGGTGAGCTTCGCACCGCGTTTGACTGGGCCGCAGCGGCGTAGTGCGCCACCTCCGTCGCGGTGGCCCCTACCTGCGCGTAGCGGACCCTTCCTGGCGTGATCCTTTGTCCCGGGAGCATTCGCGCACTCGCGGCGGCCGTTGGAATGCGCCTGGAGCGTTCGGCGTCGTCTACCTAAACGCATCGCTGGCCTTAGCGCGGGTGCTGGTTCGCACCCGACTCGAGGATCGCGGCATCCGCCCAGAGGACATTCTTCCCGAGACGGGCCCCGTATTGGTCAGCACCACCATTCCCGACGACGTCTACGTCAATGCCGTCACCGACGCTGGGCTTAGCAGCATCAACCTCCCCACGACTTACCCTCTCGACGGCCGTGGGCGGATCATCGCCCACCGCGTCTGTCAGCCGGTCGGGCAGCTCGCATGGGACAACAAAGAGCGAGGAATCGCATGCCGCCCGGCGACCAGAGACGCTCCAGCTAACGGGGAGGAGCTCGCCTACTTCAGCCGCCAGAAACTGCGAGTGCAGAGGATTGAGCAATTCGCCACCTGGTTTTCGTGAGCTAAGCCGCCCAAGAGAGGCGGAGCGGCGTGCTGGGCGGCGCCTATACATATGACCTCTTATCGTCCGGGCGCCCAAACCTCAGTCATCGCTCGACCGCACTTCGGAAAACCCTGGCCAGCTTGGGTAAGCCCTCCGAGATGAATGCGCTTACCCCCCCCCCCCGCCGGTCCGATATACAGATCCCGCATGGTTCTCCGTTGGTTGGAGGCTCCGAGGGATCGGTTCAAACGAGGACGGAACCGCTGCCCCGCAATGGCTGCTTGAGCGCCGCAAGTTTCTCCGCGAGATCCAGGCTCGGCACAAGACGGAGCGCTCGCTATTGGCGGCGTATCAGTCGGGTTTCTTAGGCCACGCCGAAGGCCGTAAGCGCGAGGCGCCACCCGAGTTGAGTGAAAAGGTCGACTCCAGGTGGGCGCAACGTTGGTACGCCGGCTGGGATGCCGCCGAGGACGAGCTAGGCCAGTAGGACCCCCGCGCGCCAAGTCGTCGCGCCGCGGATTATCTGGCGCGCGTGGCGATTCTCTCCTGCGAGCATCTCGGCGGTGCCCATCACGACCGTCACTCGGCCCGCCTGGGCAACCCCCAAGGTCGGCGCGGTCTTTGGCTTCTCCAACGGCGGGCGCACCTTCGCCGGCGTCGTCCAGAAGCTCACGCCGCTCGGACGTGCGAAGGCCCACGTGACGGTTCACGTCGAGATCAGCGCACAGGAACACAAGCGGCTGATGGGGGTGAGCAGGACCGACTAACCGTCCGTCGCTAGTCGCCTGCGGGATACTCCGCAAGCGATGTCGGAGAACCTGGAGCTCGTGCGCTCGATCTACGCCGACTGGGAACGTGGAGAGTTCAGCGCGTGGACGAGGTGGGCAGATCCAGGCATCGAGCTCGTGATCCCCGACGGTCCCGAGCCGAGCAGCAGAACGGGGCTTGCCGCAGCGCCCGGCGTCGAAGCCTTTCTCAAGCTGTGGGAGGACCTTCGCTTCGATGCAGAGGAATACCGCGAACTGGACAGTAGGTCGGTGCTCGTCGTGAGCCGCATGAAGGGCCGTGGAGCGGGCAGCGGCGTGGAGGTCGACCAGCGCAGGGCCACCCTGTTCCACCTCCGCGGCGGCAGGGTCGCCCGGCTCGCGCTCTACTGGAACCGCGACCGCGCCCTCGCCGACCTCGGCCTGGACTAGGCGATGTCGCAGGAGAACGTGGAGATCGTGCGCCGCGCGATAGACGCCTTCAGCAGGGGCGACGCCGACGCCTTTGCTGATCTCGCGACGTCGGACTTGGAGTGGACGACCGGGCTGGGGGCCATCGAGGGGGAGACCTTCCGCGGACGGGAGGGCGTCGGCGCCTACTTCGCCCAACTGGGCAGCGCCTGGGATTCGTTTGTGTTCATCGCGGAAGACTTCCGCGATCTCGGGAAGGTCGTGGTGGTCCTCGGGCGGCTCGAGGGGCGCGGTCGAGGAGGCGGTGTGCCAGTCAATTCGCCGGTCGGCGCCGTCTGGGAGCTTCGTCGCGCACAAATCTGGCGCCTCCGCGCTTATCTGGACCTCACAAAGGCCCTCAAAGCCGTAGGGCTGGAGGAGTAGGCGATGTCGCAGGCCGACGTGGAGACCGTGCGCAGGTGGGCCTGGGCGTTCGACAACGACACCGACGCCTTCTGTCGCCTCACGCATCCAGACATCGAATGGATGCCCTACGAGGACAATCACACGCCGTCCGTTGGTCTGGAGGGTGCGCTGAGAATTAGAAACGCTTGGAGCGATGCCTGGGATGAGCACGCGGCCCACATCGAGGAGATCCTCGAACACGATGGCGACGTTTTTGCGTCGGTCCTCTTGACTGGTCGGGGCAAGTCGAGCGGCGTCGGGGTCGAGGTTCGCCTCTACGCGCACTTCAAGCTGCGCGATGGCGCAGTCGTCTACCTGTACGAGCATCAGGACCGCTCGGCAGCCCTCAATGCCATGGGGCTGGGGGACTAGCCAATGTCGCGGGAGAACGTGGAGGTCGTGCGGCTGGGCAACGGCCTGCTGAACGCGGGTGACCTTGACGGTGCCTTCGCGCTCTGGCACGAGGATGCCGAATACCGCGACCTTCAGCATGCTCCGGACATGCCCGAAGCGTTCAGCGGGCGCGAGGGCCTTCGGGAGGTCGCCGCGCTTTGGACTGACGTCTACGCCGAGTTCGGCGCGGAGGTCTACGAGTACATCGACGCTGACCCGTGGGTCGTATGCGACGTCCGCTGGTATGGCAGAGGCAAAGGTAGCGATGTAACCACCGAGGTTCACGTCGCCGACGCCTACGAAATGAGGGACGGCAAGGTTGCTCGCGGGATCATGAGCTATCCCGACGTGGCGACGGCTCTCAAAGCCCTAGATGATTGATTCCACGGGATCAGGCGCAGTAGTTGACGAGCGCCCGGCTGGGGCGTCCGAGTTGGTGGTTCAGACAAACGGCGGCTGCGAGGGTGAGGAAGCGTTGCAGGATGCGCTCTCGAAGCCCTGGGAGTGTCCTGGCTCCGTGGCGTTCGAGGGTGAGCAGGTCCTTGCAGGTCCAGAAGATGCTCTCGATGCGCTGTCGTATCGGCGCGAGGTG
>JBBSDZ010000031.1:0-29336 GCA_038240205.1 Solirubrobacterales bacterium | reverse complement strand
GGCGCGACGCCGCTGGACTTCGCCTACGAGGTGCACACGGAGATCGGCCACCGCTGCGTCGGCGCGCGCGTGAACGGCAAGATCGTGCCGCTGCACTACGAGCTTCGCTCCGGCGACATCGTCGAGATCCTCACGGCCAAGCGCGAGCGCGGGCCCTCGCGCGACTGGCTGGCGACGGTCAAGACGACCCGCGCCCGCAACAAGATCAAGGCGTGGTTCAAGGCGGAGTCGCGCCAGGACACCGAGCACACCGGGCGCGACCTGCTGCAGGAGCACCTGCGCAAGGCGGGCCTGCCGGCTCAGAAGATCACCGGCTCGGCGATCCTCGCCGACGTGATCCGCGAGGTCGGCTACCGCAAGGCGGATGACTTCTACATCGCGCTCGGCGCCGCCAAGGTCTCGCCGAAGCTGGTCGTCAGCAAGGTCATGCAGCGCCTCAAGCAGGGCGAGGCGGCCGACGGCGAGGCGAGCGCGGCGGATCTGCTGCGCGTCGGGCGCCCGCGCCGGCGCCCGACCAAGTCCTCCGGGCAGTACGGGATCAAGGTCGAAGGCGTCGATGACGTGATGCTGCGCTTGGCCAAGTGCTGCCGTCCGGTGCCGGGCGATGAGATCGTCGGCTACATCTCACTCGGCCGCGGCATCACGATCCACCGCGAAGACTGCCCGAACGCCGCGCTGCTGCGCAAAGACCCCGAGCGCTTCACGACGGTCGCCTGGGAAGGGGACCAGTCGACGGCGTTCGTCGTCGAAATCCAGATCGACGCATGGGACCGTCACAGGCTGCTCGAGGACCTCTCGCGCGTGTTCTCGGAGTCCGGTGCGAACATCCTCGAAGCGCGCTGTCTCTCGACGCCGCCGATGGTCAAGAACCGCTTCGTCGTCGAGGTCGCCGACACGCACACGCTCAAGGGCGCGATCACGCGCATGCGCAACATCGAGTCGGTCTTCGACGCCTATCGCGTCACGCCGGGCGGCGCCGCTTAGCGCGCGGCCGCGCTTCGCTGTTGGCTCTGTCGGCCCTCCTAGGCCACGACGTTGAGCGCGCCTGGGAGGATCGAGTAGCGCGCCTCCTCGACGTCGCCGAGGAAGTCGCCGTCAGCCTGTAGCGGCAGCTTGTGCCCGTCGCCGCTGCGAACGGTCATCCGCTCGATGCCTTGTAGGCCGGTCACCTGGCGATGCCCGACGACGCTGCCGCCGCGTGCCATCGCGCGCAGGCCGATCAACGACATGCCGACCGGCGTGGCGCGGTGCAGCACCGCGCACGCGAGCACGCCCGAGTCGAGCGCAGCGCCCTTGGCGATCTCGACCGGCCGGTCGTGGAAGTAGGTGAAAGGCGCACCGTTCTGGACGATCGTGGTGACGGCGTGCAGCGTGCGATCGCCCGCGTCGACCTGCATCCGCGGCGCTCTCAGCAGGTAGCGGCGCACCAGCGTCAGCAGCGCCTTCCAGGCGAAGAAGTAGGGGCCGAAGCGCGCCTTCAGATGTGGCTGCGCGTCGACGCGCTGGACGACGCTCGCGTCCATGCCGACGCCCGAGTTGAAGACGAAGCAGCGCTCGTTGACGACGCCGAGGTCGACTTTGCGCGGGCGCCAGTCGTCGGCCATCGCAAGCACGTGCTCGGTCGCGTCCACCAGCTCGCCGGGGATGCCGAGCATCCGCGCGAACACGTTCGCCGAGCCACCCGGCAACGCGCAGAGCGGGGTGGAGGATCCGAGCAGCCCGTTGGCCGCTTCGTTGACGGTGCCGTCGCCGCCGAAGGCGACGACGATGTCATAGCCCTCGTGCGCGGCCTCGCGGCACAGCTCGGTCGCGTGACCGGGGGCCTCGGTGTCGACGGCGTCCACCTCAAAGCGGCCCTTCAGCGCGTAGACGACGAGGTGGCGCAGCCGGTCAGACACGGTCGCCGCGTGCGGATTGACGATCAGCAACATGCGTCGCTTGGCCTGCGCGTCGGCCGGCGCGACGCTCGCCCGCCGCTCGCCGACGCGCCGCTCCTGCCCTCTCATCGGTGCGCTCATCTGATGCGCCCTACACCGCCCGCGCACGGGCGTTACCGCCCGCCCGCCCGCCCGACCGACCTGGCCGCGCGCGACCTTCGGCCTGTGGTGCGGCCCGTCGAAACGGCCGGCTCCTCGCCCGCCTCGCCGGACGCTGTCCAGCTGTCCATACGAAGGCCGCACATCCTGGCCAGCAGACCGTTCGCGTTCGCGTCTGCGCGGCGGATCATTCAGCCATGCCAGCGGACCCGGAGATCATCGGCGGACCAACTCCCATCCAAGCGCCTCGCGTGGGGGATACCTACCGCTGGAAGGTGCAGAACGGGCGCGCAGAACAGCACGTCTACGTGCAGATCGCCAGCTCGCTGCGCCCGGAGGCGTTCGAGGAGCCGCTGCGCTCGGGGATCGAGTCCAAGGGCGAGTCGGTTCTGCGCAAGCTGCTCGAGCGCGGGAACGTGCCTACGCGGATCAAGATCACCTCCGGTGGCATCACCGAAGTCGGCGTCGACCGGCGCACGCGGCAGTGCTCGGTGTGAGCGTCTGCGGCACAGCCGCCTATCCCTGATCGGCGCCATCTGCGCTGAGCGGCCGGGCCGCTCGAAGCGAGCTCCACGCGACCGTCGCTCATCGTCCGTGGCCTTGCGTGACCGTCCGCGCGCTTGCTAGACTCGCCAGCACATAGCTGGACACATCCAGAGGGGTGAAGGGACTGGCCCTATGAAACCCCGGCAACCACCGTCACGTCACAGCGGGAAGGTGCCAATTCCAGAGAGATGTGTGGTGAGCCTTTGCGCTCTTCGCACAAGTGACACAGCGAAGACTAGAGCGAAGGAGCCCCAATGGCTGTCAGTCACCTGCAGTGCAAGGAGTGCAAGGCGGAGTACCCGCTGGAGGCGCTTTACGTATGCGACAAGTGCTTCGGGCCGCTGGAGGTCGTCTACGACCACAGCCGCACGAGCAAGGACCTGGGCGAGCTGCGCCGCCGCATCCAGGGTGGCCCGCAGAACATCTGGCGCTACGCCGACTTCCTGCCGCTCGCCGGTGGCCCTCCCGGGCCCTCCGGGCGGCTCGCCTCACGCGTCGGCCTGCCGGCTGGCTGCACCCCGCTGATCCGCGCCGACCGGCTCGCCGAGCGCCTCGGCCTGCGCGAGGTGTGGGTCAAGAACGACGCCGCCAACCCGACGCACTCGTTCAAGGATCGCGTCGTCTCTGTCGCCGTCACGCGAGCGCGCGAGCTGGGCTTCGAGACGATCGCGTGCGCCTCCACGGGCAACCTCGCCAACTCGGTCGCCGCCCACGGCGCCGCGCTGGGCCTCGACTCCTACGTGTTCATCCCCTCCGACCTGGAGGAGCAGAAGATCCTGGCGACTGGCATCTACGGGACGAAGCTCGTCGGCGTGGAAGGCAGCTACGACGACGTCAACCGCCTCTGCACGGAGCTGTGCGCCGAGCGCGACTGGGCGTTCGTGAACATCAACCTGCGCCCCTACTACGCCGAGGGCTCCAAGACGCTCGCGTTCGAGATCGCCGAGCAGCTCGGCTGGGAGCTTCCAGACCGCTGCATCGTGCCGGTCGCATCCGGCTCGCTGTTCACGAAGATCGCCAGCGGCTTCGAGGAGTGGCGCGAGCTGGGGCTGCTCGAAGGTGAGCTGCCGCGCATGAACGGCGCGCAGGCCGACGGCTGCTCGCCGGTGGCCAACGCCTTCGCCGATGGCCACGACGTCTGCAAGCCGGTCAAGCCGCAGACGATCGCCAAGTCGCTTGCGATCGGCAACCCCGCCGACGGCCCTTACGCGCTCGACCTCGCTCGGCGCACCGGCGGCGGCGTGGACTCGGTCTCAGACGATGAGATCCGCGCGGGCATCAAATTGCTGGCCGAGACCACGGGCGTGTTCACCGAGACCGCCGGCGGCGTCACGACAGCCGTGCTCTCGAAGCTCGCCGCACGCGGCGAGATCGACCCGGACGAGCGCGTTGTGCTCGTGATCACGGGTGAGGGCCTGAAGACGCTCGACGCGGTGCGCGGGACGTTCGAGACGCACACGATCGCTCCGACCGTCGACGCGTTCGAGGCGGGAGTGCCGCAGACGGTCTCAGTCTGATGGCCGTGCTCGTGAAGATCCCGACGCAGCTGCGCGCTGCCGCCGGTGGCGAGGCTGAGACGAAGGTGGACGGCGCGACCGTGCAGGAGGTGCTCGACGGCTTGTTCGAGCGCTTCGACGAGCTGCGCGCGCGCCTCTACGACGACGAGGGCTCGCTGCGGCGCTTCGTCAACGTCTACGTCGCCGGTGAGGACATCCGCTTCCTCGACGGGCTGGCCACGCCGGTCGCAGACGGGGCCGAGCTGACGATCCTCCCGGCCGTCGCAGGCGGCTAAGACGTCACAGCTGGGCGGTGCGGTGCGCCGTGCTGCGGGGCAGCTGCGGCCGGCACTTTGACCGCCGCACGCGCCGCTGCGGGAGTCGAGCCGCTGAAGCCGACGGTCGAGACGAGGCCGGCGGCGCACATCGCGGCGATCGTCAACGCGCGCATCCGCTTGGGTGTGAGCCAGCCGAAGTGGTGGCTCTGAAGCCAGGTTCTGAAACCCGTCGCCGTGGATGCCGCGAGCATTGCGCAACCGGCGCACATGGCAACAGCCTAGCGCCGCGGCGCCAGGTTGAGCTGGGCGCCGCCGCGCTCAGGCTTGCTCGGCGGTCCCGGTGCGGCTCTCCAAGCGCTGGCGCAGCTCGCCGCCGCGCCCGGCGGCGACAGCGCGCGCTGCGCGCGCCTCGCTCAGCTCGAGACCCTGGGCGTGGGCGTAGTCGAGCAGATCCTGGCGCTCCTCGCCCTCGCGCGCGGCGCGCAGGAACAGCCAGCAGAACAGGCCGAGCGTGAGGAAGGACTCCTCGACCATCATGATCGCGCCGGCGATGTTCTGATCGGCGAGCGGCGAGATGTGGTGGGCAGCGTCGCCGGTGCTGTAGAAGGGATAGAAGACGGTGCCGGACCAGAGGAAGATGTTGCCGAGGACGGTGCCGGCGAGGCGTACGGCGACGATGTAGAAGAGGCGGCCGAGGTTGCCGAACCAGCTCGGAGTCGGCAGCGGGCCGAACAGGCACAGCCACATGTTGATCCCGAGCGCGAGGAACATCGCGTGCTCGAGCGCGTGCACGGGCGCGTGGCGCAAGGCTGCCTGGTAGAAGACCGGCAGGTGCCATACGTACAGGTCGGCCGTCCACAGGGGGAAGGCGACGGCCGGGTGCGAAAGCGCGCGCAGGCGGTCGAACAGGCGTATTTTGAGGATCGGGGCGAGCAGCGGCCCGGTCAGGCCGAGCACGATCAGCAGCGCGCCGATGTCACCGACGAGCAGGTGCTCGATCATGTGCATGTAGAGCAGGTCCTGGCTGGCGGTGTCGAGCGCGGTGAGCGCGATCGCGATCACCGCACAGCCCGTGTAGAAGCTCAGCTTGCGCCACGCCGCGACCGCGTGGCCGCCGGCGGCGAGCGTGTGTGCGCGCCGCGCGTAGAGCACGGCCAGAAGGGCGAGCGGCCCAAGCTGCAGCACTGCTCCGAGGGCGTCTGAGACGGTGAACGCGAGCGGAGGCATGCAGGTGCAGGGTACGCAAGCGGGCGCGGGCGTAGCGCGCGGACTAAGTAGTTTCTTCGGAGGTCTTCAGCCGGCGCATGGGTAGCATTTGCTTGACTAACTCTCATGACCACGCAAACCCCCCGCCGTTCAGCCACCACAGAAGGGCTCACAGAGCGCGTCGATGCGATCGCGTGCCTGGACGAGAGCGTACGGCGCAGGGCGATCTCTGAGCGCCCGAGCGGGCCTGGGCGCTACCTCGAGGTGCATGGCCCCGGCGAGATGCTGCTAATTCCGCTTGGAAGCGGCGTCATGCACATCGGCCGCGGCCTGCAAGCCGACTTGCGCCTCGACGAGGACTCAGTCTCGCGCCGGCACGCGATGCTCGTGCATCGACCGACCGGAGCGCGCCTGCTCGACGACCGCAGCTCCAATGGCACGTTCGTCAACGGCCAGCGGATCGTGCAGGCGGACCTGCACGACGGCGACGTGCTCGTGCTCGGGCGCGTCGTGCTGCGCTACCTCGAGCTGTAGCCGACCGCGGCCCGCGCCGCCGCCGCGCCGACGAGCTTTCAGGCGGATGATCGCCGCGGCCGCCGGTCCCAGGCGAGCGAAGCCCACGCGACTCGGCAAACGCAGCAGATCGCACGCTCAACCCTTGGACTCCCAGCCATGGTCGCCGTGAGGCGCGTGAGCCTATACTTCCGCGCTCTTCGACCTTCCAGGTCACGTCCAACAACGCAGGGAGGGCTCAGATGCGAAAGCTGGTTGCCGCGATCGGCATACCCGCGCTCTGTGTCGTCGCGCTCGCGGGGTGCGGCAGCAGCAGCAGCAGCTCCAGCAGTTCCAGCAGTTCCACGTCCACGCCGGCCACGGCGAGCGGGGTCGATGCTTCAATCGCCGCGCAGGTTCCGGCGGCTATCAAGTCGAAAGGGACGCTGAACATCGCGACCGAAGCGCAGTACGCACCGGTCGAGTTCGTCGATACCGATGGGCACACGATCATCGGTATCGACCCGGACATCACCAAGGCGCTCGGCGAAGTGATGGGCCTGAAGGTGAAGCTCGTCAACTCGAACTTCGAAACGATCATCCCGGGGCTCGCGGCGGGCAGGTACGACCTCGGTGCGTCGGCGTTCACGGACACCAAGGAACGCGAGAAGACAGTGGACTTCGTCGACTACTTCAAAGCGGGCATCTCCTTTTACGCGAAGAGCTCCGCCAACCCCGGCGTGAGCAAGCTCGCCGACCTGTGCGGCAAGACGGTCGCAGCCGAGAAGGGCACCGTCGAGGCTGAAGAATCGGAAAAGCAGAGCAAGGCATGCACCAAAGAAGGCAAGAAGTCGGTCACCGTGCTCAGCTTCCCCGGTCAGGATGCCGTCAACCTCGCGATCTCGAGTGGGCGCGCGGAAGTCGGCATGGCCGACTCGCCGGTCGTCGATTACCAGGTCAAGCAGTCCGAAGGCCAGTTCAAACTGGTCGGCACGAGCTACGGGTTCGCACCTTACGGTCTGGCGATCCCGAAGAAGAGCGGCATGACGACGCCGATCCTCGCCGCGATGAAGAAGCTGATCGCGAACGGCACCTACACGAAGATCCTCGAAAAGTGGGGAGTGAAGGACGGCGCGATCACGACACCGGCCATCAACGGGGCGACGAGCTAGGAGTTAGGAGTTAGGAGGTAGGAGATCCGGTGTCCTCAGAGGAGGCCACCAAGCTGGGCGGGCGGCCGGAGGAGATAGAGGCCGTACCGGTCAGACGGCCCGGGCGGTGGGTGGCGGCGGTGATCATCCTGGTGATCGCCGCCGCCGTGATCCGCTCGATGGTCACGAGCGAAGGCTTCCAGTGGAGCACCGTCGGGAGCTTCCTGTTCGACACCCGCATCCTCGAAGGGCTGGTGGTGACGCTCGAGCTGACGGTGATCGCGATGGCGATCGGGATCGTGCTCGGGGTGGTGCTGGCGATCATGCGGCTCTCGCCGAACCCGTTGATCTCGAGCTCGAGCTGGCTCTACATCTGGTTCTTCCGCGGTACTCCCATCCTCGTGCAGTTGCTGTTCTGGTACAACATCGCGGCGCTGTACCCGAAGTTCTCGCTCGGCATTCCGTTCGGCCCGGCCTTCGTGCATCCGGACGCGAACACGCTGATCACGGCCTTTCGCGCGGCGATCCTCGGGCTCGGGCTGAACGAGGGCGCGTATATGGCGGAGATCGTGCGCGCCGGGATCATCTCCGTCGATGAGGGTCAATCCGATGCGGCCCGTTCGCTCGGCATGACGCGGCTGCAGACGATGCGCAAGATCGTGCTGCCGCAGGCGATGCGCGTGATCATCCCGCCGACCGGCAACGAGACGATCTCGATGCTCAAGACGACCTCGCTGGCGAGCGTGATCACGGTGTCTGAGCTGCTCTACTCGGCGCAGCTCATCTACTCGCGCAACTTCAAGCCGATCCCGCTGCTGATCGTGGTGAGCATCTGGTACCTGGTGTGCACGAGCTTCCTGTATGTCGGGCAGTACTACCTGGAGCGCCGCTACGGCCGCGGCGCCTCGCGCGAGCAGGGGCTGACGCCGCTGCAGCGCGTGCGCTTGGGGATCACGTCCTTCGGGCACGAGCGAGCGCGATGAGTGTAGGCGGCGCCATGAGCGAGCCGATGGTCAAGTCCGCCGGCGTGCGTAAGTCGTTCGGGCGCCAGGAGGTGCTCCGCGGCATCGACCTGGAGGTTCAGCGCGGGGAAGTCCTGTGCCTGCTGGGGCCGTCAGGCTCGGGCAAGTCGACGTTCCTGCGCTGCATCAACCACCTGGAGAAGATCAACGCCGGTCTCCTGTCGGTCGACGGCGAGCTGGTCGGCTATCGCCAGGCGGGCGCAAAGCTGCACGAGCTGCGCGAAGGCGAGATCGCGGGCAAGCGCGCGGAGATCGGCATGGTCTTTCAGCACTTCAACCTGTTCGGCCACATGACGGCGCTGGAGAACGTCACGTGCGCGCCGATCCACGTCAAGGGCGTTTCGCGCAACGAGGCGAAGAGCAAGGCGCGCGAGCTGCTCGACCGCGTCGGACTGGGCGACAAGCTCGACAGCTACCCCTCACAGCTCTCCGGTGGGCAGCAACAGCGCGTGGCGATCGCACGCGCGCTGGCGATGGAGCCGAAGCTGATGCTGTTCGACGAGCCGACCTCGGCGCTCGACCCTGAGCTGGTCGGCGACGTGCTCGCAGCGATGCAGCAGCTGGCCAAGGACGGGATGACGATGATCGTCGTCACCCACGAGATGGGCTTCGCGCGTGAGGTCGCCGACACGGTCGTGTTCATGGATGCGGGCGTCGTCGTCGAGTCCGGGCGCCCGGCTGAGGTGCTGAGCAACCCGCGCCACGAGCGCACGCGCGCATTCCTCTCGAAGGTTCTCTAGTCGCTGGACGCCGGCCAGCCGGGCGACCGCGGCATGACACCGCACGCCGCGCAGAGGCCCGCGCTAGAGCTCCTTGCTGAGCAGCGCGACGGTCTTCACCGAGCCGTGCTGGAGGCGGCCGACCTGCTCGTATCCGCGCGCGGCATGGAACGCGAGCGAGGCCTCGTTGGGTGGCTCGATGTTGACGTCACAGACCATGCGCCCGAACGGCGCGGCGCTCGCCTCCATCGCGTCGTAGATATGCGCGCCGATGCCGTGCCTGCGAAAGCGCGCATCGACGGCGATGCGGTCGAGGTAGAGGAAGCGCTCGAAGCGCTCGCTCAGCCACGCGTAGTTGGCGCTGTCGTAGTCGGCGCCGGGCGCCACTGCGATCGCGAACGCGACCACCTCATGGCCACTCTCGACCACGAGGCTGCTGTGCGCGAGCGCGAGGATGTAGCCGAGCCGCTGCTCGTCCAGCTCGCTGAGCTCGACCACCGAAGCGTGATTCAGCCTGAGCAGCGCCGGACGGTCGGCGCGTGTGACCTCCCTCGGGACCATCGCCGCGAGAGCTTCGCAGGCGCCCGCTCCGCAGGCAAGCCGCCGGAGCATGCGGCGCGCCGCTCGAGACCAACGACGCACGCCTGTGGGCGCTCAGTCGAGCAGGAACTCGCCGGCGGCGACGATCACGGCCGAACCGCCGACCTCGACGCGTTCGATCCGCTCGTGCGTTCCACCGATACGGGCGCGCAGGAGCGAGGGCCGATCGATCTCAGCACCCTGGCGTATCTCGATCTCCTGGTCGAACGGGACGCGGCCGTGGCGGCAGAGGTGCACGGCGAGCGGCCCGGCTGCAGACCCGGTCGCAGGGTCCTCTGGCACGCCGAGCGTGGGCGCGAACACGCGCGTCTTCCAGCGCTCGCCGGCCCCTGCGAAACAGCTGACGCCGATCTCGCCGAGCCGCGCGAGGGCGCCGAGATCGGGGGCGATCCTCGCGACGGCCTGCTCGGTCTCCAGCGCGACGTACACGTGCTTGGGGCCGTTGACGTAGGCCTCGACCGGCAGCGCCGCGCGCTCTACGCCGAGCGCGCGCAGCAGCTCCTGCTCGCGCTCGTAAGGACCCCACGTGGGAACCGGCTGCTGCATCCAGCCGGAGCCGGCGCGCGCACTCTCACGTTGCAGGCGCACGGCGACCGACCCGATCTTCGTCTCCAGCGTGACGTCGTCCTGTTGCAGCGCGCAGCTGACGACGAAGGCCGTGCCGAGCACCGGGTGCCCTGCGAACGGAAGCTCGGCTGTAGGCGTGAAGATCCGCACGGACACGTTCCCACCCTCGCGCGCAGGAAGCACGAACACGCTCTCTGAGAGCTTCAGCTCGCGTGCGAGCGGTTGCATGCGCTGCTCAGAGATGGCGCGCGCATCGGGGAACACCGCGAGCTGGTTGCCCTCCAGCGGCGTGTCGGTGAAGACGTCAAGCAGTACGTAACGGCCGGCGGCGCTTGCCGAGGATGTCTCGGGAGCGAGGCCACGGTCGCGCTCGCGCGGGTCGAAGGCGCCCAGGCTGTCGATCGGCTCGCTCACGGCAGCAACGCTATGACATTGCGATCAACGCCCCGCCGCTCCGACGCCCGAAGGGCCATCGCTGGCTGTGCGCCGTGGAGCGACGTGACGTTCTTCTCCCTCTACTGCACCTCGAGCCGGGGGCCTCGAGGTAGCTGAAATCTACCCTCAGCGCGCGAATCTGAAACCGGCCTATGGCACGACCGGCGAGCCCAGCGAGCGGGCGGGCGCACCCGCACCGAGTCGCGCGCCGCTCAGGTTTGCCGACGATTGACCGATACGTGCCTACGCGCCGCGCGAACGCTCGGCCACGGCACGCACCCAAACGCCCGGGAGGCAGTCCACGATCGCTCGCTCCGTCACCGTAATTCGCCACAACCTCGTCGCGTGGCTGGCGCTGTTCGTCTCGCTCGGGGGCACCAGCCTGGCCGCGTCTCACTACGTGATCAGCTCCACCAAGCAGATCAAGCCGGCCGTGCTGAAGCAGCTGCGCGGAACGCTGGGACGCTCGGGCAGAGTGGCGCCGGCGGGCCTGCCGGCTTAGCCGGCGCGAACGGAACGCAAGGACCGGCGGGGGGCGAAGGCAAAGCCGGCTCAGAAGGCAAAACCGGGCCGGAAGGCGTCTCCGGGTTGACGAGCAGCGAGGTGGCGAAGCTAAAAAGCGTGCTGCCGTACATGACGCTCGTCTCCTCGGGAGTGGCAGGCAAGCCGACGATCCAGTTCTCAGGCGTCAACGTGCAGATCGTCTCGGGCGCAGGTAAAACAAACGCAACGGTCAACGGCGAGGGCAACCTCGTGATCGGCTACGACGAAAGCGGCGGGACGCAGACGGGCTCGCACAACCTCGTGCTCGGCCACGCGCAGTCGTTCACGAGCTACGGCGGACTGATCGCAGGCTTCAACAACGCCGCGCTCGCACCCTACGCCTCGGTCAGCGGCGGTCAGAACAACACGGTCAGCGCACCGTACGCCTCCGTGACAGGCGGCAAGGAAGGGGAAGCCTCCGGGGATTGGCCTCAGTGAGCGGAGGCTACGGCAACAAAGCGAGCTCGCTGTAGGCGTCAGTCGCAGGCGGGCAGGTCAACGTGGCCAGCGGCGAATTCTCATCCATTGGCGGCGGTGCCGGCAACAAAGCCACGGGCGCCTTCAGCTCGGTCTCCGGTGGACTGGCCAACCAGGCCGGCGGCCACATCGCTTGGGTAGGTGGCGGTGTGGCGCCTCGCCAGCGGCGAATCCGCGTCGATCTTCGGCGGCAGAGAACAGACTGCAGCAGCCACGTACGAAGCGATCCCGTAGTCCTCGCGCACCGCGCCGGGCCGGTGACTGCGCCTCGAGGCCGGTCGCCAGGCCGGCGCGTTGCTTGCGAGCGCGCGCGTCAGCGCCATTACATCGATAAACATCATTGTTATTGATATATTTGATTTATGGCGATTGCGATGGAGCTGGCACCGAAGGTCAAGCGCCCGGCAGGGGAGACGTGCAGCGAGCCGTTGGTGTACCCGGACGTGCAGCCCGAGCAGGCGCGCAGGCTCGCGGAGGTTGCCAAGGCGCTCGGGGATCCGGTCCGGTTGCAGCTCGTCGACGTGCTGCGCAAGCACGCCGGCAAGGTCTGCGTGTGTGAGCTGGTGCCGCTGTTCGACATCTCCCAGTCGACGCTCTCGCACCACCTCAAGAAGCTCAGGGATGCGGGCCTCGTCGACTCCGAGCGCCAGGGACTGTGGGCCTACTACTACGTCGTTCCCGACGCGTTGCAAGAGCTGTCGGCGTGGCTGGGGATGAAACCCGGCGAGACACTCGATCCGAAGGAGGACCCAAGATGAACTCTCACATTGCACTCGCCCTCGACGCCGAGCGGCGTTGTGACCTGCGCGAAGAAGCAGAGCGCGTGCGTGCCGGCGATGACCTCCGCGAGCCGCGACTCGGCCTGCGCGAGCGCTTGCTCAGGCGACGGCGTGGGGCCGCGCAGCGTAGCTGAGCGTGACCTGGGCCGCCAGGCGCGGCCAGATCTCTGCAGGTCGACGACCCGCTTCCCGCGTGCGCTCAGTCGTACTTGCGGTATGCGGAGACCCAGTCGGAGGCGATCAGGCGCTGCGCCTGCGCCAGCGGCATCGAGCCGCGGCAGACCAGGCGGTTGAGCACACGCTCCAGGCGGTCCTTCGGGTTCAGGTAGAAGCCCATCTTCGTTGCGTAGTCCGGCTCCGGCCAGAGGTTGCGCGCGTCGTTGACCGCGCCTCCGAGCTCCAGCGAGACGAGGTGGTCGTACTCGAACGGCGAGGAGCCGTCTCCATAGGCGGCAAGGCTCGCCCGCTTCTCACGCGCGGTGATCGTCGCAGGCGGTCGCACCGTAGAGGTCCATCCGCTCTTGCAGATCGTGCTCGCGAGCGTCGACTGCTTGACGTCCGGGTTCAGGGCGCCTGGCGTGCAGTGCCGGTCAGGGAGCGAGTAGAGCCCAGTCCCTCGTTCGTGGCAGGCTCCGACGGGCGGCTGGGGCTGGACCACATCCGCGCCGGCACGGGAGAAAGGCAGTGGGGCGGTAGCGGGCGCAGCGAGGGCCGCCCAGGGGATCGCCACCGCGGCGATCAGTGCGATCAGCGTGGTATGGACCGGGCGCAGGAGTCGTCTGTTGCGCATTCGCACCGAGTATGAGGCCGGCTGCGGAGGTCAGGGCGCGCGAGCGAGAGAGCGAGAACCTTCGCGAGCAACGGGACCGCGCCGAACGCGCACACAGAGATCGGATACGAAAGCTGGGAAGCAGGCGGGAGCGGGACGCGCGGGGTCGCGCTCCTCAACGCCCCGCTCGAAGCGGTTGCCGTCGACGATGCGAGCCAGGAGATCACCGGGCAGGCGACAGGTGTGCCCGGAGTCTCGGCCGCGCTCGTGGAAATCGCGGCTCCGTTTCCGGCGCAGTCCGGTTGGTTCGACGAATTCGAGCCGGTTTTCATGGGCGTGCGTAGCAGCGGCAGTCGCGGCCTCAGCGCTCCCCAGCAGGCATACGCAGCGGCGCTCCCGGCCATCCCCTGGACCTCGCCGCAAACGCCGCCCGCCGGACCATGCTCGATCTTCGCCGCTCGGCTCCGAGGCCTTCGGGCTCGATCCGGCCACGTGACGCCAAGCGTCACGCCCACCCCGAACCTCGCCGGCGGGGGCTTTGTATCGTGTGCCGACACCGAGTACGCGTTCGCACATTCGCTGCTCGATGCCGGGGTGCTACTCGACGCCGCCGCACCAGGCTCTGCGGCAGCTGTGTCGCTGCCGGGCGCCGTAGCCGTGCGCCATCACGCCGGCGTTGTCAGCGCGCCCGGCTGGAACGGGCAGATCCTCGCGCGCCGTGTCGGCAACGCTTGGCTCGCAGGCGAAGGGCACGCGCCGCTTCGCCAGCGCCTGCGCGTGCTGTCGCACCTGCGGGCGAGCGTGCGGTTGTAGCCGGCCTGGCACCGGCCGTACGGCCGGGTCAGATCCCGGCTGCTCGGACCGATTCCCCTTCGACTTTCGAGCAATCAAACATCCCGAGACCTCGCGCGACCGCCGCGTTTTGTCTCGTCAGGTTGTCGGCCGTCGAGAGGGCGAGCTCGACCTCGGCTCTGTCCCCATGCGAGATAGCACGCACGACCGCCTGCTCGGCCGCGGCTTCTTCGAAGTAGCTGTCCGCCAGTCGCGCGATCGTGCTCGCCTCCGCAGCCGGCCTCGGGAGGTCCCGGACCCGCTGATCGGCGGCACGAGACACGGTAATCGTTTCCTCCCGCTCGCTCACGGCGTTCTGGGCTGTAGGTAGGTCTTCGCGGTGGCGCTCCGCGATTTCACCCTGCTGCTGTGTCAGCATCAGGCAAATCGCGTTGGCCCTTGCCGCAAACTGCTGCAGGGTCACGGTGGACTTGCTCGAAGACCCGCAGCCCGCGGTTGCCAAGATGAGCGTGAACGCCATGGCCAGGAAAACGCTCCGCATGGACATCGCATCGGATCGGTGGCGGGCGAGCTTGAATCGGGGCCTGCTTGGAATCGCCTACCGAAAAACATGGCTGCGCCGCGCCTTGGCGGTCAATGGTAAACCGCGCCTCGCCGTGATTCCAGCCGATAGGCGTTCGAGCGCCGTCCCTGTGATCGCACGGCATTAGGAGTCCGCAGAGCGCCAGCTCTCGTGCACAGGTGCGACGATGGCTGACGTGACCGCGAGCGAGGGGAAGCTTGATGATTGCTCAGGAGGCTCTCGCTGCTGGCGGTCCGTCGAGCGCGCGCACGAGAAGACGAGTGCCTGATGCGCAAGGCTCTGATCCCTATCCTCGCGGCAATCCCCTACCTCTTGGTGATCGTCGGCCTGTTGGGCTGCGGGGGCCGAAATCACACTGCCGTTCGCTCGTAGGCTGTAGTTCGGGAGTCGCCGAGCATCGACCATTCGGTCGTCCTCGGAGTGCCACTCCTCAAAGACTGCTTCGAGGCCATCGGCGTATTGCTTAATGCCGTCGAGGCCGACGTAGGCCGCGCCGTCAAGGGTGTTGCCAGTCGAGGTGAACTCGATCTCGGGATGGAACCCCGCGATAGCCCTGCGTGGTTCGTCAGAGTTGAAAGCCTCCACCACTCGCCGCACGATCCGCACGTTCTCCCGCGACACCGCCTACTCCTGTAGCCCCACGGCTTTGAGGGCTTCGTCTCGATCCGGGTACGTTCGGAAGTGCGTCACCAAGCCATCGCGGAATCGGGCGAGCCATGCTCCTCTCGCGTCAATGACTGCGCCGCTGCCTCGTCCGCGACCCTGAATGCGTCCTAGCGCGAGGACCCAGCTCTCGCCCTCCCTAACCTCCTCAACCTCCCACGCGAGGTCCTCCCAGCTGGCGTCTACGGCGGTGCAGTACTGCGTGGCCGCATCTCCACCCCGATAGACCGTTCCCTCAAGGGCCGCGCGCACCGGGACGATCTCGGCGTCCTCAGCGAGATATGCATCGAAGCCCTCTCCATCGCGCCGGTTGAACGCTTCGATTGCGGCCTGCATCGCCTCCACGTTCTCCTGCGACATCGCCTACCCCTCAAGGCCCACGGCTTCGAGGCCCTCTTGCCAGGAGAGGTAGGTGTGGATCAAGCTGATCTTCGAATCGCTCACTACGCTGTGGATCGCGAACTCTTGGTCGAGCTGAACACCGCTGGTACTCCCGCGCATCCTGACGCGCCCGAGCCACAGCGTCGAATCTCCGAGATCGCGCGCCTCGGATTCTTGGAACTCGAACACATCCCAGGTCTCCCATATTCGGTAATCCCACTACGCACCTCGTCATGGCCTCGGTAGATCTGCCGCTCGACCGCCGCCGGACCGGCGGGCATCCACTCGATGTCCGGCGCGGCGTAGTCAAGCCACAGGTCAACCTTGCGCTGATTCCAAGCATCGATTCCCTTGCGAAGTAGCTTCACGTTCGCCTGCGACACGGCCTACTCCTCCAGCCCCACGGCTTTGAGGGCTTCGTCCTCGGTCTCGTACACCGTCCCAGTCGAAGCCTTTCCATCGCGGAACCCGAACAAGTTCCACGTGACCCGCTCAACGGGGGTCCCGCTTGCCCGCCCCATCGCTCGCAGACGAACCTCAACCATCACCTGCTCGCCAAGATCTCGCATCTGCATAGGCTCAGCGACGACCTTCTCCCAAGTCTCAGATTGCATTTCGACGAACTCGATCACTCCCGCGTGCCCGCGAAACGTGGCCCCCTCCAGCAGGCCGCCGCCAATGTAGGCGGGGCGCCACTCGGCATCGGCTGTCCAAAGGTCGCGCACGGCGTTGGCGTCTCGCCGATTGAAGGCATCAAACACCCGGCGCAAGACCTCCACGTTCTCCTGCGCCATCGCCTACTCCTCCAGTCCCACGGCTTTGAGAGCCTCACGCGGGTCGGTGTAGCCAATCTCCCAGCGAACCACGAGCCCGCTGCGGATGGTCCACACCTGACCGGTGGGACGTTCGACCTTTACCCCGCTCGCCTTTGCTCTGGCGACCAGCCTCCCGATCACCACTACCCGCTCACCCGCGTCGATGAACTCGTCGGGCTCGGTGCGCATTTCCTCCCACCCCTCGTTCGTCTCGGTCCACAACTGCCGAAGGCCCTCGATGCCGACGTAGGTCGAGGGGTTGAACACAAACCGAGTCGTATCAATCACGACGCCGGGATCGGCAAGCGCGAAAGCCGCCTCAGGGTCGCCCACCGACATCGCTGCGAGCACTGTCCGCACGACCGCCACGTTCTCCTGCGACATCGCCTACCCCGATCCCAGCCGGTAGCGCATGAGTACGATCCCGGAGCGAAACGGCCGGGTCTCGACGAGTTGCAACGTCGGGAACATCGCATCCGCGAACAATCGCTGACCGCCCCCAAGCACCACCGGGTAAAAGAACAGCCGGAACTCGTCGATCAGTTCCGAGCCGATGAGACCCTGCACCAGCGTCATGCTGCCGGTTGTCACGATGTCTTTGCCTGACTTCGACTTGAGCGCCCGGATTTCGTCCCAGGCCGAGTCTCGGAGCACGGTGGTGTGTTCCCAGTCTGGGTCAACCAGAGTGGTGGAGACCACATACTTCGACACCCGGTTCAGGTAGTCGCTGATGCCCGTCGTGTCGTCCGTCTGGTCCGGCCAGTAGCCGCGCATCTGCTCGAACGTCGTTCGTCCGACCAGCAACGCGTCGGCCGCCTCCATCTGTTCCCTTAGCGCGCCCTCGAGATCGGACTGGGAATCCCCGCTCGCCGGGGCGAACCACCCTCCGATGGCCTCGATAACCCCGTCCAGCGTGATGTTCTCGGTCACGATGAGGTCTCTCATGTCACCGTATACCGGCCGGACAGGCTCCCCGTCTGCCACCTCCGTCCAACATCCCGCAAGCGAAGGGGTGGCGGTCGTAGAAAATGGCGCACGATCTCCACGTTCTCCTGCGACATCGCCTACTCCTCCAGCCCCACGGCTTTGAGGGCTTCGCCGTGATCGAGATAGGAGAGGATTCGGCAGACCTTTCCGTCGCGAAGGTCGTAGACCTGCCCGAGAGGCATTTCGACAGCCGCACCGCTTCCCTTTCCGCGTCCGACGATGCGACCGAGCATCACGACCTGCTCGCCAACATCACGAACATCCTCGGCGATCGTCCGGAACTCCTCCCAGGCGTCCCCGAGGCGTTCGATGTAGGCCTCGGCCCCCTCGGGTCCCTTGAAGACCTCCGCCTCGATCGCCCCCATCGCCGTCGCCCACTCCATGTCCGGCGTAGACCCCTCTTCGAGGCGATCGAGATCGCGCCGGTTGAACGCCTCAACCATCTGCTCAACGATATCCACGTTCTCCTGCGACATTGCCTACTCCCTCGACTTGGCGAGGCGTTCGGCGGCAGTTCGCGCCTCGTCGATGTCAGAATAGTTCGTGACGCGCAGGGCGGCACAACCGGCCCATACCCTGAAGCCTGCGTAGTGAAGTTCAACCTGCTCGCCGGTGCCGGCAGGACGGCCATGTTGGCGGACAGCAAAGAACACAATCCCGTTTCCGAGGTTCAGAACTCCTCCACGTCCATCTGAAACTCCTCATAGACACTGACCCAGTCCTCGAAAAGCGGCGTATCGCCGGGAGCGTCTCGTAAGTGCCAAGCCCCATTTTCGACAGGTCCCAGACCGACTCGGGAGCGTAGAAGCTCATCGCCGTATCGAAGTCGCGCCGGTTACCAGCTTCAAACGAGCGACGCGTCAGCTGAACGGGGTCGGGGGTCCTGGACTCCTCGGGCATCGTGGATGGAGTATCGCGGAGCAGTGGTGGCTGCGCGTGGAGGGGCGGTTGGTCGAGAGCACGAAGGCCGACTATCGCTGGCGCCTATCAAGCACCGAGGCGCGTTGGACGATAAGTAGTCATGCACTCACCCGTCCGCAGAACCTTCAGCTATGCAAATGTCGCCGCGACGACTGCGCTCGTGTTCTCGATGACCGGCGGAGCGCTGGCCGCGAACCACTATCTGATCAACTCGACGCACCAGATCAACCCGAAGGTGCTCAAGAAGCTCAGGGGCAGCATCGGAAGGCGGGGCGCTTCCGGCCTGCCTGGTGCAGTCGGTGGCCCAGGCACCTCCGGTGCCAGAGGGCCAGAAGGATTCCGCGGTCCCGAAGGGTCAAGGGGCCTCAGAGGCGAACAGGGTTCCGAAGGCGCCGCCGGGCCCTCGGCCCTCACCTCGCTGCCGACGGGGCAGACGGAGAGCGGGGACTACGGGATACGCGTTCCAGGGGCTACCAGCGGCGAATTCATGGACGAGTCCGTCTCGTTCCCGATTCCTCTGGCGAAAGGGATCGCCGGCGACCACGTCCTTTACAAAAACGAAGCAGCGACGGTCGCGCATTGCAACGGAGTGGGTCATGCAGACCCCGGATACCTCTGCATCTACAGCTTCAACCATGGTTCGACCACGGGGCCGCCGACCGTGTTCGGCGCCGAGGACTCAGGCGCTCCAGGGACGGGCATCTACGGGTTCGACATGGAGTGGACGACAATGAGCGGCAACCCGTTTGACATCGGCAGCTTTTCGGTGACCGCCCCTTAGCGGGGCTCGCGCAGGCCCGTGCGCTACGGGATCAGGTCCCCGCGGAGCTCAATCTGGCGGCGAAGCTAGATGACGAGCGATCTGCAAGATGGCCGAGGAAGGGCATCTGACCGCCGGTGACAGACCAGTGGCAGCGTTTGAAATTCCCTATGATGAAAGGTCGGAGACACGCGCGGCGACCGTCATCGCATTCGCGTTCTGGATCGGGTTCCAGATGGGCGCGTCGTAGCCGTCGCACGTGTCCGACTCGGGGGCGGGGGCGGAGGCGAAGAAGAACTGATCTGTTCCGGGCAGGCCCATGTCCGCTTGATCGGTAGCTCCGCCTACACACGAATCACCGTCGAACGCCAGCCGTACTGCGAAGAATGATCGCGCAGGGAGCCAAAGCGCCTCCTAGCGATGAGGGTGATCTCAGAGCGCGGATTTGCAGAAGGTATGCCGATCCGATGCTGGGGGGCAAGCCATCCCTCCGCTTCGATCCGAAAGAGTCGAGGGTTGGCGCGCCTTCTGGGTCGCGCGGGCGGCTTGAGCACCGGGAAAAGTGAGCAGGCCGACGCCCCATAACTGTGAGCCGGACGACGGGGCAGATCACGACGCCTAGCGAGGCGCCCGAAATAACTCAGGCAAGCGAGCATTTGTGTCGAGTAGCTAGGTATCGACAAAAACCACAGCCGCGGCTCGCCCAATGTCTCAGGACCTTCGGCCCGTCGCCTGCTCCAGCCGCTGCGCAAGCTGAGGGAGCGTCGCCACTCGCGCGAGTCCGACTCGAGCTTTGGGTTTGGTGCCCGGCTCATCGCGACCGTCCTCTTGACCTTCGCGCTGAGCGGCGTCCTAGGGTACGCGGTGCTCGAGCGCCATTTGGCGCACAGGCAGGTCATTGACTTCGCGTCTGCCCAGCGGGCCGATGCCAGAGGCTTTGGCGAACTTGGCTCTTACGCTGCGAGTTCAGCTGAAGCACTCGAAAAAGTTGATCAGCAACTCCATGCGATCGCGCAGAGGCCAGATACGCTGGAAGCAAGGCTGATCGACCGCCGACATGTCATAAGGGCTTCCAGCGAAACTACCGTGCTAGGCGCGGCCGACAGCGATCGCGCTGTGAATGGAGCGCTTGAACACGGTCGCTCCTACGTAGGGCAGGTTCTGGGGCAAGTTCTGGATCGGAACTCGGATAAGCGCGACCTCGAGTTCGTACTGCCGATCACCCTGCACGGGCAGCGCTACGCGCTGGTGAGCGTCTATGACCACCGGGTCCACGATGCTCGGCTACACGAAGAGCGCGACCTGCTCGCAGTCATTGGCCTGCTGGCGCTTCTCGGCGGTGGAGGCGTCTTCTATCTGGTTGGTGGACGCAGGTTGATGCGCGACCATCGTGTCAGTCTGGGCCGAGCAACCCGGGATGGGCTGACCAACTTGTCCAACCAGCGCGCCTTCCAAGATGAGTTCCCGGCGGCGGTAGCGGCCGCCGCGCGTTACCGCGACCCTCTTGCGCTGGCCCTTCTGGACATCGACGACTTCAAGCTCATCAACGATCGACAGGGACATCTCCGAGGCGACGAGGTTCTCAAGTGGATGTCGGAGACTCTCGCCGAGGTGCGGCCCGGGGACCGCCCATATCGGCTTGGCGGCGACGAGTTCGCGCTGGTTCTCTCGCACACCGATGAGGTCGGGGTTGGAGTCCTGGCGCGCCGGCTATGCCGCGACTGTGCAGAGGCTGGAGTCCCGATCAGCGTCGGCGTAAGCGCGGTTCGTCCCGGAGTGCAAGCGGACATTCTCCGGGCGGAGGCGGATGCCGCGCTGTATGAGGCAAAGCGCAAAGGCGGAAACGGGAGCGCCCACTTCGACGATCTGGGCGAACACATGACCGTCAGCCCGGGCGAGAAGAAGGAAGCCGTCCGGCGGCTCATCGACGAGGGACGTCTTACGACCGACTTCCAGCCAATCTGGGACATCGGCGCCGAGAGCCTGCTGGGTGTCGAGGCTCTGAGCCGCCCCGACCCGTCCTACGGCCTCTCCGGCCCCGCAGAGGCGTTTGATATTGCCGAGCAGATAGGGCGCGTGCACCAGCTTGACGTTCTGTGCGTCGAGAGCGCATTGAGATCCGTGCCCGAGCTTGAGCCGGGCGCGCTCTTGTTCATCAACCTCTCCCCGCTCACCCTTGATTTGGATGCTGGAGCACGGGACTGGCTCGCGCCGGCCGTGGAACAAGCTGGCATGGCGCCCCGGTCGGTCGTAGTCGAGGTCACCGAGCGCTACGGGGGGCGCATGGCGGCGATCGCCAAGCAAGTCCAGCGCCTGCACGACCAGGGTTTCAAAATCGCCGTTGACGACGTCGGTATGGGCAATTCAGGGCTTGGGCTTCTGCGCGCGGTCGACGCCGAGTACGTAAAGATCGATCAGAGCATTGTGAGGGCCTCCCTAACTGAGCCAGGCGCCCTAGCCGTACTGATGGCGATGGCAACATTCGCTCGGCAGACCGGGGCTTTCGTGATTGCCGAGGGCATTGAGGACGAAGACGTCCTGCGGTTCTTGCGCAAGATCGATGGTTCGAGGCTTGAATCTGAGATCGTCATCCAGGGTGGACAGGGCTATGGCCTCGGCCGACCGGCGCCGCACGTCCCGTTGCAGCCTCCGGCGATGCTGCAGGTCGGTCCTCGTGTTGGCGCAACGAGCCGAGCGTAACGCCGAAAACTTCTTCCGTTGCGTGAGCCGCGCATGATCCACCGAGCTCGGAGTGGTGACGCCCTCTGCGCTCGGTTTCGGATTTGTTGGTGATCCGCGCACCGGGCGACCCGCGGCTTCGCCTACCCGGCTTCTTCTCCTCGACCTCGGGCGGCGCGCTGGACTCGAGGGACTGGGCCCTCTCGGCAGCTTCCCGTTGTGCCGTTACTGAGGTGCGCTCTCGGCGGTTTGCGCGATGAACGGCGCTTCAGGTGAGGGAATAACGGAGAAACCCACCTCAGAAGGGCGTCAAAGGGCGCGGGTGAGGTTATCCCCGATCCTGGACCCCCTCACCTCAGGCCATTTCGTCAAGCGCGCCCGGCAAGATTCGAACTTGCGGCCTCTCGCTCCGGAGGAATGTCAAGCGCGCATTTCGGCACCCCAGTTTCTGGGGTTTTCCCTGCTAATCCGGGGTTTCCGGCCTCGACGCTCACACCCCCAGATACCTCCCGACACCTGCTAAATGGCAGTAGTTGGCAGTAGAGGAGCCGTCAGGCTGCGCGCTTAGAATTTTCGGCACGGACGTTTCGTCCGCTGTCCTCTGTTGGACTTCATGCCTGTTGAAGCCGCCCTACGTGGGCGGCTTCGACGGTTGTTGGGTCTGTCCGGTGCGCGGATATCGTTTCGTGTGCATGCAGCCAACTCCAAGGACACGATGCCCCACCTCTCCGAGCGGCTTAGCCTGGCCGGTCTCCATGCCTCGCCTCGGTGAAGCTTTGTGGGCAGGTCTTCCCGTAGATAGCGCTGCGAGGCCCACCGGCTAGAGCAGCGGAAGTTATGCCCGTAGCGCTCGCTCTGCGCGTTGCCTACGGGATACTCCACGCACGATGCCCGAGGAGTCCACTACGCCTGACTTGGAGGAGCGTGTCCGTGCGGCATGGGAGGCAGCCAATCGCGGCGATCTCGACGCGTTGATGGACCTCGTTGCTCCCGACGCGGTCTTCGATATGTCCTTGACCGGGTTGGGGCGCTTTGAGGGACGTGCGGCCATGCGACGCTTCTACGAAGACTGGGTGAATGCTTACGAGGAGTTCGAGAGCGAGGTGCAGGAGGTTCTCGATCTCGGCAACGGAGTCATGTTCGTGGTGTTCTTCCAGCAGGGCCGCCCGGTGGGCAGCTCGGGTCAGTTGCAAATCCGCTTCGCGCAGGTGTCCACGTCGGTGAATGGCGTGATCGTTCGGATCACCGGCTACCTCGACATCGACGAGGGCCGTGCTACCGCCGAACAGCTCGCCGAGTCGAGGGAGTAGACATGTCGCAGGAAAACGTGGAGATCGTGCGCCTCGCCAACGAGCCGCACAACGGCGAGGACCTGGTACCGATCATGCGGGGGCTTTTGGGGAGCGTCGCCGACTGGTCGGACACCGAGGCGGTGATCGCCGCGCTGGTCACGGACCCCAATTTCCGCCCGATGCACCCGGATGTGGAATGGGACGCGAGTGCTTTCGCGCTTTCCGGGGTTGCGCACGGCGTGTACGAGCTTGCCGTGTTCTGGAGGGAACTGGTGGAGGTTTGGGAGAGCTACGTCTATGAGATGAGGGAGTACCGGGACCTCGGTGATTGGGTGCTGACAGTCAATGACGCCCTCGCACGAGGTCGCGAAAGCATTCCGGTCGAGCTGCGGGGCTTTCAGATCTGGAAGGTTCGGGATGGCAAGATCGTGATCGTGCGGCTGTTCACATCCGAAGCCGACGCCCTCAAAGCCGCGGGTCTGGAGGAGTAGACGTTGTCGAGCGAGAACGTGGAGTTCGCCAGGAAAGCCCTAGCCGCTTGGCAGCGCGACGACATGGACTCATGGCTGGACACGACGCACCCAGACGTGGAGTGGCACGCCATTTTCGAGCGGCTCGTCTACGGCAGAGAGAGCGTCTTTCGAGGTCGCGATGGGATGATCGAACTCTGGCGCTCCTATCGAACCGACGTGGAGTTCCAACTCGAACTCGATGAACTTCGCGACCTGGGGGACGACCGCGTTATAGGCCTTGGCTGGTTTCGATGGCGCGGCCCCGCGAGCGGGATCGAGGGAGAGTCTCAGATTGGCATGGTCATCACGCTGCGCGGAGGGAAGGCAATTCGGTCAATCGACTATCCCAGCCACCAGGAAGCCCTCAAAGCCGTGGGGCTGGAGGAGTAGACGATGTCCCAGGAGAACTTGGAGATCGTGCGTGGCATCCTCGCCGAGTTCGGCGAGACGCGTCAACCGACGCCCGAAACCTCGCCCGACTTCATATGGAGTACCGGTTCTTGGCCGGCTTGGACCGGGCCGTCGGAGTACCGCGGCGCCGATGGGTTTTTGCAGTTCTTTGGCGAATGGACCGCTGCCTATGAGGAATGGGCGCAGGAGATCGAGGAGATCCTCGACGCCGGGGGCAATCAAGTCGTCGTAATTACGCGCCAACGTGGGCGCCTGCGGAACAGCGACTCGTGGGTTGATCTGCAGACGGGGTTTGTCTACACGATCGAGGACGGGTTGCTTGTGCGCGGCGACGTTCATGAAAGCCGTGCCGAGGCCCTCAAAGCCGTGGGGCTGCAGGAGTAGGCGAACCGACCGACCCCGCCTGACCGACGCTGGCGAGCTTGTGCGCCAGCTCGACAGCCTGATCGTGCCCGCTCACGAGATGCTTCCCGTTCGGCGCCTCGACGCGGAATCGGCCCTCGCCGAGACTCCACACGCTGACCTGGCCGGCGTGCAGGAACGGTCCGGCGCCGCCTAGCTCCCACGGCTCGGGTTGGCGATCCGTCTCCACTACGCCGAGGGTCGAATCCGGTACTCGCTCACGCCTCGGAGAGAGCCGCCATGCGGTCGAACCTACACGGCCTAAGACATGCCCTCGCCGTCCGCGTCCAGCACGACGTACGGCAGGGCCTCACGACGCTCCGTTGAACTACCGGGCATGGATGCGAGCGACGACCCTCGGACGGTCGCATACGAGCGTTACTTCGAGAAGCCGCTCATCGTCGCGGCGGTCCTAACGATCCCGACCACAATCCTGCAGAACACGTCGCCGGGCGAACCGTGGGAAGCGATTGGAGGCGCGCTGAATTGGGCGATCTGGTTGGCGTTCCTCTCGGAGCTGGTCGTGATGCTCGCCATCGCGCCGGACCGCCGCAAATACCTGCTGACACACCCGCTCGATCTGGCAATCGTGGTGCTGACGCCGCCAGTTCTGGTCAGCCTCGTTCAGAACCTGCGAGTGCTGCGCCTGCTCCGGCTCCTGCGATTGCTGAGGCTCGCACCGCTTGGGCGCGCGGTGTTCTCCTTCGAGGGCGTGAAGGCCGCAGCTGGACTGGCGCTCCTAACGGCCATTACGGGAGGCGGCGGGTTTGCAGCCTTGGAAGGTCGCTCGTTTGGCGACGGCGTCTATTGGGCGCTGACGACGATGACGACCGTTGGCTATGGCGACCTTTCGCCGGAAAGCCCGGAGGGAAAGGTTCTGGCGGCCGTCGTAATGCTCGTCGGGATCGGCACCGCAACGCTGTTCATCGGCGCGGTCGCTGAGCGATTTCTCACGCGCAGAGTGGAGGACGTCGAGAGCACGGAGGACGACATCCTTGTCGAGGTCCGTGAGATATCGCAGCGACTTTCAAGGCTCGAACAACGCCTGCAGCGAGAACGCGCCGGAAGCGCCACGTAGCGTGCAGGCATTAGGTCTATTCGAGATCGGCGCGCGCGACGAGCGCGGCAAGGCGCGCCCGGTCCTGCTCCGGCATCCCTTTTCGCGTAGATCCCCAGCGTCACGGCGGGGTCGGTGTGCCCCATCTGCTCCATCGCGTAGCGCATGTCCCTATCGAGCGCCACGAGCACGGAGCCGAACGTGCGGCGCAGCGCGTGGAGGGTCAGCCCGTCCGGTAGCGGCGTGAGGCCCTCGGCCTCCAGCTGCTCGTTGGCACGGACGACGGCCGGGGCCAGGATGCGGGTCCGTGCCCCGTTGCGATCCTGCCGGGTGCCGGTCGCAGAAGGAACACGTACGCGCTCGGCGCCGGAGCTACGCGGGCCTTGAGCGTCGCTAGTTCCTCCTGCAGCACCGGCAGTAGGTCCACGTAGCGGGTCCCGGCGTCTGTCTTTGACTCCTGGACCCTCAAGCGGCCCGCGGCGAGATTGACGTCGCGCCACCTCAGCTCAAGCGCCTCGGAGATCCTGAGTCCGGCGAAGGTGAGGGTCGCGAGCAGCGCGGCGGGCTATCTGGCCGTTGGACTTCGCTTCGCGGTCCATCCTCCCAGCGGCATCGAGGAGCGCGGTGATCTGCTCCGCCCGGTCGAGGTAGGCGCGGTCTGGCCTGGACGTCTTGAGCTTGCGTTTGCGGGGGTTCACCCTGACGGGGTTGCGCGGGATCAGCTCGCGCTCGACAGCGACCTCGAGGATCTGCCCGAGGGCGTGATCGTCCTGTTGATCGAGGTCGCCGAGAGAGGCCTTTCTACGCGTCTGCAGCGACGTCCGGTCTTCTTGTCGATGTAGGTGTGCATGTGGGGTTCGCCTACTGCGACGGCTGCGGCGAGACTGCGGCTTTCTGCGGCCTTGCTCTGCCGGTAGCGGTCCACCTCGGCGATTGTGATCTGCGAGAGCAGGTGGTCCGTGAAGAACGGCAGCAGGTGGACCTGCAGCTGCCACTTGTAGTCCAGGCGCGTGCTCTCGCGCCATTCGTCCTTCGTCGCTTCGTACCACTTCGATGCGAACTCGTGGAAGGTCGGCTCGGCCTCCGGCTCGGGTGCCCGGGCGTACGCCCGCCACTTGCCCTCCTCGACCTCGGCCAGGATCCGGCGCAGCTCCTCCTCGGCGCGTGCTTCCGTCCAGCCGTCCTCCGGGTGCCGAGCGTGATGTACTGGCGCTTGCGGTAGGCGGTGAAGCGGAGCGCGTAGGTGAAGTGCTAACGGTCGCTGTGCTTGTTGCGCACGACCTTGCCCGTTGATCTCCGTGCTCGTGGTGTCGCTGTAGCCTCTTGAATTGCCATCGGGAGACGCCTCCTTTTGGTCATGCCCTCGGCCGTTGCACGCGGCGCGAGGGCGCTTTTGTGCCACGGGCACTACCCTAATTGGCAGTAATTAGCAGTAGAGGCGATCCTTCGAGATGAGGGAGGCTCAAAACCTCAAGCGCGCCCGGCAGGATTCGAACCTGCGGCCTCTCGCTCCGGAGGCGAGCGCTCTATCCACTGAGCTACGGGCGCAGATGACGCGAGCCCGCGCCGCCATTGCAACCGGAGCTTACCGTCGCACGTGAGCGCGCTCGCATCGGCCTCATAGCCGCGAAGCACACCCGACTCGCGCCTCCACGCTCCGTCGGCAATCGCCCGACCCCGCCCGCCGCTACCGTTGCCCACATGGACCTGTCCCTGTTCTTCGCAGGCACCGGCGGCTCGGTCCCGAGCGCGCGCCGCGGCCTGCCGGCGATCCTGATGCGCCGCGGCGGCGACCGCATCCTCTTCGATTGCGGCGAAGGCACGCAGCGCCAGCTCGTGCGCTCGGTCGGCTTGGTCGACATGGACAGCGTCTTCCTCACGCACTTCCACGCCGACCACTGGCTCGGCCTACCGGGGATGCTCAAGTCCTTCGCGCTGCGCGAACGCGAGCAGCCGCTGACCGTCCATGGCCCGCGCGGGCTGAGCGAGCTGAACACGGTCATGCGCGCGATCTACGGGCGCCTGCCGTATGAGCTGAGCATCGTCGAGCTCGAGCCGGCCGAGACGGTGGCCCGCGACGGCTACCTGATCGCTGCCGTCCCCGTCAGCCACCGCACGCAATCCGCTTTCGGCTACGCGATCGTCGAGGACTCACGCCCCGGACATCTCGACGCGCAACTCGCCGCGCAGCTCGGCGTAAAGCCGGGCCCGGACTTCGGCCGCCTGCAGCGCGGCGAGACCGTCGATGGCGTGGCGCCCGAGCGGGTCATGGGCGAGACCAGGGAGGGTCGCAAGATCGTCCTCTCCGGCGACACCGAGCCGTGTCAAGGGCTCGCGATCGCCGCGCACGAGGCCGACCTGCTCGTGCACGAGGCTACGTTCGCCGAGGAGGAGCTCGAGCGCGCTGGCATCACCGCGCACAGCACCGCCCGCCAGGCCGCCGAGCTCGCGCGCGACGCGCAGGTGCGGATGCTCGCGCTCACACACATCTCCAGCCGCTACGCCGGCGGCGAGCTGCGCGAGGAGGCGCGCTCCGTCTTCGCAGCGACTGAGGCGCCGCGCGACTTCGACACGATCGAGATCCCGTTTCCCGAGCGCGGCGGCGCCCAGCTCGTGCGCTGGTCTGAGCGCCAGGCGCGCGATCGGGCGACCGGCGAAGGTGCAAGTGAGCCTGTGGAGAGCGTCGCAACCCCCTGATACATTCCGCGTGCATCCTTTAACCCGGTCCTGAGAGGCCAGGAAGGAAACGATGGACGAGAGCAGCGAGAAGGTCGTCCTCCGCGAGGGGGACATTCAGCGTGCGCTCACGCGCATCGCTCACGAGATCGCCGAGCGCAACCCCCAGGAGCGCGGTCTCGCGATCGTCGGCATCCATCGCCGCGGCGCCTTCCTCGCGCAGCGGCTGCGCGATCAGCTCGAAGCACTGGGTGATGCCGAGATCCCGCTAGGGGACTTGGATATCGGCTTCTATCGCGACGACGTCGCCAGCCGGCCAGATGCCCCTGTCGTGCACGCCTCGCACATCGACTTCGACATCACTGGGCGCACCGTCGTGATCGTCGACGACGTGCTCTTCACCGGGCGCACCGTGCGCGCCGCGATCGAGGCGCTGTTCGACTACGGCCGCCCCGAGCGCGTGCAGCTTGCCGTGCTCGCCGACCGCGGCCACCGCGAGCTGCCGATCCGCCCCGACTACGTCGGCAAGAACCTGCCCACCTCACGCGCCGAGCACGTGCATGTGCGCCTACACGAGCTCGACGGCATCGACGAGGTCGCGATCGCTCCCGTCGCCCTGGAGGTGGCATGAGATGAACCACCTGCTCTCGATCGAGGATCTCGACCGCGCCGGCATCGAGCGCATCGTCGAGCAGGCTGCGCGCTTCGCCGAGGTCTCAGACCGCGAGATCAAGAAGGTTCCGGCGCTGCGCGGTCGCATGGTGCTGAATCTCTTCTACGAGGCCTCCACGCGCACGCGCAGCTCCTTCGAGCTGGCAGCCAAGCGTCTCTCCGCCGACGTCGTCAACTTCGCCGCCAGCGGATCGAGCGTCGAGAAGGGCGAGTCGCTCAAGGACACCGTGCTCACGCTCAGCGCGCACAAGCCGGACGCGATCGTGCTGCGCACGCCGTGGGCCGGCGCCTCTGAGCTCGTCTCCAAATGGTGCAGCGCCGCGATTGTCAACGCCGGTGACGGCAAGCGCGAGCACCCGACCCAGGCGCTGCTCGACGTCTACACGCTGCGCGGGCGTCTCGGCGACCTCGACGGTGCCTCGATCTGGATCGTCGGCGACGTCGCGCACTCGCGCGTCGCGCGCTCGAACATCATCGCCTTCCAGCGCATGGGGGCCAAGGTCACCGTTGCCGGACCGCCGACCCTGATCCCGCGCGGGATCGAGCAGCTCGGCTGCGAGGTCCGCTACACGCTCGACGAGCTCGGCTCGGCCGATGTCGTCTATGCCCTGCGCATG
>JBBSDZ010000030.1:0-29400 GCA_038240205.1 Solirubrobacterales bacterium | reverse complement strand
CTACAACCACGGCGTCGAGAGCTACGAGTTGGGTACCGGGTACGGACACATCGCGATCACCGCCGATGACCTCGACGCCATGCTCGCGCGTCTGGGCGAGCTGGGGATCGAGCCGGAGAAGCCGCCGTACTCGGTGCGCGAAGGCGGCTCGCGGCTTTGCTTCGTCAGGGACCCCGATCAATATCGCGTCGAGATCATCGAGCAGCCGTCGAGCTGACGCGCAACGTACGGCGGCCGGCGTGCGCACGCGCCTGGGACTCGAACCAGCGCCCGACCGGCAAACCGACGCGCCCTGGGCGGGTGCTGGCGATCACGATCAGGAGCTTCACGCGATCGCCGTCAGCTTTGCGTTCGGCATCGCTCTCAATCTAGTAGCCCGCGCTAGGCTTTCCGAAGCGATGTCGCAGACTGCCAAGATCGCCAAGAACCTGGAGCGCTTCGCCCAGGCGGTGGCGGCACACGACCGCGAGAACCCGACGCACACTGCGCACGGGATCGGCCTCGCGCACTTCGACCTCGAGCGTCTCGGCTTCGACGAGGGCGAGGAGATCCTGCCGGGCATAACGATCCACGGCGACAGCGGCGTCACCGGCAACTTCCGCGTGCTCTGCGACGGCGAGCACGACGAGAGCCTCGAGGAGGCCGAGCAGGAGGCGGTCGAGGCGGTCTCCACGCAAGCAGTCCCGAGCGCCGCGCCCGGCGCCGCGCCGTTCCCTTTCGAGCAGTAGCTGTCTCCCAATTTGGTGAAGGCCGCTGTCGCGGCCGATTCCTCGCGCGTCTCAATCGGCGGCGGTGATTTTGGACGCCCGGCCATCGCCAGGCGCACGCGGCGGGCGCGAGACTCATACGTCGTGGCCGTGAGCGTCTCGTCTGGAGAATCGCAGGCCTGCCGGGACTGGAGCGGGCACGTGATCGTGTGCGGGCTGAACGACGTCGCGCTGCGCACGGTCGAGCAGCTCCACCTCGCGGGCGCGCGCGTGATCGTGCTCAGCGATGAGCCGGACGAGCGCCTGATCCGCATCGTCACCGGCTGGGGCATCCCGCACCTGCCGCGCGGCGGGCACCTGTCCGAGCCGCTCCTCGACGCCGGCATCGCCGGCGCCTCGGCTGTCGTGTGCGCGGAGCGGACCGACCTGCGCACGCTCGAGACGGTCTTGCAGATCCGCGACATGCGCCCGGAGGTGCGCGTCGTCGCGGACCTCGACAACCCGTCGGTCGCGCACGCGGTCGAGCAGGTGCTGCGCTCGGTCGGCGTGCTCGATGTCGCCGCGCTGTTCGCGCCTGCGGTCGTGGAAACGTGCATCGGACGACGCGCGAGAGAGATCGAGCTCGGCGACACGTCTTTCGTCGCCGCCGAGGTGATCGCGCCACGCGACGGCACGCTGCGCGAGCTGTACGGCAGCCTCGCGCCGATCGGCGTCGTGACTGAGGCCGAGGACCGCCTGATCGCCTGCCCTGGGCGCGACCAGCCGGTCTCCGCGCGCGATCGTGTGACGCTACTCGGCACCCGCTCGGAGCTGGACGCCGCCGGTCTCGGCCAGCACGAGTCGGTCGCGAGCACCGCGGCGCAGACGCGCGCGCGCATGCGCAGCTTTCTGAAGCGCGCGTGGGGCGCGCTCGGTGGCATCGTCGACCGGCCGCTGCGGATCGCGCTCGGGCTGGGCCTCGTGCTGCTGCTCGTCTCGACGGTCGTGCTGCACTTCGGCTACCGCGAGCCGCTCGGGCACTCGCATCTGTCGCTGCTCGACGCCGTCTACTTCACCGTCGAGACGATCGCGACGGTCGGCTTCGGCGACTTCTCCTTCGCCGCGCAGCCGAGGAGCATGGTCGTGTTCGGAACCTTCCTGATCGTCGCCGGCGTGACGCTGACGACGACGATGTTCGCGCTGCTCACGAACGCGCTCGTCAGCCGCCGCATCGCGCAATCGCTCGGCCACGGGCGAATCCCGGGAATGCGCGGCCACGTCGTGCTCGTCGGCCTCGGCAGCGTCGGCATGAAGGTGCTCGAAGGGCTGCTCGCGGCGGGCGCGGAGGTCGTCGTGATCGAGCGCATGGAGAGCAATCCGTATCTGACCGAAGCGCGGGCCCTGCGGGCGCCGCTCGTGCTCGGCGACGCCACGCAGGCGCGCACGCTCGACGCGGTCAACCTCTCCGAGGCGGCCGCTGTGGCGATCCTCACCTCTGATGACCTCACGAACATCGAGACGGGGCTGGCCATCCGCGACCAGCTCGGCGAGCGCTGGAGCGAAGTGCCGGTCGTGCTGCGCGTGTTCGACCGCCAGCTCGGGCATCGCCTCGAGCAGAGCTTCGGCTTTCGCCACGTTTGGTCGACCTCGGCTATTGCCGCGCCGTGGTTCGTCGGGGGCGCGCTCGGGCTCGACGTGCTGTTCACGTTCTACGTCGGCAACCACCCGTTCCTGCTCGCGCGCCTGCGCGTGAGCGCCGGCGGCGGCCTCGACGGGCTGGCCATGCGCGAGCTGCCAGGCACGGTGCGCGTCGTCGCAATCCGCCGTTCAGGCGTCTCCGCCGCGCTCGAGCACCCGCCTCGCCGCGACACGCGCCTGGCGCCTGAGGACGACGCCTACCTCGTCGGCCCTTACGCGGAGCTGCTCGAGGTCCTGCGCCACGACCGCGAAGCGAGCGCGCCGGCCTAGAGCCGCGCGCGAATCATCGCCACGAGGCGCTCGATCGTCGGGCACTCCAAACCGTGGCGGGCGCCCGCGCGCAGCACCGCGCCGGGAATCGCGTCGAGCTCCGGCGCGCGACCTGCGGCGATGTCGCGTTGCATCGAGCTGCCGAGCGAATCGTGCGCGCGCTCGAGCTCGTCGATCGCCTTCTGCGGGCTGACGTCCTCGGCGCCCTCACGCTCGGCCACGGCGCTCGCCTCTGTGATCGCGCCCTCCAGCTCGGCGCGCAGCGCCGGGGTCGAGCGGATCTCGCCGAGCAGCTTGTCGCGGGCGCTCGTCGTGCATGCGAGCGCGTTCAGGCGCACGAGCTTCGACCACATCACGGTCGCTTCCGAGCGCGCCGAGATCGGCCAGTCTCCGCGCGCCTGCACGCCGGCGTCCGAGAGCACGTGCGCCAGCAGGCGCATCCCCTCTCGTGCATGCTCGTGGCGGCTGGCCATTTCAACGAGCAGGAACGGGCTCGTGTGGATCACCACCCCCGCCCGCGGGTTGTCTGCCTCGACGCGAATCGTGCCCGCGATCACGCTCGGCGGCTCGAAGCGATCGCGCAGCAGTGCGAGGTGGTCGAGCCCGTTGAGGAGCGGCAGCACCAGCGGCGGCTCGCTCTCGATGCGCTCCAGCGCGCCGCTCAGCCCGGCTGCCTTGGTCGCGACGATCAGCACGTCGACGGGCTCCTGCAGGCTCATGAGCGTGCGCGGGCGCGCGTTCAGCTCCCCGAGCGTGACGCTGCTCACGCGCAGCCCATCGGCGGCGATCGCGGCGGCAGTGGCGTCGCGCGCGATCACCGTCACGTCCTCACCGGCGCTGGCGAGCGCGGCCGCGAGCAGTCCACCGACGCCGCCCGGCCCGAGCACGGCGATGTTCATGGCGCCGGATCGATCAACACGCCCGGGTTCATGATCCCGCGCGGGTCGACGGCGGCCTTGGCGCCGCGCAGCGCCGCCGCAAACGGCTCCGGGCGCTGCTCGTCATACCAAGGGCGATGATCGCGCCCGACAGCGTGGTGATGGGTGATCGTGCCGCCCGCGGCGAGGATCGCGTCGGACACCGCCCGCTTGATCGCCGCCCACTGCTCGACCTCCTCGCCACGTCGCGCCGGGGCGATCACGGTGAAGTAGACCGCCGGTCCGTCCGGGTAGACGTGCGTAAAGCGCGCTGAGACGCCCCCGCCCTCGCCGCACACCTCCGCGAGCGCCTGCTCGGCGCTCGCCTTCACACGCTCGTGGAAGGCGTCGAAGCGCTCCCACGTGATCGCCGTCTCGAACGTCTCCGCGAGCACGCCCATGGCGACGAGCACGTCGCGCATGTACGGGGCGCCGAGGAACGCCTCGCGCCAGGAGCTGACGGCGTCCCCCTCGCCACCGCCGGCGCCTGCCTCGCGCGCGGGGACCTGTCCGCCGTGCTCCGAGCAGATCGCGAGGGCTCGCGCGAGCGCCTCGTCGACCGCGTGGTCCGTCGACTCGAAGCCGAGCACGAGCAGCGCGCTGCTGCCGTCCCCGGCCATCGTCATCGCCGCCTCGCGCGCATCGATCAGTCGGCAGTTGCTCGGGTGCAGCCCTGACTGGCCAAGCGCACGCACGGATTCCGCGCCAGCGGAAAATCCTGAAAAACGGACGCCCGCCGAGCGGCGGTGCTCAGGACGCGGCTGCACGCGCACCCACGCCTCGGTGATGACCCCGAGCGTCCCCTCCGAGCCCGCGAGCATTCGGTCGGGGCTGACGCCCGCGCCAGATCCGGGCAGCCTGCGCGACTGCCACACGCCCGCCGGGGTGATCGCGCGCGCGGACTCGACGAAATCCTCGATGTGCGTCCACACCGTCGCGAAGTGTCCGGCCGCGCGTGTGGCGATCCAGCCGCCGAGCGTCGAGTACTCGAACGACTGCGGGAAGTGGCGCAGCGTCAGCCCGTGCTCGGCGAGCTGCGCTTCGAGCACCGGCCCGGTCGCGCCTCCCTGGATGCGCGCAGAGCGCGAGACCGGATCGACCTCCAAGACCTTCTCGAGCGCGCGCAGGTCGATCGTGACGACGCCCGCATAGCTCGACGGCACCGCTGCGTTGACGCCGCCGACGACCGACGTGCCGCCGCCGAACGGGATCGCCGCGACGTTCTCCGCCGCGCACCACTCCAGCAGCGCCTCGACGTCGTCCTCGGCGCGCGGGCTCGCAACGAAGTCCGGCGGATCGGCAAAGCGCCCGCGGAAGCCGTTGACGACGTCCGTGTAGGACTTCCCGAGCGCGTGCGAGACGCGCGCGTGATCGCCGTCGTCGCAGATCTCCGCGAGCGCCGCCGGAATCGCCACGCGAGGGCTCGCCAGCGCGACCTCCTCCAGCGCTACCGGGCGCTCGAGCTCCTGCGCGCCCACTCCGAGGTGCTCACTCAGCACGCTCGCCGTCTGGCGCAGCTGCTCCTCGCCCGGCTGCTGGTCCTCATAACCCCATCCCCAGTGCTTGTAGCGACGAATGTTCACGCGCGCGAGTCTATGCTCACTAGCCTTGACCCCGCGCGCCTGGAGCGCATCCACTGAATGTCCACGCAACCGCAGACAGACACCGCTGAGCAGCCCGAGATCCTCGCGCGCGGACCGTGGGAGCTCGAGCAGGTCAAGGCGCACTGGCGCTCTGAGTCCTTCGAGCCCTCACCTGCGCACACCGAGGCGGCCGACGCGGCGATCCGCGGCCTGCGCGACCGCGGCTCGCCCAGCCACGACGGCGTCGCCGCGCGGCTCGTCGACTTCCGCGCCGACGCCAACGGGATCGCGATCGTGCTGCAACCGCTGCGCTGGGCGTTGCGGCTGGTCGCCGGAGACGCCTCGCACAGCGTCGCCGCTCTGTGCGTCACGCGCTCGGCCGATGGGCGCTGGCTGGCCGGCCGCCGCGCCCCTTGGGTCGCCTCCTGGGCGGGGCGCTGGGCACTCGGCGCAGGCGGCGCCGTCGATCTCGGCGAGAGCCCCGCGCAGACGCTCGTGCGCGAGCTCGACGAGGAGTGGTCCGTCTCGCCCGAGCGCGTGCGCGGCGAGGCGCTGATCGCGCTGCCGCAGAAGATGGTCATGTTCGTCGGGCAGGCATGGATCGCCGAGGGCGAGGAGGACACGGTCGTCCCCGACCACGAGCACGACGAGTTCGCCTGGTGGCCGCGCGAGATCGATCGCTGGCCGGCCGAGGCCGGCGAGGCACTCCCACGCATGGCCCGCTGGCTCACCGAGTGAGCACAGCCGAGCGGACGGCCGCCGGCCCGCTCACGTTCGAGCGCCTGAAGTGGACGTCTCTGACGCACTCGTGCGTCTACATCGCGCTGCTCGTGTGCGCGTTCGCCGCCGGCAGCCCGCAGCCGCTGACGTTCGTGCTCGGGCTCGCGCACGGGCTGCTGTGGATCTTCATGTCACTCGCCTGTCTGGCGGCCGCGCGGCTGCGCATCGTCTCGCTGCGCCTGGCCGTCGCCGTGGCCGTGCTCGGCGGCATCGGGCCCTTCTTCGGCAGCTACGAGTTCATCCGCGAGCAACGCCAGCGTGCCGCGCTAGAGTTAGGAATCGATGGCGACAGGCACCACGGCTGAGCAGATAATCGACGTCGTCACTCCTGCCGCCGGCGAGTCGGTCACCGAGGGAACAATCCTCGAATGGCATGTCAAGGTCGGCGACGCGATCAAGGCCGACGCGACGATCGTCGAGATCTCCACGGACAAGGTCGACGTCGAGCTGCCCTCCCCCGCCGCCGGGACGATCACCGAGCTGCTGGTGCAGGAGGGCGACACGGTCACCGTCGGGCAGGTGATCGCACGCATCGCCGTCGGCGCGGGCAACGGCGCGCACGCGCCCGCGGCCGCGGCGCCGGAGAGCCCCGGCGAGGACTCCGGCTCACAAGCTGACGGCGAGGAGCGCCCTCCCGCATCCGCTGCCGCCGGCAACGGCTCAGGATCGGGATCGGGCAACGGCACGGGGTCTCGCAGCGCGAGCGCCGATGGCGACTCGGCGAGCGCCCCTGCGAGCCCGGCGAGCGGACGCCTCGTGGATGTCGTCACACCTGCTGCCGGCGAGTCGGTCACCGAGGGCACGATCCTCGAATGGCACGCCAAGGTCGGAGACTTCATCAAGGCGGACGCGACGATCGTCGAGATCTCCACGGACAAGGTCGACGTCGAGCTGCCGGCCCCCGCCGCCGGCACGGTCGCCGAGCTGCTCGTGCAGGAGGGCGACACGGTCACGGTCGGCCAGGTGATCGCGCGCATCGCCTCTGGCGAGGAAGCCGCCGGCGCGCCCACGACGACGGGCGGCAGCGACGAGTCGGCCGCGCCCGCGCCGGCGAGCGACGGCGCGAAGACAGGCAACGGCGGCACGCTGCCGGACGGCGCGAAGATCTCGCCGGTCGCAGCGCGCGCGGCCTCGGTCGAGGGCGTTGATCTCGGACAGGTCGAAGGCAGCGGCCCGGCGGGCCGCATCACCAAGGCCGACGTGCTCTCAGCCGCCTCGGGCAACGGCGCAGCACGCGACAGCGAGGGCGCCGGCAACGGCGCCTCGCCGGCCAGCGAGCCGGAGACCAAGCCGATGCGCGGCGGTGCTGCGGCGCTCGCTCGCTACATGGAGCAGTCGCGCTCGATCCCCACGGCGACGAGCTTCCGCACGCTGACGGTGACCGAGCTCGACGCGCGGCGCAAGGAGCTGAAGGCCGCAGAGCACAAGGTCTCCTTCACGCACCTGATCGCCTACGCGATTGCGCGCGCCGGCGACGACATGCCGGTGATGGCCGACCACTTCGAAGAGATCGACGGCAAGCCCAACCGTGTGCACGACGGCCAGGTCAACCTCGGCCTGGCGGTCGACGTCGAGAAGAAGGACGGCTCGCGCACGCTGATGGTGCCCGTGATCCGCGACGCCGGGCGGATGCCGTTCGACCGCTTCCTCGCCGCCTACGACGGGCTCGTGGACAAGGCGCGCACGAACACGCTGACCGCGGACGACCTCGTCGGCGGCAACGTCACGCTCACCAACCCGGGCGGCATCGGCACGATCGCCTCCGTGCCCCGGCTGATGACCGGCCAGGGCACGATCGTCGCAACCGGCACGATCGCCTACCCCCCGGGCCTGGCGAGCATCGGCGCGATGATCGGCGCCGAGAAGGTGCTGACGATGACCTCGACGTATGACCACCGCATCATCCAGGGCGCCGAGTCAGGGCGCTTCCTCGCGCGTATCGAGGAATACCTCCAGGGCGAGCGCGGCTTCTACGAGGGCGTGTTCGCCTCGCTCGGCGTCGAGCTCGGGCCACCGCCGCCACCGCCCGCTCCGGTCGCAGCGGCGAGCGCCGCGGCCTCAGCCGCCTCGGCCACGACAACAAGCTCGAGCCCAGTGGAAGTCAACGAAGAGCTCCTGCGTGGCGTCCAGGCCGCGAGCACGCTTGTCAGCCGCTTCCGCAGCCACGGTCACCTGGCCGCGCGTCTTGACCCGCTCGACTCCGAGCCCGAGGGGGACCCGGGTCTCGATCCCGAGCCGCTGGGGCTGACGCCGGAGATCCAGGCCAAGATCCCGGCGAAGATCCTCAACATGTACGTGCCTGGTGCGACGCTCGCGGACTCACTGCCGCACCTGCGCGAGACCTACTGCGGAACGATCGCGTATGAGATCGAGCACATCGCCTCCCACCGCCAGCGCGTGTGGCTGCGCGAGCACATCGAGTCGGGCGCGTTCCGCGAGCCGCTGACCAACGACGAGAGCCGCTGGCTGCTGCGGCGGCTGGTGAAGGTGGACGCGCTCGAGCGCTTCATGCACAAGGCCTATCTCGGCCAGCACCAGTTCTCGATCGAGGGACTGGACATGGCGGTGCCGATGGTCGACGAACTGATCAAGCTGTCGGCGGCGCACGGCGGCAAGGAGGTCGTGATCGGCATGGCCCACCGCGGCCGCCTGAACGTGCTCGCGCACAACCTCGGCCGCGCCTATGACACGATCTTCGCCGAGTTCGAGGGTGCCTCGACGCTCGAGGCCGTTACGACGATTCCGCAGGGCGGCACGGGCGATGTCAAGTACCACCACGGAGCGCAGGGCTCCTACGACCTTGGCGACGGCGAGACGATCCGCGTCAACCTCGAGTCCAACCCGAGCCACCTCGAGTACGTCTATCCGGTCGTCGAGGGCGCCACGCGCGCGGCACAGACGACGCGCCAGGGACCGCACGCCCACCAGGACACCGACGCGGCCGTACCAATCGTGCTCCACGGCGACGCGTCCTTCCCGGCGCAGGGCGTGGTCTCTGAGACGCTCAACCTGCAGGCGCTCGACGGCTACAAGGTCGGCGGCACGGTGCACATCATCACCAACAACCAGGTCGGCTTCACGACCGACCCGGACGACGCCCGCTCGACGCGCTGGGCCTCCGATCTGGCCAAGGGCTTCGACGTGCCGATCGTGCACGTCAACGCCGACGACGTGCAAGCGTGCATGAGCGCCGTGCGCTTGGCATTCGCGTTCCGCCAGGAGTTCGGCCACGACGTGCTGATCGACCTGATCGGCTACCGCCGCTTCGGTCACAACGAGTCCGACGAGCCCGCCTACACGCAGCCGGAGATGTACGCGAAGATCAAGACCAAGAAGCGCGTCTCAGAGCTGTGGTCCGATCGCCTCGTCTCCGAAGGCGTCGTCAGCCAGGAGGAGGTCGAGCAACAGGGCCAGGAGGTGTGGGACAAAATGACGCTCCTGCACCAGCGCCTGAAGGCAAAGATCGCCGCCGCCGCCGAGCACGGCGAGCACCCCACGGGCGAGTACGAGCTCGACCGCTCGCCGAGCCCGGAAGTCGAGACGGCGGTTCCCGCCGAGCGCGTGCGCGAGATCGGCACCGAGCTGCTGAGCGTGCCCGAGGGCTTCACCGTCCACCCGAAGCTCGTCAAACAGCTCGACCGCCGGCGCGATGCGCTCGGCGAGGAGGGCGGGATCGACTGGGCGCACGCCGAGGCGCTCGCGTTCGCCTCGCTGTTGACCGAGGGCACGCCGATCCGCCTGACCGGGCAGGACACCGAGCGCGGCACGTTCAGCCAGCGCCACATGGTTCTGCACGACGCCAAGACAGGCCAGACGGTCTGTCCGATCCAGAGCCTTCCCGACGCGCTGGCGCCGCTGGAGCTGCACAACAGCCCGCTGTCGGAGCTCGCGTGCATGGGCTTCGAGTACGGCTACAGCCAGGAGGCACCGGAGACGTTCGTGCTGTGGGAGGCGCAGTTCGGCGACTTCGTCAACTCCGCGCAGGTGATCGTCGACCAGTTCATCGCCTCCGGCCTTGCCAAGTGGGGGCAGACCTCACGCCTGACACTGCTGCTCCCGCACGGCTACGAGGGCTCGGGCCCGGAGCACTCCTCCGCGCGCCTGGAGCGCTTCCTGGCACTCGCCGCCGAGGGCAACATCCGCGTCGCCAGCCCGACCACACCGGCGCAGTACTTCCACTTGCTGCGACGCCAGGCGCGCATCGCCAAGCAGCGCCCGCTCGTGATCATGACCCCGAAGTCGCTGCTGCGCTTGGCGCAGGCGACCAACTCAGTCGCAGATCTGGCCGAGGGCACGCGCTTCCACCCGGTGCTCGCCGAGTCCGGCGTGGACGACGCCGAGGTCACGCGCCTGCTGCTGTGTACCGGCAAGGTCTACTACGACCTCGTCGGGCACCCCGACCGCCCCTCGCACACCGGCCTGGCGGTCGCGCGCGTGGAGCTGCTCTACCCCTTCCCCGAGGGCCAGATCCTCGAGCTGATCCGCCGCTACCCGAAGCTGCGCGAGGTCGTGTGGGTGCAGGAGGAGCCGCGCAACGTCGGCGCGCGAGCGCACATGTTCCCGCGGCTGATGCAGATCATGCCCCACGACATCCACTTCGGCTTCATCGGTCGCCCCGAGCGCGCGAGCCCGGGCGAGGGCTACCCGGCCGCGCACATCGCCGAACAGAACCGCATCGTCACGACCGCGATCGACCTCGACCAGCCGATCTCCCAGTACCCACGCAAGACACCTGGTCAGCGCTGATGTGGGCCCTGTGGAAGCGGTTCCTCGAGATCCGCCGCCAGCGCAAGCGCAAGAAGCAGCTGCGGCGCTAGCGGGCGTCCGCTAGCGCCCGTTCCACACCGGCTCGCGCTTCTCCTTGAACGCGTTAGCCCCCTCCTTGGAGTCCTCGGAAGCGAACACTGGCCCGGAGATGGCCCCCTGCTTCTCCCACATCTCGTCGCTGCTCCAGTCGTACTGCTCCTGCAGGATGCGCTTGGAGGCGATCACCGCGAGCGGCCCGCTCTTGCCGACGCGCTCGGCGAGCTCCAGGGCAACGTCGACGGCCGACCCGGGCTCGGCGAGGCGGTTGACGACCCCGAGCTCGTGAAAGCGGTCGGCGGGCAGCAGATCGCCGGTTAGCGCGAGCTCCATCACGAGGTGGTAAGGCATCCGCTGTGGCAGGCGCAGCAGCGCGCCACCAGCGGCTACGAGCGAGCGTTTGGCCTCGGGAATGCCCATCTTGGCTCCCTTGGCGGCGACGATCAGGTCGCATGCGAGCGCGATCTCCATGCCCCCTGCGACGGCGAAGCCCTCGATCGCGGCGATCAGCGGCTTGCTCGAGGCGCGCTGGGCGATCCCGGCAAAGCCGCGGTCTCCAAACCACGGCGACTCGCCCTTGACGAACGCGCCGAGGTCCATGCCTGCGCAGAAGAACCCGCCCGCGCCGGTGAGCACGCCGACGGAGAGATCCTCAGCGCTGTCGAGCTCCTCCAGCGCGCCGGCGATGCCCTCGGCAACGGCGGCGTTGACGGCGTTGCGCACCTCTGGCCGGTCGATCGTGATCAGCAGGACGCTGCCGCGACGCTCGGTCCTCACGGCGTCGGACTGCACGGCGGTTTGCTCGGCGCTCATCGGCGGTCGCTCCTAGGTCGGGGGAGTGCAGCCTACCCGTGGGACGCGTGCTGCCCGGCCCGGATCAGTCGCCGGGGGCCGGCGCCCCGGAGGCGTCCTGCGGCTGCGGCGCCGAGGGCGCGGCGGGCGCGGGCGCGGCGGCGGGCGGTGGGACCGTCTCTGCGGCGGGCGCGGGGGGAGGTAGCGGCGGCGCGAGCGGCTGCTCGGAGGCGGGATTGGCCCCGGCCTCGAGCGAGCCGCGGAACTCGCGGATGCCCTGGCCGAGGGCTTTGGCCATGTCGGGCAGGCGTTTGGGGCCGAGCACGAGCAGCGCAACGATGGCGATGAACAGCAGGTGAACTGGACTCTCTATACCCATGCGAAGACCCCTCGAGAACGCGGCGCGGTTGCGAACACAAGGCTAGCGCTACGGCCGCGGCGAGCCGTAGGCTGGGGTCGTGCCCGAGCAACAGCCGGCGTCCTCCGGGCGCCAGTACCCGCCGCCGCCGGAGAGCGAGCCGTTCTGGCCGGCGCAGTTGACCGTGCTGCTGGCAATCGTCGTGCAGGTACTGCTGCCGGATCGGCTGACGGCCGGGCCGCAGTGGCTCGTGCCGACGCTGGAGGGTGCGTTGCTGGTGGGCCTGTTCGTGGTCACTCCGAACGTGCTCGAGGACGACCACCCGCGCCGGCGGCGGATCTCATTGTCGCTGACGGCATTCGTCAGCGCAGCGAACATCTACTCGCTCGCTGAGCTGACCCACTTGCTTTTGAACCACAACGTCTCGGACGGACGTGGCCTGATCGTCTCGGGGGTGCTGATCTGGCTCACGAATCTGCTGATCTTCGCGCTCTGGTACTGGGAGATGGATCGCGGCGGCCCGGGCAGGCGCGCGGCCGGCCGCGACAACGCGCCGGACTTCCTGTTCCCGCAGATGAGCGACGACCGCGTCGAGCCGCGCGACTGGCGGCCGAAGTACTTCGACTACCTGTACGTGTCGCTGACGAACAACACGGCCTTCTCCCCCACTGACACGATGCCGCTGACGTGGATGGCCAAGGCGGTGATGGGCGTGCAGTCGGTCGTCTCGCTGCTGACGATCGGACTGATCGTCTCGCGTGCGGTGAACATCCTTTAGGGCTGCCCTGCGGGCGGGTGTTGCGGAGCGTGGCTGGAGCGCGAATCGCGCGCTGCGGCGAAACGCGGGACGCGGCAGTTAGCTGGCCGAGGCGATCTGTGGCTCAAGCGCGAGCGCTTGCGCGATCAGCTCGCGCACGTCCTCGCTGGCCGCGAGCGAGAGCGCCCGCTCGAGCGCCTTGAGCGAGCCCTCGCGGTCGCACAGGTGCAGCCGCAGCCGCCCCAGCCGGGCCCACGCGCCGGCGTCGCGCGGTCCGCGGCGCACGGCGCGGTCAGCGGCCTCCTCGGCGAGATCGACGGCGCCGATGTCCTCGTAGATGCGCGAGGCGAAGCGGTGCGGGGCGGGGCGCGTGCCGTCCACGCGCGCCCAGTCGCGCACGGCGCGCGCGGCCTCCTCCAGCTTGCCGGCCTGCCAGAAGGCGAGCGTCATCAGACGCAGCACGGCGACGTTCTCGGGCTCGGCGTCGCGGGCGTAGATGAGGCGCTGGGCGGCGAGGTCGTACTCGCCTTCGGCCATGGCCCGCTGCGCGGCGATCATGAAGCGCTCGACCCGCTCCTCGGCGGGGTCGGGCTTTGAGAAGTCGACGAAGCGCATGCTCCCGGCAGGCACGGTGCGCACGCCGTGGCTGAAGCGCACACGCGCCCACTGCTGGACTTCCTCCTCGCCGTCGGGATCGCCGCTGAAGTAGATCCCGGCGACCGTGCCCACGCCCCACTCGGGATAGGACAGACAGCGTGCATAGCGGTGCACGACCGAGTGGTCGGGCACGCGACTGGCGAACGGGTCGTGCTTCTGGCGGTCGGCGGCGTGCGCGCGTGCGCGCTGCTCGGCCTCGTAGGCGCGCCGGCCGGCCTCTTCGCGCTCACGGCGCGCGGAGGCGGCGCTCGCGCGCACGGCGTTGCGTGAGACGGAGCCGCCGCGTGAGCCCTCCGCGAGGCGCTCGAGCTGGTCGGCGGCCTCGTTGATCGCCTTCAGGTGGCGCTCGTGCTCGAACTGGCGCCCGGCGGGGGCGATGTCGGGGTGCCAGCGCTTGGCCATGCGCCGGCGCGCCATCTGCACGTCGCGCTTGTCGAACGGCGCCTGGAGCTCGAGCAGGAGCAGGTGCTGCTCTATGTCCAGAACGGTTACGGGCATGACCCGACAACGTTAGCGAGCGCGGCGACCTCCTATCCTGCCTGCCAATGTCATCTCAGTACATCTTTACGATGCACCGGCTGTCCAAGCTGCACCCGCCGGACAAGACGGTTCTCGACAACGTCTCTCTGGCCTTCTACCCGGGCGCGAAGATTGGCGTGCTCGGCTACAACGGCTCCGGCAAGTCGACGCTGCTGCGGATCATGGCGGGGATCGATCAGGAGTACCGCGGCGAGGCGGCGCTCGCCCCGGGGGCGACTGTGGGCATGCTCGAGCAGGAGCCGGCGCTGGACGAGTCCAAGGACGTCAAGGGCAACGTCGAGGACGGCGTCGCGGAGACGCGCGCGCTGCTCGACCGTTTCAACGAGCTCGCCGCCAACTACTCCGATGAGACGGCCGAGGAGTTCGGCAACATTCAGGCGAAGATCGACGCGGCGGACGCGTGGAACCTCGACACACAGCTGGAGTACGCGATGGACGCGCTGCGCCTGCCACCGGCGGACGCGGATGTCGGCAAACTGTCCGGCGGCGAGCGCCGCCGCGTGGCCCTCTGCCGGCTGCTGCTGCGCGCGCCGAACCTGCTGCTGCTGGACGAGCCCACGAACCACCTCGACGCGGAGTCTGTGGCGTGGCTCGAGAAGCACCTGGCCGAGTACAAGGGCGCGGTCGTCGCGGTCACGCACGATCGCTACTTCCTCGACAACGTGGCCGGCTGGATCCTCGAGCTCGACCGCGGCAAGGGCATCCCCTACGAGGGCAACTACTCCAGCTGGCTGGAGCAAAAGCAGGCGCGGCTGTCCCAGGAAGACCGAACGGAGAAGGGGCGCGCGCGCACGATCGCCGCGGAGCTGGAATGGGTGCGGACGAACCCGAAGGGCAAACGCACGAAGTCCAAGGCGAGGCTCGCGCGCTACGAGCAGCTGATCGCCGAGGAGCGCAACGTCAAGCTCGAGGAGGTGCAGATCCACATCCCGCCGGGACCGCGCCTGGGCGAGAAGGTGCTCCAGGCGACCGATCTGCGCAAGGGCTTCGAGGAGAAGCTCTTGATCGAGGATCTGACCTTCGACCTGCCGCGCGCCGGGATCGTCGGCGTGATCGGCGCCAACGGCGCGGGCAAGACGACGCTGTTCCGCATGATCACCGGGGAAGAGTCGCCGGACGCGGGCACGCTCGAGCTGGGCGACTCGGTGCAGCTCGCCTACGTCGATCAGTCGCGCGACTCGCTGGATCCGCAGAAGACGGTGTGGGAGGAGATCTCCGACGGTCTCGACCATCTCCAGGTCGGCGACCGCGTGATCAACTCGCGCCAGTACACCTCGGGCTTCAACTTCAAGGGCACCGATCAGCAGGCGCGCATCGGCAAGCTCTCAGGCGGCGAGCGCAACCGCGTGCATCTGGCGAAGCTGCTGCGCACGGGCGGCAACCTACTGCTGCTCGACGAGCCTACGAACGACCTCGACGTGGACACGCTGCGCGCCCTCGAGGACGCCCTGCTCGCTTTCCCCGGCTGCGCGGTGATCATCTCCCACGACCGCTGGTTCCTGGACCGCGTGGCGACGCACGTGCTCGCGTTCGAGGGCGACTCGCAGGTGACCTGGTTCGAAGGCAACTTCGAGGCGTATGAGGAGCACCGCCGCACGGTGCTCGGGGCCGCGGCGGAGCGCCCGCACCGGATCACGTACAAGCGGCTGGTACGTGGCTGAGGCGCCGGCGGGCGCGGGGGCGGCGGCTGATCGCCCGGGCGCGAGCAGCGAGGAGGGGGCCTTCGACCGCGACACGGCTGTGCGGCGTGTGACGGCAGCGCAGGACGGCCGCGGCGGCACCCGCGCGGAGTTCGCCGCGGAGGTCTCGCCGGACTGGCGGGCCGGCCGCGGGCCGCACGGGGGCTACCTGGCGGCGATGCTGCTGCGGGCGCTGATCGAGACTGTCGCCGACGCCGGGCGCGCACCGCGCTCGCTGACGATCCATTACGCGCGCGCGCCGCAAGCCGCCCCGGTGAGCATCGCCGCGGCGATCGAGCGCGAGGGCCGCTCGCTGAGCACGCTGTCTGCGCGCATGGAGCAGGACGGCACGCTGATCGCGCTCGCGCTCGCCGCCTTCTCGGTCCCGTGGAGCGCGCCGGAGATCGCCGAGCTGCAGATGCCGCAGGTCGCGCCGCCGGACCGCGAGCGCGCATCGGGCTCGCTGCACTTCAAGGGAGCGCCGCCGTTTACGCGTCACCTGGTCGTCCAGCCGCGCATCGGCGCCACCCCGTTCAGCGGCTCGGATGAGCCGATGGAGATCGGCTCGTGGCTCGGCCTGGAGCGCCCGCGGCCGCTCGACGCGCTGTCGCTGGCGTTCTTCAGCGACGCGCTGTTCTCGCCTCCGTTCATCCGCCTGCGCGCGCCGGCGACGACGCCGACGATCGATCTGACGATCCATTTCCGCACGGCGATGCCGCGCGTGGCCGTGCCGGACCCCGAGGAGCTTTGCTTCGCGCGCTTTCGCTCGGGCCTCGTGCACGAAGGCTTCTTCGAGGAGGACGGCTTGATCTGGGCGGCCGACGGGACGGTGCTCGCGCAGTCCCGCCAGCTCGGGATCGTGATGCCACTGCCGATCGGTTAGTGTCGGCTAATGAGCGATTACACAGCGAAGCAGATCAAGGACATGCAGGCAGGGTTCAACGGGGGCTTCGTCAAGGCCCGCGCAGAGCTCGGCGTATCGGCGTTCGGGATGCAGGTCGTGCAGCTCCCGCCCGACTTCAGCGACTACCCCGAGCACGACCACGCGGAGAGCGCGCAGGAGGAGGTGTTCGTCGTGCTGTCCGGCTCAGGCTGGATGGAGGTCGACGGCGAGCGCGTGGACCTCGACGGAGAGACGCTCCTGCGCGTCGGTCCGCAGGCACGCCGCAAGCTCTATTCCGGTCCGCAGGGAATCCGCGTGCTCGCCCTGGGCGGAGCGCCTGGAGCGCCCTACAAGATCGCCGCCGGCACCGAGCTGGACGCGGCCTAGCCTCGCTCGCCGAAGCGGCTCTCGCGCTCCAGGCGCAGAGCGGCTGCGGCGATCAGGCGCGCGCATGCCTGCACGTCGTCGAGCTGCACGAGCTCGACGGGCGAGTGCATGTAGCGAATCGGAATCGACACGAGCGCAGTGGGGACACCGCCGCGGCTGAGGTGGACGGCGTCGGCGTCGGTGCCGGTAGCGCGCGAGGTCGCCTCGAGCGTGATCGGGATCTTCTCGGCCTCGGCGGTCTCGAACAGCAGCTCGAACAATCCCTGGCTGAGCGTGGAGCCGCGCGCGAGCACGGGCCCTGAGCCGAGCTCGTGCTTGCCGCTCTCCTTGACGTCGATGCCGGGGGCGTCGGTGGCGTGGGTGACGTCGATGACGATCGCGGCGTCTGGCTCGAGCGCGAAGGAGCTCGTGCGCGAGCCGCCGAAGGTGATCTCCTCTTGGGCGACCGCGACGGCCGCGAGCTCCCAGGCGGCGCCGCCGGCCTCCGCGACCAGGCGCGCCGCCTCCAGCGCGACGTAAGAGCCGAGGCGGTTGTCGAGCGCGCGCGAGGTCAGGCGCCCGTTGGGCAGCTCGGCGGGCTGGGCGTCGATCACCGCTACGTCGCCGATTCGCACCAGCTCGCGCGCCTGTTTGCCGTCGCGCGCGCCGATGTCGATGTGCAGGTCGCGGATGTCGGCGACCTTCTTGGCCTCCTCGTCGCGCAGCAGGTGGATCGGCTTCTTGCCGACGACGCCCGTGATCGTGCGCTCGCGAGTGTCGATCACGAGGCGCTGACCGACGAGTATCTGCGCGTCCCAGCCGCCGACGCCGCGAAACCACAGATAGCCCTCGTCGTCGATGTGAGTCACGATCAGGCCGATCTCGTCGATGTGCCCCATCACGAGCAGACGCCGCGCCGACTTCTCGAAGCCGTGCTTGGGCGCGACGATCGCGAGCGGCGTTCCGATCACGTCGGTGCTGACCTCGGCGAAGGAGCTGGCCGCCTGCGACCAGACCTGCGCGGGCGCGCGCTCGTAGCCGGAGGGCCCGCGCGCGGCGAGCAGATCGAGCAGCAGCTTCGAGGCGCCCTGTGGCGGCTCGGCCGCTCGCGTCTGCTGGGGATCGTCGCTCATCGTGCGAGCAACGTTCGCAGTACGTATTGCAGGATCCCGCCGTGCTGGAAGTAGTCGGCCTCACGCGGGGTGTCGATACGCAGGCGCGCGGAAAAGCCGATCGTCTCGCCACCGCCGCGCTCGGCGCGTATGGACAGCTCGCGCCCGGACTCGCCCGCCTGCACGGCTGCGACCGCCTCACCGACGCCGTCGATCGCGAACAGCTCTTCGCCGCCGAGTCCGAGCGACTCGTAGGTCTCGCCGTCGGCAAACTGCAGCGGCAGCACGCCCATGCCGATCAGGTTGGAGCGATGGATGCGCTCGAAGCTCTGCGCGATCACAGCGCGCACGCCGAGGAGCTTGGTGCCCTTGGCGGCCCAGTCGCGCGAGGAGCCCGAGCCATAGTCCTTGCCGGCGATCACGACGAGCTCGACGCCTTCCTCGGCGTAGCGCATGGCAGCGTCGTAGATCGCCATCTCCTCGCCCGCCGGCAGGTGGCGGGTGACGCCGCCCTCGGTCCCCGGCGCGAGCAGGTTGCGCAGGCGGATGTTGGCGAACGTACCGCGCATCATCACTTCGTGGTTGCCACGCCGCGAGCCGTAGGAGTTGAAGTCGCGCGGCGCCACGCCGAGCCCCTGCAGGTAGTTGCCGGCAGGCCCATCGCGCTTGATCGAGCCGGCCGGGGAGATGTGGTCGGTGGTGACGCTGTCGCCGAGCACGGCGAGCACGCGGGCGCCGTCTACGTCGGCCACTGCAGGCGGCTTGGCGGGCATGTCCTGGAAGTACGGCGGCAGACGCACGTAGCTTGAGTGCGGGTCCCACTGAAAGCGCTCGCCGAGGGGAACGTCGAGGGCATTCCAGCGCTCGTCGCCGGCAAACACCTCGCCGTAGCTCTTGCGGAACATGTCCGCGCGCACGGCCTCACCGATCGTCTGCGCGATCTCGCGCTCCGACGGCCAGATGTCGCGCAGATACACATCCTGCCCCTGCTCATCGGTGCCGATCGGATCGGCGACGATGTCGAGGGCCATCGAACCGGCGAGCGCGTAAGCGACGCAGAGCGGTGGCGAGGCGAGGTAGTTCATCTTCACGTCCGGGTTGATGCGACCCTCGAAGTTGCGGTTGCCGGAGAGCACCGAGACGACGGCCAGATCGGCCTCGGCGACGGCGTCGGAAATCTCCTGCGCGAGCGGCCCGGAGTTGCCGATGCACGTCGTGCAGCCGTAGCCGACGAGGTTGAAGCCGAGCTGCTCGAGCGGCTCGGTCAGCCCGGCGCGATCGAGGTATTCGGTGACGACCTTCGATCCTGGCGCCAGCGATGTCTTCACCCACGGCTTGCTGCGCAGGCCGCGGGCGAGCGCGTTGCGGGCGAGGATGCCCGCTCCGATCATCACCGATGGGTTGGAGGTGTTGGTGCAGCTGGTGATCGCCGCGATCACGACGTGCCCGTGCTCGAGCTCGAACGTCTCGCCGCCGCTCGTGACCGACACGGTCTTGGCGCCGAGCGACTCGGCCGTCGCGGTGGCGGGCGCCGCAGCCGGAGCGGGACTTGCCGGCGGCGCCTCGTGCGGGCTGTCGGGGTGTCCGGGCGCGCCGTTGGCGGGCGGGTCGGAGGCGGGGTAGGACTCGGCGACGGCCTCGTCGTGTGCGTCAGGCTGATCGCCGTCGCTCGGGGCGTAGTCGCGCAGCGCCTCGCGGAACGCGACCTGGGCGCCGCTGAGCGAGACGCGGTCCTGCGGGCGCTTGGGACCGGCGAGGCTGGGTTCGACCGAGGAGAGGTCGAGCTCGATCCGATCTGAGAACGTCGGCTCCTCCGAGCTCTCGTCGTGCCACAGCCCCTGCTCCTTGGCGTAGGCCTCGACGAGCGCGATCTGCTCGGCCGGGCGGCCGGAGAGCTCGAGGTAGGTGAGCGTCTCGGCGTCCACCGGGAAGATCGCGCAAGTCGAGCCAAACTCGGGCGACATGTTGCCGATCGTGGCGCGGTCGGCCGTCGGCAGCCCGGCCAGCCCGGCTCCGTAGAACTCGACGAACTTGCCGACGACGCCACGCTCGCGCAGCATCTGCGTGACGGTCAGCACGAGGTCGGTAGCGGTCGCGCCCTCAGGCAGCTCGCCGTGCAGGCGGAAGCCGAGCACCTGCGGTATCAGCATCGGCATCGGCTGGCCGAGCATCGCCGCCTCGGCCTCGATCCCGCCGACGCCCCACCCGAGCACGCCGAGGCCGTTGATCATGGTCGTGTGCGAGTCGGTCCCGACGAGCGTGTCGGGATAGGCCTGGCCGGTCTTCTCGTTTGGAAAGACGACGCGCGCGAGGTACTCGAGGTTGACCTGGTGGACGATGCCGGTGTCGGGCGGGACGACGGAGAAGTCGTCGAACGCCTCCTGCCCCCAGCGCAAAAAGGCGTAGCGCTCCTCGTTGCGCTCGAACTCGCGCTCGGCGTTGAAGCGGAAGGCGTCGCGCGTGCCGAATGCGTCGACCTGCACGGAGTGGTCGATCACGAGCTCGGCCGGCACGAGCGGGTTGATCGTGGCGGCGTCGCCCCCCATCTCGGCGATCGCGTCGCGCATCGCGGCGAGGTCGACGACCGCCGGCACGCCGGTGAAGTCCTGCATCAGCACCCGTGCCGGGGTGAAGGCGATCTCCTTGCTCGGCTGCGCCTTGGCGTCCCAGCTCGCGAGCGCCTCGATGTCGGCGGCGTCGACCGAGCCATTGCCCTCGGTGCGCAGCAGGTTCTCGAGCAGCACCTTCAGCGAGAAGGGCAGCCGCGCCACGTCATAGCGCTGCTGCAGGGCGTCGAGCCGGAAGATCTCATAGCTGCGCTCGCCGACCGCGAGCGTGCTCTTCGCGCCAAAGCTGTTCTGCGTCATGCGGCCTCCCGGGCGATCGGGCTCATCGGTGCGGACATGGCCCGCAGTTTCGCAGAGTCGCGGTCGGCGCTCCCCCGTCGCTGGCCGTCTGTCAGATCGTCAGAGCGGCTGCTCGGAGGCGCGCGTGACCCGGCCCGTGCCCTCGCGCTTGGAGCGCAGCAGAGCCTGGTCGCAGGCTTCGAGCAGCTCGTCCGTGCCCATCGGCGCATGCCATTGCGCGACGCCGATCGAGGCGGAGATGCCGGGCTCGGAGTCGAGCGTGGAGACCGCGCGCATCCGCTCGAGCGCTCGCGTGGCCGCGGCGGCGGCACTGCGCAGATCGGCGTTCGGCAGGATCACGACGAACTCGTCGCCGCCGTAGCGCGCGACACGGTCGAACGCGCGGAACTCGCCGACGAGCGCCTGCACGACCTGGCGCAGCACGGCGTCGCCGGCCTGATGGCCGTGGCGGTCGTTGACGAGCTTGAAGTCGTCGAGGTCGATGAGGATGCACGACAGCAGGCTGCCGGCGCGCGTCGCGCGGCCGATCTCCTCATCCAGGCGCCTGCGCATGGCGCGGTGGTTCATGCAGCCGGCGACGGCGTCGGTGCCCGCCTCGGCGCGGGCGCGGACAAGCGCCTGTGCCGTCGCGGCCTGATCGACGAGCGTGCGTGAGAGCTCGACGGCGCGCTCGTCGAAGGCGCTGGAGAGCCTGCGTACGAGCATCACGACCGCTTCGACGCCGCCTCGCTCGGACAGCAGCAGCAGCAGCGCCGAGCTCGTCGCTCCGGTTGCCGCGAGTCGCGGCACGCTCTCGGCGAGCTCGGTGGCATCGGCGATCAGCAGGCTGTGCCCGGTGCTCGCGACCCAGCTCACGCCCGGCGGGCGCTCGCCGCGGGGGATCAGATAGCTGAGCCGCCCCTCGCCTTCGAACATGTAGACCGCCACGAGCTCATCGTGCTCGTCCTCGGCGAGGTGGTGCACGTGGACCTCCTCGGCCCCGGGCGAGGAGAGCAGCTCACGTGCGAGCGCGCGGTAGACGGCGTCGGCATCGCCGGCCCCGTCAGCCAGCAGGCTCAGCCTGCGTACGCCCGCGAGCACCGATTCCAACCCGTGCGGCGACGCTTGAGTATCCGTACCCGTTACAACGTCCATCACCAAAATCTAGGGCATGCAACGGCCGCAAGCAAGCGCTGTCTCGCACGCCGGCGACGCCGCGGGCTCCGCGTGCCCCGGAGGGCGGCCGATGGCCGCCCTCCGGGTCAAGTCGCTAGCGGACGGTCACGGTCACAAACGAGGCCGAGCTCTTGCCGCCCTTTGCCCTCGGCACGAAGCCGACCCGCAGGCGCAACTTGAACGGGCGGTGCCTACTGCGGGCGCGCCGTGAGAGCGGCAACTTCAGCGTCGCCCGTTTGCTGGCCGAGCGGAGCCTGCGGAACGTGTATGCGCCCAGACCTTTGCCGCTGATCCGCCCAGCGCCGAATGTCTGCACGGTCAGATACACGGTGCTGCCGACGACCTTGTGGCCGACGATGCGCACGCCGCATTCGCGGACGGCGATGCGCGTGTTCTGTTTGACGACAACACCGTTCTGGCCGGTGATCGTCGTCGGCATGATCAGCGGGTTGGCACACAGGTTCGTGTTGGCCGCCAGCGCGCTGTGCGAACCGATCGGCAGGTTGACCGTGATGCTCGACACCGGCACATCGGGGGTCGCCGCGAAGTTCGTCGTGGTGATCCCTTTTTTGATGTCGGTGTTTCCCACGAGGATCGTGCGCACGCCGTTGGCCTCGAGCACGAGGTCTAGGTCCGGGAACGCCGCCCCGCCGTGGGAGACGAGGATCGCCGGGCCTGTCAGTTTGCTCGGGAGTAGCGGTGTGTTCGCCCTGGCGCCGCCGACGAAGGAACCGCTCGGGCATTTGAACGGATCCGCGTTGAACTGAGCTTCGGTGCAGGCTTTCTGCAGCGTGGTCAGTCGCGACGGCAGGGCTTTCGGGAGCTGGACGAGCACCGATTTGATGTTCGCGTCGCCCGCGATCTCGTTGACCGTCGTTTCGAGGCTCGCACCGTTGGCTTTGGATGTCCTGGCGCTACTGGCTGCTTTGAAACTGGGCTTGAATTTGAGAGCGGCGCAGTTGCCGACCTGGAACGGGCTCGACAGGTTCTGCGTCGCGGTCTCGCTTCCCCCGGCCAGGATGAAGGCACTCAGCGTCGTGTTCGTCGCTTTCGCGTCACAGTTGGTCGGGTTGTAGAGGAAGCCCTGCTTGTTGATCGAGACGTTGATACCGCGCAGGCGGGTCGGGATGCCCTTGACTACCCGCGGGATCACGCTCGTCGTCGTGACGCGATCGGTGTACGGGTCGACTGTGAGCGTCGCCCGCGTCGTGACGAAGCCGAGGTTGAACGGGCCGGCGACGGCCGGAACCGCTATCGAGAGGCCGTAAGGCGCTCCCTTGTACGGACCGGTCAAGAACACTTTGCCGTTGCCGAACGTGAACGGCGTCCCGCCGGACCCCGAGACCGCGGCGGCAGAACCGATCTGGCTGGCGGCGGGGCACGTGTCCGATTCCGCCTGGACGTCGGTGCACGGCGTCACCGTCGAGATCGCTCCGACAAGGCCCTCGGGCAGCGTGGTCTTGACCTGCGAGAGGTACTGTTCGCCGTCGTTGCGCGTCAGGTTGAAGGAGAAGCTCGTCTTGCCTCCAGCCGTCGGCGTCTGGTTTGCCGTGCTCTGGCCGAGCGCGAACGGCAGCGTCGCGGGACAGGCTCCGCCTTTGTTGTCGCTGTCGACGGTGAAGACGTCCGCCGGCACCGCCGCGCCGAACCCGCTGTAGGGAGTCAGGATGGTCGTCGTGCTCGCCGGGCCGCACGCGAGCGGATTGGCGATCGGCGCAAGGTCTCCGCCGTTGAAGTGCAGCACGAGGTTGCTGAACGGCTGTTCGGGCGGCTGGCCCGGAGGATCGGCGAACGTCGCCGTCACACGGCCGGTGTTCAGGTCCGGACTCGCCGCGCCTTTCAGACGCACAGAGAGACCGTATTTCGCTGACTCCGCGTCGATGTACATGACGTACGGCGGTTCGGTGATCGTCCCGCTCTCCGGCGCGCCGAGGTAGATAGTTCCGGTCAGCGAGCCTGCCGGCAGGCCCGGGACGTCGAGCGTGACCGTCCCGATTTTCGATCCGGCAGGACACGTGACCGGATCTTTGGTGCCGATGCCGATCTGTGAGGGCTTGCAGGCTTCCAAGCCATTCGCGGCCGAGGGGCTGAGCGTCATGCCTTCAGGCAGCGTGACGCTTGCGGTCCGCAGGTCCGAGGAGTCGATACCGTTGGGGCTGAGGTCGTGCGGCGTCCGCAGGCTCGTCGTAATGCCGTCAGGCTGATCATTTTGTGTGGTTTCCGGGGTCAGAGAGAAGGTCAGTGCGAAAGGCAGTTTGTCGCAGCCTGTGCTGCCGATCGGCGCGGTGTAGGTGCCGACCGCCGTCGCCCCTTCAACGGACTCGAGCGTCAGGGTGGAAGTCGTCTGCGGACCAGGTCCCGTGCAGCTCGTCGGCGCGGTCAGGAAGCCCCCGCTGCCGATCGGCCCTTCGCCGGTCCCGATGTTCCCCGTGAAGGTGAGTCGCGAGCTGACCAGCGGAAGTGCCGGAGAAACCTCGATTTCGAAGTAGTCGTGATAGTCGCTGGCGGTTTCGACGTGCCCCTCGATGATCGTGTGGGCGAAGGCGCCGGGGACGCCGAGGTTGGTTGCGCTGAGCGCGACGCCGAACTTCGATGCGAGACCTTCGGACTGTTCGAGATTGTAGACTTTTCCTTCCAGCGGGATGTCTTTTCCGGCGGCTTTGACGTAGACGACGACTTTGTTGATGCCGATTTCGCTGTTCGGTTTGCATGTAGGCGGCGCAAACAATCCGGAGCCGGGCGCCACTTCGGTCGTCCCGAATTCCGCGGCCGTGCATTTTCCGACGACCTGCGGGTTGGTGCTGAGGCCCGGGGCGACGTCCGTGCGGATGTGGTTGACGATGCCTTCCGGAACTTCAGGTTCGGTCGCCTTCGTTTTGACGGTGAAGTCGGTGATCCCGAAGTTCGGGTGTCCACCCGCCTGGGTGAACCCTTCTTCTTCGGCCTTCGCTTTTTCTTCGGCCGCGTTCGCTGGTTTTTTGCAGTTTTCGAAGCCCGCCTTGCAGTTCGATGCAAAGAAGCTTTCGACGCCGAACGCAGCCTGGGCTGCTGCGGGCGCGGTGACGGCAACCATCGCGCTCAGCAGCAGCGCAATGAAAGAAAAGCGAACGTGCGACCTCATGCGAACCTCCCCAATCGAAACCGAACCCGGAGCACTACGGGTTATGACTCCCGTACACCCCAAAAAGTTGCGCAGCAATGGTTGCGCGCTCCAATGGCTGTTATTGGACGAATCGACGGATAGTCCTTCCCGCTGAAGCCCCAAGCCAGCCGGTGGCCGGATTGCCCGAGCGAGCCCTGGCCCGGATTGAGAGCCGCACGGGGCAGGTTCAGCCGGCGCTGAGCAGCGCGGCGGAGCGGCCCTGGCAGTCGTACAGCACGACGTTCCCAGCACCGTGGCCCCCTGTCGCGCTCGCGCCCGGAAAGGCACTGCTCGCGGTGGTTGTGCTCGCGGGGAGCGAGACCTTCAGACAGGCCTTTGCCACGGCTGACATCGCAGCTTTGGACCCGGCTCGCGTGTCGCCGCGCAGAGCCGGCGTGCCACCACCGAAGCCACCGGCCTGCGTGCTCCCTTCGGAGAGCACCCAGCGAATCGAACCGGCGCTCATCTCTTGCGCGAGCCAGGAGACGCTGACATCGCTCTCGCGGCCGGAGAAGCCGCCGATGCCCGCGACGTTTGCGTCCGTGGCGATGATCGCCGCGGCGGCGCTCGACTGACTGGACACGGCGATCGTGCCGCCACCGTTCGCTTTCACGTAGGTCGCCGCTTGCGTGACTGAGCGGTCGTTGCCGAACGGAGAGCCCGGCCCGCCGCTGCCCGGCCCGCCGCCGGCGCGTGCGAAGCCCGGCGGCAGCCCACGGCTCGTCCCGCCGATGGCGCCGGGCGCGGTCGGAGCGAATTGACCCGCTCCCGGGACCGTGGCCGGGCCGGAGAGCGCTCCGCCCGCCCTGGCTGCGGCGGCGCCCGGGGGGATCTGGCCGGCTCCGCCCGCGGGCGGAGCCGACTGCCCGGCCGACGCGCCACCTGTGCTGAGCGGCGGACCGGTGCTCGCGCCGGGCGCCGCCGATCCGGTGCCCGCGCCGGGCGCCAGCCCGAATGCCCGTGGGCGACTGGCTACGCCTGGCGCGCCGAACATGCCGGCGCCGCCGAGCGACTGCACGTTGGCCGGGCCGCCTTCGGGGAAGGTGCCGCTGCTCGCGTGGCCGAGCGTGTCGAGAGCCCATGCCGACGGCGCCAGCAGCAGCGCGGTCACGGCAGCGCCGGCCGCGGCGAAGCGCAGGCGCCGGCTCGCAAGAGCCGCCAGCGCGACTGCCGCGAGCAGGCAGACGGCGATCAGCACGGGTGGCAACCAGCTCAGCTGGCCTGGGTACTGGTGCAGCACGGCCAGCTCGGTCGCGACCCCGGCGGCGAGCGCGAGCGGCGCAAAGATGCGCGCGTCGATGCCGCTGCCGATCAGCTGCGCTGCGCCGGCGCCGACGAGCGCGGCGGCAAACGGTGCCAGCAGCGAGACGTAGTACGGATGGAAGATGCCGCTCGCTGCGCTGAACAGCACGGCGGTCGTCAGGAATGCGCCGCCGACGGCGATCAGCCAGCCACTGCGGGGATCGGAGCGTCGCAGACGCGTGGAGAGGAGGATGCCGAGGCCGCTGACGAGGGCGAAGCCGAGTAGCCAGCCAGCCTGCCCGCCGAGCGCCGAGTTGAGCAGGCGCAACGGGCCTGCGGAGCCGCCGAAGACGCTGCCGCCACCGAGACCGCCCGGCCCGCCGGCCTGTCCGTCGACGCGGCCGAGGCCGTTGTAGCCGAAGATCAACGAGAGGATGCTGTTGTCGCTCGTGCCTGAGATCCACGGCCGGTCAGCCGCGGGCGTGAGCGCGACGAGCGCAGGCCACGCCCCGCCGGCCACGAGCATCGTGGCGCCGCCGGCCAGCAGCTGGCGCAGGGCGCGCACGCGCCCGCGCGGCGCGATCAGCAGCCAAGCGAGCGCGATCCCCGGCACGACCGTCAGCGCGACGGCCATCTTCGTCTCGAAGCCGAGTCCGACGAACAGGCCGGCGAGCACGAACCAGCGCGTGCGCCCGTCCTCGAACGCGCGCACGGCGCACCACAGCGCGGCCACGCAGCAGAGGACGAGCAGGGCGTCCGGGTTGTTGTGGCGCGAGATCGCGACCGTGATCGGCGTCAGCGCGAGTGCCAGACCGGCAACGGACCCGCCGATGCGCCCGAAGCGGCGGCGCACTAGGCCGTAGACGAGCGCGACGCTGCCGACTCCCATCAGCGCCTGCGGCACGAGCATGCTCAGCGGGTGGTAGCCGAACACGCGCACCGACAGCGACTGCACCCACAACGCCAGCGGCGGCTTGTCAACCGTCATCACCCCGCTCGGGTCGAGCGACGCGAACAGGAAGTTGTGCCAGCTCGAGCTCATCGAGCGCACGGCGGCGCTGTAGTAGTCGTTGGCCCAGCCGTTTTTCCCGAGCGCCCCCAGGTTCAGCACCGCCGCGAGCACGATCAGCGCGCCCAGCTCCGGGCGTGGGCGGCGCATCGTCAGTGCTCTTGCGCGCGCGCGCAAGAGCCACTCGCCGCCGACTGAGGCCGCTGGCGGCCGGGCTGTCGCCGGCCCCGAAGATGCCGCTGGGGTGCTCTCCCATGCAACGCTCATCCGGGGAGAGTCACCGCTCCTCGTAGGAGCAACGTGAGAGGAACCTGAAAGTTCTCTAAGCGCGCGGACGCACGCGTCAGTCGATCAGGCGCTTGCCGAGCTGCCAGATCGCCAGCCGCCACATCAGTAGCGCGAACGCGAGCAGCACGGCGGCGTGGCCGAGGTCGGCCACCTGCAGGTTCCCGAGCGAGGCGTCGCGCACGAGCTGGACACAGTGGTAGAGCGGATTGACCTGGGCGACCTGACGCGCGCCTGCCGGCAGCGCCGAGATCGGGAAGAAGGTGCCGGCGACGAGGAACATCGGCGTCAGCACGGCGCTCGTGACGTAGTTGAAGTTGTCGATCGTCTTGGCGACCGCGGCGATCAGGACGCCAAAGGAGGCGAAGCCGAAGCCGGTGAGGAACCCGGCGAGCGGCACCAGCAGCATGCCCGCGTCCGGTTCCAGCCCGAAGAGCATGCCCACCAGCAGCGGCGCCACGCCGTAGACGCCCGCGCGCAGAGAGATCCACAGCACCTCCGCGGTGATCAGCTCCTCGACGTCGACCGGCGCGGCCAGCATCGCGTCGTAGGTGCGCTGGAACTGCCAGCGGATGAACGTGTTGAACATGCCTGGGAACGCCGAGGAGAAGAGCACGGCCGTCGCCACCGTGCCGGTCGCGATGTACTCGATCGTCTTTACGTGGTCGATCTGTTTGAGCAGCGTGCCGAAGCCGAGGCCGAAGGCCAGCAGGTAGATCGTCGGCTGCACGACCGAAGAGAACGTCGTCGCCTTCCAGTAGCGCTTGAAGATGACGACGTCGCGGCTCATCACGCCGGCCAACGCCGCCGGTTCCAGGCGGCGTATACGGCGCGCAGCCGGAGGTGAGCCGGAGATTTGAGCGCGCGCGCTCATTCGATCTCCTCACCGGTCAGCGCGACGAACGCGTCCTCGAGGCTCGCCGGGCGGCGAACGCCCTCTGGCGCTTCGCCGTTGAGCGACTCGGCGCGCATGATCGCCAGGGCCGGCCCGCTGCGGCGGCTCTGCCAGCCGTTACGGGCGGCGATCTCGCTCGCGTCGGCGAGCTGCGCCGGTGGCCCGTAGACCTCGAGCACCTGCTCGCCCGCGTGTTCGAGCACGAGCTCTGCGGGTGTCCCCTGCGCGACGATCCGGCCGTGCGACATGACTGCGACGACGTCGGCCAGGCGCTCGGCCTCCTCGATGTAGTGGGTCGACATCAGCACGGTCACGCCCTGTTCGCGCAGCCCGTCGATCAGCGACCACAGCTCCTGGCGCACCTGCGGGTCGAGGCCCACCGTCGGCTCGTCCAGCAGCACCAAGCGCGGCTCGTGGATCAGCCCGCGCGCGACGAGCAGTCGCCTGCGCATGCCGCCTGAGAGCTCTCTGACGATCGTGTCGGCCCGCGGCGAGAGGTTCGCGATCTCGAGCGCCCGCTGCACAGCCTGCGCGCGTAGCTCTCCGCGCGGCACCCGGTACAGGCGCGCGAACACCGTCAGGATCTGCCGGCAGGTCAGCTCGACGTCGAGATTGTCCAGCTGCGGGACGACGCCCATCTCCATTCGCGCCTGCTTGGACTCGCCCGGCAATTGGTATCCGAGCACTTCGATCTCACCCCCGTCGGCGAGCGCCTGCGCGGTCAACATCCGCATCGTCGTGGACTTGCCCGCGCCGTTCGGGCCGAGCAGCCCGAAGCACACGCCGGTGCGTACCTCGAGGTCGAGCCCGTCGACGGCGACGATCGGGCCGTAGCGCTTGCGGACCGCCCGCAGCGAGATCGCCGAGGCCGCCGTCGTGTGCGTCGTTGGGCGGGAGTCCGGTGGCATCGGGGGACACTCTAGG
>JBBSDZ010000029.1:0-29499 GCA_038240205.1 Solirubrobacterales bacterium | reverse complement strand
ATCCGGCCTGCCCAGGGATGTTCGGGAACAGGTGGCGCAAATGCTTCGAAGCGACCGCCAAGAAACGCCGGTCCGAGGGTATGCCCATGATCGCCTGAGCAACACAAAGCGTGACGACCTCCGCGTCTGTGACGCTTCTTCTGGCGTTCCCCGGCCTCTCGGGCAGGAGATCGTCAGCCGTCACATAAACGGAGGTCAGCAGCAGGTCGAGGTCGGCGTCCATCGAGGCTCCCTTCGGTCGGCGATGCATATGAGCACCGCCGACTTCGACCCTGCTGCCTACAAATCCTCGATATCCACGCGCTCCCCCGTGGAATCAATCATCTAGGCTCGGAGGGGTAGGCGATGTCGCAGGAGAACGTGGAGCTACTGCGCAAGGGAATCGATGCCTGGAATCAACGCCAGGTCGACCTCTGGCTCGACTACGCCGCGCCGGACATCGAGTGGATGCCTGCCGGTCCTGCAGCGGTCGAGCGGACGATCTATCGAGGCCATGACGAGGTGCGAAGCGGGATCACCGCAGCGTGGGAGACCTGGGATGTGTTCGAGTTCAAGGAGTCCGAGGCGCGCGATCTCGGATCGTCGACGCTTTGGCTCGGGCGCGTGAAGATGCGCGGGAGCACCAGCGGTGTTCAGCTCGACCAGGAGTTCGCAATCCACAGCGTGGTTAGCGACGCGAAGATCAGCTCGATCCGCACGTACCTCTCCTGGCAAGAGGGGCTCGAAGCCGTGGGGCTGGCGGAGTAGGCGATGTCTGAGGGGAACATCGAGATCGTTCAGCGGCTGATCCGAGCGTTCAAGGAACATGACGATGGGCGGATAGCCTCGATGCTGGCTTCCGACGCAGAGTTCGAGTCGCTCACGCTGCAGACATACAAAGGGACGGGCGGCCTGTCGGAGTACCGGCGCAACCTTGACGAAGCCTGGGCCCAATGGCGCCTTGCGGCGGATCGTTTCATACCGGCTGGGAGGGAACGGGTTGTTCATCTGCACCGGGTGCACGGGCGCGGGAGGGGCAGCGATCTGGCCATCGAGCAGGACATCGCCATCATCTGGACACTCCGTGCCGGCCAAGTGGTGCGAGGAAAGGCATTTCTCAGCCAGGCGGAGGCTCTCAAAGCAGCCGGGGTGGAGGAGTAGGCGATGTCGCAGGAGGACGTGGAGGTCGTGCGGACGGCCTTTGAAGCCTTCGAAAGAGGCGATTTGGAAGGCGTCTTGCGGCTGTGTCACGAGAACGTCGTAGTCACGCAGGACGCGGAGCTTGTCGAGTTACTCGGCATCTCGCGCCAGCAAGTCGGCCACGCCGGTGTGCTCGATGCCTTTGCGGTCTGGCCTGAGCAGTGGGACGACTTTAGCCTGGAGGTACGAACCACGACAGATCTGGGCATCTACGTCATGGCCACGACGCTCAACAGCGGAAGGGGCAAGGACAGCGGAGTCCGGGTCGAGATGCCGTTCACGTTTCTTTTCTCGGTTCGGGCGGGCAAGATCACGGAGTGGCTGATCTTCATGCGCGAAGAGGAGGCACTTGAGGCAGCGAGGCTGGAGAACTAGCCTATGTCGCGTGAGAACGTGGAGAAGATCGAACGCGCGATAGATGCGTTCGACAGGCGCGATATGGACAGCCTCGCGCCACTCATCACCGAAGATTTCGAGTGGGCCGGAGCGTTCATGGGAAGCGTGGAGGGCGGTAGCTTCCGTGGACGCGAGGGAATGGAACGCTTCTTCGCCGAGGCGGCGGATACCTGGGAAGAGTTTCGTTCCGTCGCGGAGGAATACCGCGACCTCGGCGACCGAGTGTTGGTGCTCGGTCGGCTGGAAGGGCGAGGCAAGGCGAGTGGCGTCGTCGTGGATACCCCCTTTTCGATGATCTGCGACTTTCGCGGCGGCAAGGTATCCCGCACTCGCGCTTATCTCGACCGCGCCGAGGCCCTCAAAGCGGTGGGGCTGGAGGAGTAGGCCGGTCAGCGGCGTCACGGTGAAACCCGACGTTTGGAGCCTCCGCGCCGGGGTAATGAGTCCGCACGGAATTGTTCCCCGTTGGAAGAAGAGCCCGGTCCCTCACCGGGCTCTTCGTCTTCTTGGGGTCGACCCTGCCGCGTCACAGGATCGTCTCGATCGGCGGCTCGGCGACCGGCCGCTTGCCGCCAGGCCACGGTTCCTCGGCCGCGCTTAGATTCGACAGGGGCGGCTGGATCAGCCCCATCGCCACCTACGCCCTCCATCGACCGCGTAGGCGTAGGGTCGACAACAGAGCGCTGGCGGCTCATACGCCAGAAACGCGCCTGGTACGGGCGCTGATACGACGAACAGCAGGGGCCTAAGACCATGGAGGATCGACGTGAACAGCGGATGGCCTCTAACGAGGTGATGGCTCGTCACTTCAACGACACGATTGAGCACGCCGCGCCGCCCGTTGGGGAGCCGCCGCATGGCTTCATCTGCGAGTGCGCCGGCGATGACTGTGCGGCGCGGCTGAATATCACTAGCCACGCATACGGGGCCGTGAGGGAGCACCCCCGACGGTTCATCGTGTTGAGGGGGCACGAGGAGCCGGAGATCGAGACAACCGTTGAGGCGTACGGCAATTATTTCGTCGTTGAAAAGCGCGGTGAGGCAGGACGGATCGCGGAAGCTCGGACCTAATAGCCGGGGCTTGAGGCGAAGCGGCCCGTTCGGCCGACGAGCGGGCGCGTCGAACGTAGGCGTCGAGGGTCGTCATCAGCCTTAGAGGATCGTCTCGATCAGCCTTGCCCTTCGCCCACCGCTAGCGCGCTGGCACCTAAACGGGCGAGCCGACAGGCTGGGCGCTCCGTCGACCGTCCCCCGAGTGACTCGCGGAGCAGCTGGAAGGCGACGATCCTCCCGCCCCCCGCCAAGCGAACGTCTCCGTCACACAGCAGCTGGTCCAGGACGTCTTGGCGGCTGGAGGGTCCCTGCGAGTCCCGCGCCGCTACTGGTATGCCGACGACGGAGTCGACTACGAGCGCCGAGCACTCTTAGCGGAACGCCACCGCAAGCTGCCACCCGGCAAGCGCTTCCAGATCACGCGCCTCGAACGCGAACTCGAGATCGCACTCGTGGATGCGCCTTTCGGAGCGATGGCACCGGCGGAGCTCACGCCGGTCCCCGTCCCTGAAAAGGTCGGACGCCACCACGCCGCCGCCCGTCAGTTCCGCGACCAGAAGCATCGTCATGAGGTGTCGCGGGCGTTGGTGGCGCGAGCCACGCGGCTGATTCACGCGATCGCCACCGAGGCGCAGCTGAGGAGCTGGGAGGTGTCTGGGCCGAACCCGGACGGTGTACGGCGCTCGCGGGGAGCGGATCTCAGGGTCCTCGCGGCGGGCCACACACTTGGGCTCCGCCTATTCGAGGAACGCGTCCACCCACGCGGCGCCTGGGAGAGGGAAGTCCATCACTATCGCAACGTGTCCTCGGAGTCGAGCTTCTATCGCGACCGGCCCTTCCCTCGGGGGCCCTACGACGCCGACGCCACGGGGCGGCTCAGGCTTGAGCTCCTTCCCGAGAGTTCGATGACCTTTGCTGAGCGTCAATGGCGTTGGGGCGATCGCTCCTCCTGGACGCTCGAGGAGCGTCTCCCCCACCTGTTTCGCGAGATCGAGGAACGGATCGTGCTCGCCAAGGAGGCCGCCGAGGTCCAGCGGATCGAAGCCGAAGAGGACGCCGAGCGAGCTCGGCGTGCGGCGGAAGAGCGCGAGCGTCAGTGGCTGGTGCACATGGAGCAGGCCAAGGAGCGACTCGTCGAGGAGCATCGCGCCGAGTGGCTAGGCGGACAGGCGAGCGCCTATGCGGAGATTCAGCGGCTGCGCAGCTACATCGAGGCGACGGCGGCGGCGTACGGCGAGCATGAGGAGACTGCGCAGTGGCTCGTTTGGGCTCAGAACTACGTCAAGCAGCGCGATCCGCTCGGCAAGCCGCCGGTGATGCCGCGAGTGCCCGAGGCCACGCCGGAGGCCTTACAACCGCATCTGCCGAGCGGGTGGAGCGCCGATGGACCCCACGAGGGCCCGCGCCGGCACCCGGGTTACGGTCGGCAGTATTGAGGGTGGGATCGAGCCGTCTGAAGATTTTCCGCGCGACTTGGCAGATCACCGTGCGTGCACGGTGATCTGCGCTTCGCATACGGTGCCGGTCAATGGCTGATTCGTGGAAGCCGGAGGCGCGCAGCAGGCTGATGTCGCGCGTGAGGACGAAGGACACCGCGCCTGAGATTGCCCTGCGCAGCGCACTGTGGGCGTCGGGTATCCGCGGCTGGCGGCTCCATCCGAAGGACCTGCCCGGCAGTCCCGACCTCGTCTTTCGGCGGGCCCGATTGTCAGTCTTCGTCGACGGCGCTTTCTGGCATGGACACCCCGACTACTACCACGGGCAATCGGGTGCGTTCTGGGATGCCAAGATCGCCCGGAACCGCGAGAGAGACCAGGAAGTCAATGCCGCCCTTCGCCGGCTCGACTGGACGGTCCTGCGGCTCTGGGATTTCGAGATCGACGCCAGCCCCGAGGACTGCGCGAGCCGGGTCCAGAAAGCACTCGTAAGCGACACGAACGGACGTTCGAGTTCCGTCCGCAGCCGCCACTAGCTTGCGACAACATGACGGCTTACACGCTGATCGACCTGTTCGCGGGATGTGGCGGGATGACGCGCGGCTTCTCGGACACGGGCAGGTTCGAGCCCATTTTCGCGGTCGAGATGGACGAGGACGCCGCCGTGACCTACGCATCGAATTTCGGCGCAGAGCATGCATTCGTTGGCCGAATCGAGGATGTTACGAGGTTTCCAGCCGCCGATGTCGTGATCGGGGGGCCGCCTTGCCAGGGCTTCTCACCACTCAATCGCGCGGGCGTTGGATTTGAGCGTCGCGCCCTCTGGCGCGAGTACCTGAGAGCCCTCGATGAAGTTCAGCCTCGTGCATTCGTGATGGAGAACGTGCCCGAGCTCTTGATCGCACCCGAGTACAGAAGTTTTCGCGCCGCTGCCGAAGAGCGCGGTTTCGCAGTGGATGGTCGGATTCTCAACGCCGCCGACTACGGTGTGCCGCAACGGCGGAGGCGAGCCATCGTGGTCGGCTTGCGAGACGGCACTCCCCGATTGCCCGAGGCAACACACTCGACGCCGGAGGCCCCGGTGTTGGGAACAGAGCCCTGGAGGACATTCCGCGACGCCGTTCACGGACTCACGGTGAACCCATCCGGCCACGACTGGCATAACCCGCGCAATCCTCGCCCAGAGAGCATGCGCCGCTATAAGGCGGTCCCCCGCAACGGCGGCGACCGCTTCCAGATGCAAAGGAACCTCGACCGAGCCGGACTCGGGCACCTGGTCCCCAAATGTTGGCGCAACAAGCCCACTGGAACCACCGACGTGTTTGGGCGCCTTTGGTGGGACAGGCCGGTACTCACGATCCGTACGGAGTTCTACAAGCCGGAGAAGGGCCGCTATCTGCACCCCTCGGCTCATCGTCCGATAACGGTAAGGGAGGCCGCCCGGTGCATGTCCTTCCAAGACGACTTCCACTTCCCCGAGACCCAATCCATGACCTCGGTAGCGAAGCAGATCGGGAACGCCGTGCCGCCCCTCCTGGCCCGAAGGATCGCCGAGCAGGTTGCCCGCCAGCTCGACGCTAGCCCACGAGCAGGCCGGGCTCTCGAGCGCGCCGCGGCCTAACCGGACAGGCGGCGCGGGCTGCGCTTTCGCCGTTGCAGCGCGGCGGTCTCGCGGACGTGATCGCGATGGCAGAGGGTACTCAGATTCTCGATGTTGTTGCGCTTGGCGGTCGGTAGCTCGGCGAGATCGTCGGCTACAGCGACCTTGTGGTGCACCTCCAGATAGAAGCGCGTGTCGCCTTCCGCAAGGGCCTTCTCGCGGTCACGACCACACTCTGCGCAGGTGTAGGAGTCGCGCTCGAAAACACGCCTTCTCAGTTCGTCCGGGTATAGCCGTTCAGAGGTGTCGCGGCGATCGCCGGGGTCCGTTGAGAGCAGCCGGTAGCCGCCCGGGCCGAGATCGGGCTCCTCGATGTGTGAGTCGATCGGCCAACCAGACTCGTCGCGGAGCGCTCGGACTCGCCGCGCTCCTTCTTTGATCCGCGCGACGTAGTCCAGCTGTTCTCCTGTGACCGGCTGGCCTACCGTAGCCTCGAGATACGCTTCGATTCGGCTCTTCGCGGACCCCTTGCGTTTGCGGATCGAGTTCGCGAGCTGCCATTTGGCGGCGCGCTCCTGATCCGGCTCCGGGGTTTGCAGTACGTACACGCTGGCCCCGATCTCGGCGATGTCGTAGCCGTCTTCGCCGCGGAGTTCTCGCACCCGTCGCGCCCACTCGCCGATCCCGCCGCTGACCGCGTGGAGTTGCTCCCCGTAGACCTCGTCCCCCACGTGCGCGATCAAGAAGTCCAGAATTTTCTGCTTAGCGCCTTCGCCGCCTTTGGCGCGCGGGCGCGGCCCAAACCGCGCTCGCTGCACACCGTAGATCTCGGCGACGAACTCGTCGAGCTCCTCGCGCGTGGCGGCAGGATCATCGATCGTGTCGGCGAGCTCCATCAAGGCGTCGGAGATACGACGGACTTCGCTCGCGGATCCCTGCTTTCGGACCATTCTCCAGGCAGTTCGCCGGCGCACCTCAAGAACCTCCATCGCAACGAGACCTCGAAGCGCCCCGCGGGCGTGCCTCGGAGAGCCGGGCAAACTCCGGCTATGCGAACCTTAGGCCGCAACTGCGGAGTCGCTGTGATCGAGACGCGAACGAGGAGATCAGGGAGAGAGAATGGGCGAGAGCAACGCCGCCGGCGACGACGTCCCAATTACGGGGAGCCTGATCCTCGCCCCGGAGCCCCGGTCGCTCGAGGCTCTCGGACGCAACCACACACTCGAGGCGGCCGTCGCTGAGCTGGTCGATAACTCGATCGATGCCGGGGCCGGGCACGTGCTCATCCGATTCGTCCGCGACGGCCCGCGCCTCGTGCGCCTGCTGATCGTCGACAACGGCGCCGGCATGAGTGAGGCGGCTATCAACGTCGCTATGACCGTCGGCGGCGAGCGGTCCTACTCCGCAGACGAGATCGGGCGATTCGGACTCGGTCTGAAGGCGGCGTCCTTCAGCCAGGCGAGCAGCGTCACCGTCGTGTCCAAGGCCCGAGGCCACGGGCCGGTCGGGAAACGCTGGCGGATCGAGCAGGCGCAACGAGACTTCGGCTGCGAGATCGTGGAGCCAGGCTTCGCTGCAGCCCAGCTTCGTCGCGACTGGAACCTGCCCCGGGCAAGCACGGGAACGGTCGTTAGATGGGACGACGTCAAAGGCTTCCCAGTCATCCACGGTGACGATACGGTCGACCGCTTTCTCCAAGACGCAATGGCGAGGATCCGAACACACCTTGGACTCATTTTTCACCGCATCCTCGAAGAGACGGACGTCAAAGTATTCATCGATGTCGAGGACGACGGCGAAGAGCTGATCCGCCAGACCGTGACGGCGCTGAACCCTTTTGGCTACACGCGTAGCGGCGCCCCCCGCTGGCCCAAGAAGCTGAAGGTCGGAGACGACCCGACGCTTACGCTGACGTGCCACATATGGCCCGGCCGCTCGACCGCCGAACAGTTCACCCTCGACGGCAAGCTGATCGAGAGACAAGGACTCTACGTTTACTACCGCGACCGACTCGTACAGCGAGGGGGATGGAACGGCCTCACGAACCCCGACAAGCAGCTGAACCTCGCCCGCGTCGCCTTGGACATCGACGGCGACGTCCAAGGGATGCTCTACCTCAAGCCCGAGAAGAACGGGGTCGAGGTCGGCCCCGAGTTCGGCCCGGCCGTAGAAGCCGCAACCGCACCCGGCGGCATCCATTTCGCGGATTACCTCGAACGCGCCCGCGGGGTGGTCAAGGAGTCAAACCGACGTAACCGCGATCGATCGCCCGTCATGCCTCCGGGCAGCGGGATTCCGGCAAAAGTACGCACCGCCCTGAGCCGAGAGGTGTCATTCAAGGACGTCGAGGCCGTACCCGTGCTTTGGGCCGATTTCGAGGACGACGACTTCTTCGAGATCGACCGCGAGCAGGGGATCCTCTGGCTCAACAGGCGCTACCGCAAGCCGATGCTCGAGCAGCGACGCGCCAGCGTCAACGACGTGCCGCTCGTAAAGACCTTGATGTTCCTGCTGATGGAGCACATTTTCGCCGGACAGAACATGGGTCCACGCGACAAGGACAACGTCGAAATGTGGCAGGCCATCCTCAGAGCAGCCGCAAAAGAGACAGCCGCGTGAAGCCCGACCCGACCAGGCGCCTCACGACGCCAACGCTGATGCGGCACTGGGACACGGGCGTCCTGGTCGACATCCCGATAGCCGGAGACCCCACCCTCCGCTTGCGAATCAACCCGCAAACCGGTGAACTCACGCTCAGAGCCCCGGCTGCCGAGACCGCACAGCTACCGCAGCAAGAGCTCACAAACGTCACCGCATCTCTGATCACCGAGGCCGGCACCACCTACCTCGACATCTCCACAACGGACCGCCGGATCGTCGTCGACGGCTACAGCATGCTGATGTCGATAGCCGACCGTATCCAGCTCGCCGGCACAGACCCGCTCGAGGCATTCAGCGAAACACTCGCGGTCTATCGCTCCATCCTGACCGAGCGCTCCCGCATGAGCACAACGACAGAGATCGGGCTCTTCGGCGAGCTACTCGTCCTCCAAGCCCTCATCTCGACAGGAGCGGCAACCGCGACGGCCTGGCGCGGCGGACTCGGAGAGGAGCACGACTTCGGCCTCCCCGACGTCGACGTGGAGATCAAGACCACAACCGGAGAGCATCGTCACCACTGGATTCACGGCCTCAGCCAGCTCGTCAACACCGGGGCCACACCGCTATGGCTCGTATCTCTCCAAATCACTCGCGCCGGAGATGGGGCCGGCGCCACCCTCGCGGGCCTCATCGACCTCGTCCTCGCCGTCGCCGACGAGACGACGCGCGGCCCGATCGAGAAAAACCTCCGCGAAGTCGGTTGGCGCGAGGAGACCCGCGACCTCTTCGATGAGCGCTGGCGACTGAGGTCTGCGCCGCTGGCACTACCCGTCGACGACTCGCTACCCAGGATCACGCCCGACGTGCTTGAGCGAGCCGACCTCGACACCTCCGGGCTCCTAGACGTCACCTACGAGATCAACGTCGACGGCAAGACAGCACCCGAACCGCCGCCACCAACGCTCAACACGATCCTGACCGCCATGAACGGAGCACAGAATGAGTAAGAGCGCCGACGACGCGATCCTCTACGAGATCTACACGGCAGCGCTGAACGCCATGAAGAACAGCGGCCCCTCGCCGCTGTCCCGGCGCATTGCGTTCGAGGCCGACGAGCGCGAGGCACCCCACTTCGCCGACCCCTCGGTACTCATCACGCACCTGACGGATGCCCCCGTCGGAGACCTCCTGCTGGTCGAGTGGCGCCTGGCACTGGCGAGCTGGGACGCCGAGACGCTGAAGGATTGGGTCACAGAGACCGCGCCGAGAACAACCGAGAGGCGACAGCTGATCTACCAACTGCTCGGGATCGACCAAGAGCTTATCGCCTGCTTCGACGCCGCGACACCCCCCGCGACAGACACAACGGTCGTCATCAGCCGGGTCTTCGAGCCTTGGTACGAGCGAGTGATGGCAGAGCGCACACCGTTCTACTGGGAGCACTACGCCTCCTACCTAGCCTCCAAGCGCTGGGACCCGGACGCCATCGCCTCACTCGGCCTGAACACCCAACGGATCGTCGAGCGCCTCGGCGATCCCGAGCGGACCGAGGTATACCAAGCAAAGGGCTTGGTCGTCGGATACGTCCAGAGCGGCAAGACCGCCAACTTCACCGGCGTTATCGCCCGCGCCATCGACGCCGGATACCGACTGATCATCGTCCTCAGCGGCACGACGAACATGCTCCGCGCCCAAACACAGCGCAGGCTCGACAAGGAGCTAACCGGCTACGAGAACATGATGCGCGGGATCGACGAGTCCGACGAGGAGGCGAAGCTCACCGTCGACTACCACGACGATCCCGACTGGAAGGACTTCGTCCGCCACGGGAGCTTGCCTTCCGACGTGGGCTTCTCCGATGTGCATCGGCTGACGACTCACGCCGGTGACTACAAGGCGCTCAAGCAAGGAATCGCGGCGCTCGACTTCGAAGCGCTCGACAAAACGAAGCCGCTGAACGCGTCGATCAACCTGCACCGTCTCCCGACACGCATAGCGGTAGTCAAGAAGAACAAGGGCGTCTTGTCGAAGCTCGTACTAGACCTCAAAAAAATCAGTCCGAAGCTCCCTGACATCCCCGCACTCGTGATCGACGACGAGTCCGACCAAGCCTCGATCAATACCTCCAACCCCAAAAAGTGGGCCGAAGGCCAAAAAGACCGGACGGCAATCAACGGCCTCATTTCGCAGCTGCTTGAGCTGCTACCACGAGGCCAGTACGTGGGGTATACCGCGACCCCGTTCGCAAACGTATTCGTCGACCCCGGCGATGCCGTCGACATCTTCCCGCGGGACTTCATCATCTCGCTCGACCGACCCCCGGGTTACATGGGCGCGCGCGAGTACCACGACCTCGAACCACTCGGCGAAGGCGAAACACCGACCTACGGGAGCTCAAACGAGAAGGCCTATGTGCGCGCTATCGACGACGAGGACCCTCTCGACGCGCTCCAGCAAGCAATAGACATGTACGTGCTGACCGGCATGGTCAAGCTGTACCGCGAAAAGACCCGCCCCGATCTCTGCCGCTATGAGCACCACACCATGCTCATCCACGAGTCCCACAAGCAAGAAGACCACCGAACGCTCGCCGAAGAAGTACGGCGCCTCTGGAAAGACAGCGGCTACAGCAGCAAAACAGGCAGGCAGCGACTAGCCGCGCTCTTTGGCGAGGACCTCGCGCCGGTCATGGCCGCCAGAAACAACGAAGACCTCCCTACTCCCGCTGCCTACGGCGACATCGCGCCCTTCCTCGGTGTCGTGACCAGCCGCGTCGAGGGATCTGCAAGCGACCCCGTAATCATTGTCAACGGAGATAAGGAAGCCGCCACCGAGGACGTCGCCTTCGACCAACGACCCGTATGGCGCATCCTTGTCGGCGGCACGAAGCTCGCCCGCGGCTTCACCATCGAGGGACTCACCGTCGCCTACTACCGACGCGTCACCATGCAGGCCGACACGCTCATGCAGATGGGCCGCTGGTTCGGATTTCGCGCCGGCTACCGAGACCTAGTCCGGCTCTACATCTCCAAGGGAGAAGCCGGAGCCACCTTCAGCCTCTACAAGGCCTTCGAGGCAGCCTGCAGGTCCGAGGAACTCTTCCGCACAGAAATCGAGAAATACGCCACAGTCAAGGACGGCCTCCCGACGTTGACCCCCGCGCAGATCCCGCCGCTCGTCGCGCAGTATGTGACCGGCCTGAAACCTGCGGCAGCGAACAAGATGTACAACGCCATCCTTGTTGAACGCCGCTCGCCCGGCGACCGACTCGAGCCGACCAGCTACCCCGAAGACCCTGACAGCCTCGAAGCGAACGCCGAATCCGTCATGTCCCTCGTAGACCAGGCGACAACCAAAGGAACCTTCTCCTACCCTACGAGCGGCGGCGGGTCCAGCGAATATCCCGCGCGCTACGGCGTGATCACCCACGCTGACCTTCTCAAGCAGCTCAACCGGCTCACATGGCTGCCGGCGGACGACTTCAAGCCCGACCTCGCGTGGTTATCGAAACTCACGCCCGACCAACTTGAAGACTGGGTTCTCATACTTCCGGAGCACAAGACCCCCGGGCGACGAGCAACAGTCGCGGGAAGGCCCGATCTGAGCGTGATCGGCCGCGTCCGTCGCCGCCGCCCGCGCTTCGGTGCGATCAGCGACCCAAAACACAGGTATGCGGCCAGCCGGATCGCCGGAGTAGACCCCCACGCAGACCCGCTCGCGGACGAGCTAAATCAGGCGCGGCGCGGAGCCCTCATCGTGTACCCCGTGCTCGAGAAGGAAGAAACGGAGCCGGTGCCACCCAATCTCGACGCTCACGAGGTCGTTATGGCGCTCGTGCTCTTCGCCCCGACGTCGACGGGCGCGCCGGATGACGGGCTCGTGCGGTTTTCCGCTCACGACTCGAGCAAGAAGGATGAACCGATCGTCGACGCCGGCGGCACCTGACTCGCCTCCGAGGTCGCGAGAGCATAAGAGCGCCTATCGGGCGCGAAGCCGGCTTATCGACCTGCTAAGGAAGAGCCCGGCTCCTATGAGTCGATGCGCTGAGTTCTCGTCACGCTAAAGGATCGGGGGTCGGCTCTGCCGCTCGTAATCTCTATGGAATCACTCGCGCGAAGGCCCGGGAACACCCCGGCAGCACTCCACACCGCCCCTCAATCATGGCCGGTGCACCGGACAAAGCAACCCGCCCGCCTCCGGCGGCCGGCGAGCCCCGAGGGCGCCATCCGCCGCCGGTGCCGCAGGGGCCGAGCGGCTTGCCCGGCCGGTCGGCTCGGCGACGTCCGGGGAGGCTGCCAGCTCGAGTAGCCACCGCGACATGTGCGGGCGCCGCCAGGCGAGCTGCTCATCGGGCCTGAGGATGAGCGAGACGAACGACTCGAACTGGAGCTCGGCGGAGCCAAGCAGGTTGCGATAGGTCGCCAGGTCGCTCGTGCTCGGCTCGGCTGGCCCTTTGGGATGGGTGTGCCACTCGCCGACCCAGACCGCGCGCGAGCGCTCCCACGCCGTCGCGGCGAGCATCTGCGCATGCTCGAGATCGCGTAGGAAGTAGTCGGCTCGACGCTCGGCTCTCGGTCCACGCTCCCCGGCGATCTCGATGCTGATCACGCCGCGCCCGTCCGGGCCGCGGCCCAACAGTATCCCGCCCGTCTCGAGGCCGTCGCTCGACTCGTATGCGAGGCGCATCATCGCCGCGCATGCTTCGGTGGCGATCTCGATCGAGTTCGCGCGCACGCTCGGATCTTCTCAGGCGCGGCCGCATGTTGGGCAATCGGCGCGCGGTGGGGGAAGCCGGCGCCAGCGCAGCTTGCCCGCGAACTCGACGTCGAACGGTGGCGTCACGTCCGGCTGCGGTTGCAGGCCGAGGACCGCGTGGTCGCCGGGCAGGCGCTGGTCGCGGTACCCGAGATCCTCGAGCATAGTCGCGACGATCGCCTTCGCCGCGAGGTCCCCTGTGAGCGCTAGGTCGCCGCCGACCGCGGTCATCGGCAGGTGCCGCGTCCCGGTCCCGTACCCGCGGTCGATGCTCGGCTCGGGGTTCATCGCACCTTCTGCCACCAGTGCCGCGCGAGCGCAGAGCAAACACCCCGTCGCGGGCGGCCGGATGCGTAGGATCTCGCCGAACGCGCCGTTGGAGAGGACGCATGCGAACACCGATGGCTTTCTGGCGCGGCGCAGCAGGTGGTTTGCCGCACGGCGCGATTCGACGCCGTCGGTCGCGATCACGGCGCCGTCGATCTCGCGCAGCACCGGCCTGATCAGGTCCGCGTCGTAGATGACGTCGAGCGTGAGCGGCTCGATCTCGATCGACGGGTCGCGCTCGCGCAGATGCTGAGCGAGCGCGTTGACCTTGTAGCGCCCGACGTTGGCGGGGTCAAGGCGCAGTCGCGCGAAGTTGTCGGCGCTGAGACGATCGGGGTCGACGAGGACGAGCCGGCGGATGCCGTACGCCGACAGCGCCTCGGTCGCGGCGCTCCCGATGCTGCCGGTCCCGATCACGGCGAGCGTCTTGCTCGCGAGCTTCTCGAGAGGCCACGCATCCGCCAGCGGCGCGAACAGGTCGAGCATCTCCTCTACGACCTCGAGCGGGATCATTTCCGCGGCGCCGATGTCCGGTATCAGCCGCCAGGCCACGAAATGCGGCTCATCTACCTCGGGGATGCTCGCGACGGTGACGGCCAGGGTGGAGGAGCCTTTGCCGGGGTTGATCCAGTCGCCGCCGACGACGTGCCCGCGAAACGCGTCAAGGCGGGTCACTGCGCCTCGCCGCGCCGCTTCGGACCCGACGAGGTGCAGAGCTGGCTCGACACGGAACCACAGGCCCATCTCGGCGTTTGTCGTCGCGTAGGCGAGGTGATGGCGTCCCGGCACCTCCGAGAGTCCCTGCCGCCGGATCCCTTCGCGGCCAGCGCGAAACCCGTCGATGACCGCGAGCTGTTCCGCATCGTCCCACTTGACGTCGAGCGTGCCGGAGTTCTTGCCGCTCGCAGCGATTCGCTGCGCGTAGAGGTCCGGCAGGACGACAGCGGGGAGACTCATCCCGCTCGGCGCGCGAGGATCTCGTCGAGCGAGGTGTCGTTGAAGATCCCGTGCTCTGTCATACGGTCGATCTCGCCGGCGTCCATCAACAGGTACTCGAGTAGCCACCCCGAGGCCTTGCGGACGAGCGCGGCCGCCGTGTCGGTGGGCTGCCAGTCCTCCGCGGTGCGCAGCAGGCACAGCGAGCCGTCGCCGTTGACGTGCCAGCTCGACAGCGTCCGCCGCTCCACCGGCACATCGGGGTCGACCGGGGTGAGCGACGGTGGCACGGACGGGAATGCCTCCGGGTAGATGATCTTGAGCTCGAGTCTGCGGCCCGCGAGAAGCTCATCTACCCCGGTCGGCTTCGCGCGCTCGGCGGCCCAAACGGGAGCGAGGCCCTTCCAGCCGTACGCTCGCCGTCCGTGTCTCCAGGTGAGGTTCTTGTGCCACTCCAGCTCGGGCGCATAGGTGGCCATCTCGCTGCGCTCGCGCTCGACCAGTCCGGGCTCGGCATCCACCCAGCTCTCCGGCTGTCGATCGGGCACGCTTAGCCCTGCGGAGTGTCGGTGACCGGCCGCGGCCTGTCGATGCCGACGATTCCCGCGCCTGCGGCTGCGCCGGTCCCGATGTTGAACGTGCCGCCGCCGTCGTCGTCTTCGTCGTTGTGGCAGCCGCCCGGCGGCTCGGGGAACTCATTTCCGAACGCTTCGCGCCACAGGCAGGCGGCGCGGTCGGTTTCCCCCGCGTCCTGCGCAGCGACTGCCTTCCATGCCCATCCGGCAGCTTCGTCGAGGAGCTCCCGTGCCGCGGCGCGATCGAGATCCGGCTGGATTTCTCCGCACAGCCCCGCCGGATCCTCGATCGGGCGCATCACAGCGTTGACGGCCGCTTGGAAGAAGAGCTGCAGGGCGCGCGGCCGGGTTCCCTCCGCGGTAAGGTGATTCAAGGCGAGGATCTCGACGGTCAAGGACTTCATCGCCTTGCCGTTGCAGTCGTTCCAGTACTTCAGGGTGCGTACCAGCGGGCGGAACTGGGGGAAGTCCTGCTGGCGTGCACGGACTTCCCGGATCAGCCGCTCGGGGTCCGTATGGATCCAGCGCTCGTTGGCCTTCTCTGGGACGAGCAGGGTCCCGTCGGCCTGGCGCAGCGCCGGCATCACGTCGACCGTGAACGCCCCGTCCTGCTCGGGGTCATCCAGCCAGCACTTCACCGAGTGGTTGCGAGGGCGTGCGAGACGAACCTCTTGCGCGTAGGTCCCCTCGCTGTTGCCGAGCAGCGTTCGGACCCGTTCTCGTAGATGGTCGAGCGCGTCGGCGGCGCTCTGGCCGGCTTGGCCCGACTCGGGGTGCGGCTCGGCCTCGAACACGATCACGACGTCGACATCGTTGATCGGGTCTCGCTGTGTGCTGCGGGCGAGCGATCCCGAGGCCACGACTTCCACGACGTCGTCCTCACGACTGAACGCGGCGTTGAAGAGGTCGCGCCGACGGCGAGCCTCGCTGACGTGCTCTGGGGCGGCGTCAGCTGTTCGCTGCAGAACGTCGAATGCGGCTGTCAGATCCATCTCCGACCCGCATGATAGTCGCCGGTCGCGCCCAGCAATTTGATATGTGACAACCGTGGATGGTCCGCGTTGTCACTTCGCGCCGGGGGACGAACCCTCGCACCCATCCGGCGAGCGCGACCGGGAGAGCCGTCAAGCAGCGATCTCGAACGTCGCCTGATAACCCGGGTTGAGGTCCTCGTACACGAGCGTCGGCGGAACCCGATTCCAGATATGGCCCAACATCATGGCGAGCGCGTTGGGCTGGGCCTGAAAAAGGTGAAGACGCCCGGCGTCCCTCGAGCCCGAGCGCGCCTGGTCGAGCAACGCTTGGGCCAAACCGCGGGCATGCGCCGCGCTGGGGACACTGTCTCGCGAGGCGCCGGCGGTGGGCGAGACGGCAAGCATCCTCGCGACAGGGATCCCCTCGGCACGAATGTGAGCGAGCACGTCCTCGGCGATATCGGCGCTGATCGACAGGCAGATCGCAACCTCCTGCCCCTGGCCAACCTCGTGTGGCTCGACTGCGACCTGCGCGGAGACGGTGTCGCCGAGCGTCTCCCAGAGTTCGGCGCCCTGGCGCATCGAGAGCTCGAACCCGGCGGTCCTGGACAGGGCGGCACCGAGCGCGAATGCCGTGCCCAGCCGGAATGCGCCGCCGAGCCGCGCATGCGAGTAGCCGGCTGCGCTCAGCGCCTCCCGTGCGCGACGCAAGTCCTGAGTCATCTCCGATAGCGCGTCCTCGGATCTCAGTCGGCGCCGGGCCCTTGGCTCGTCGCCCTCGTACGCGTCGACCCAGTCGATCGTGTGGGTCGCCGAGTCCGGGTAGGCGAGGCGATCGATGCCCTGAACTGCGAGCGTGGCTGTTCGCTGGTCGCCGGCGAGGGCGAGCCTGGTGACGATCTCACTCATGGCGTCTTGGTCGAGCTCCGTCTCTCCCCTCTGGATCCGCTCGCGGATCTCAGCGTGAGCGAGGGTGACGGCCTCTATGTCGCCCCGAAGGCCTACCGCCATCATCGCCTCCGCGCAGCGCTCCCGCAACTGTTCGAGTGAGCCTGTGCCGACCATGACCTTAAAGTGGTCAAGCATCGCGAGCAGCTGGTCCTCGGTGATCTGAAGATGCTCGGCCCACGCACCGCGAACCTCGCGCGACGCGGCGTCCTGCGCTGCGGCCCACCGTGGCACGAGCAGGCCGTCGCGGCCCTCTAGGTGCTTGAAGACAGGATCTCCGGGCGGCGGAACACGATTCGTGACTAGCGCCATCTCGGGCGGCGTGTCGTCAACGGTGAGTTTCAGGTAGCTGTCGTAGAAACGTTGCAGTGGCGAGCGCGTGGCACCCCCCTTGTCAGTGAACCAAGTGTGGTCGATCGGTTCGCCCGCGACGCGAGAGAACTTGACTTGGTGGTAGAGCGTCGGGCGCTCGGAATATTCGACTACGAGATCGTCGACGTTCCCGGTGTCACTCACCTCCATCATCACGCGGGTGACACCAAACGTCTCGCCAAGCAACCGAACGGCATGCAACAGGGTGAAGACGTGCTGGTAGTCGTCACCCGCTAGGCGTGCCCCACTGGCGCTTGCGAGTCGGCGGCTACCGAGATCCCCGCCGGTCACCTGAGACAGAAGCTCCGGCCTGGAGTCAGTCGTTTCACGGCGGGCGCCTCCCAACCGGACGCGCCGCGCGCTCGGAGCTGCGGACAGCGGCGCGCGATCCGTGTCCTGTGACATGCAGTGGCTGCAGACACGGCCCCGGGCATCTCGACGGCATCAGCCACGGCTACACCCTACCGTTGGTGCCGCGCTGGTCATGGTCGCGCGGGCGCGATCGGCTAGCTACCGCGCGCGTCGTCCCGGTGTGGAGGTCGCCGGTGGGGGATGGTCCCTCAGCTGCCGGTGTCTCACAGCTCGCCGCCGTGGCGGACATGCAATCGGCGAGCGCCTGCACCGCTGCGTGCATCTCATCGCCCCCAAGCGCAGGCGCTTGACCCGTGCAGCTGGTCGGCATATAGCCCCGTGTGGAGTCCGGGTGGGGCGCCCAAAGCAGGTCGTCGATCCGCGCATCGGTCGGGTTGGCGGTGTGTTTCGTCCTCGGTCGTGGGCTTTCCGGGACGGTGCCATCGACGCGCGTGTTCGCGCTGCTAGACGAGCGATGATGTCCACATGAGCACCCCTGACCGACAGATCGGACCGTGGCGCCTGCTGGAGGAGCTGGGGCGCGGCGGGAACGCGGTCGTCTGGCGCGCCATGCACGCAACCGAGGGGGCCGAGGTCGCGTTGAAGGTGTTGAAGTCGCGGAAACCGACGGCGGAGCCCTACCGTCGATTCGTCCGCGAGATCGAGTTCCTGCGCTCGCTCGAGGGCTTCAACGGTGTGCTGCCGATCCTCGACGCGTATCTCCCGGACGGCAGCGACCGGGCTGAGCGCCCCTGGCTCGCGATGCCGGTCGCCCGCGGACTCGCGGCGGCGACTGAGGGAGAGCCGCTGGAGACGGTCGTTGATGCGGTTCTCGCCGTCGCGGCGACCCTGGCCAATCTGGCCGACCAGTTCGAGGTCGCGCACCGCGACGTCAAGCCCGGAAACCTCTACGAGCTCGACGGGAGCTGGCTGGTAGGTGACTTCGGGCTGATCGATGTGCCCGCGCTCGATGAACTGACCCGATCGGATCGCCCGATCGGCCCCGTGAACTTCATGGCCTACGAGATGGTCAGCGACCCCGCAGGCGCCGACTCCAAACCGGCGGACGTCTACTCGCTCGGGAAGACGCTGTGGTCCCTGGCAACCGAGGTCGCTACCCCGCCGTTGGGTCACCAGCCGGCGGGCTCGAGCGGCTTCCGCATCTACGATCTGCGCCCGCACGCGGGCTCGAGCGAGCTCGACGGCCTCATCGATCGCATGACGAGCCTCGACCCCGGGTCGCGCCCGACCATGCGCGAGGTCCAGTCCGAGCTCGAAACATGGCGCTCACCGCGACCGGAGCGCCAGCCGATCGATGTCGCCACCCTGGGCGCGCGCTTCCGCTCGACTCGCTCGGGCGAGCTCGCCGCGCGCGAGCAACGAGAGCAACAGCGCGAGCGGGCACTCGAGGCCGTGCGCGAGCTCCAGCAGCAATCAAAGCCGCTAAACGACGCACTGCGCCAGATCGACGATCGCGCCGAGATCGACGCGATGGGCGTCCAGCTGATCGAGAACATCCTCGGCGCGCGGCACTCTCATCACGGCCACTGGACCGAGTTCAAATGGGTGCGCTGCTCCTCGATCCTCTCCGGTCAGGACCACTGGCCTCACGTGCTGCGGATGGGCAGGTGCGTCGAACTGCTCGACGACGGGACGCTGCTGGCACGGTGGATGCTGTTCGTCGGCCCGGAGCGCTCCGCGGGCTCTGACTTCAACCAGACCGAGCGCTATGAGGTACCGGTGGGCGGCATCGAGCAGAGCCGCATGCTCGACCGGTTCGTCTCGGATCTCGCCGAGCGGCTGCCACTCGCGTTGGAGGTGTTCGTCGACCGCGCCGGCGCCGCGGGTTAGCTCGCCGCCGGCGTTCCGCAGACCAGGCAGTGCACAGGCCCGGTCCAGTCGTCGAGCACCTTGACCGGCTCGTCGGGGTGGCAGGCGAACTCGACGCGGCGCATGTCGTCGTCCTCGGTCAGCGGCGCGGGCTCCTCGGGCACGTTGCGCGTCACGCGGAACCCGGCGGCTTCGGCCTGGTCGAAGATCGGGCCTATGCCTTCGCGTGCGAGGATGATCTCCGCGTAGTGCAGCTGCTCGGGGGTGTGCCACTCCGAGGGCGGAGCCTGGATCGCGCAATAGGGGCAGAACAGCCCCGCTGGCTCGAGCTGCGCGGGCTCCTCCTCGCCGTCTGAGTCGGTGACCACGAACTTCAGCTGCCGCTCGCAGGTCGGGCACTCGCGACGGAGAAACCCGTCCCGGTCGAGCGGCAGAGACATCGAAAGCTCGATCTGATCGGACATTCCCCAACAAGGCTACGCCGACTCTCGGCGGCGCCTCGGCTGAACGCGGAAAAGCGAAAGGGCTGCTCGGGGACGTCGCCGCCCGACGGCGTCATGGCGTCCTACGGATCGTGTGTCAGTGTGAGGTTCGTGGAGGCCGGGGATCGCATCGACGATTGGACGCTGATCGAGCCGCTCGGAGAGGGAGGCAACGGCAAGGTGTGGCGCGCGACGCACGCCGAGCACGGCGAGCGCGCGCTGAAGATCCTCGCGCGCAAGGGCGGAGACCGCTGGCAGCGCTTCCGCGACGAGGTGGCCGTCATGCAGCAGCTCGGCGATCACCTCGGCGTGCTGCCGCTCATCGCCGCCCAGCTGCCCGAGCCCGCCTCCCGCGAGCCGGCATGGCTCGCAACCCCCGTCGCCGAGCGGGCAATGGACGCGCTCGCTCATGCTTCCTTGGCGGATGTCGTCGATGCGGTCCGCGAGTACGCGCTGACGCTCGCCGGGCTCGCCGCCAAAGGGATTGGCCACCGGGACCTGAAGCCCGACAACCTGTTCCGGCGCGAGGGCCGGTGGGTGATCGGTGATTTCGGGCTCGTGACCTACCCGGGCAAGGAGCCGATCACCGCCGGCGAGCGGCGCCTGGGCCCTCTGTACTTCATCGCCCCGGAGATGCTCCGCGAACCCGACGTCGCCGAGGCCGGTCCCGCCGACGTGTACTCGCTCGCGAAGACACTGTGGGCGCTCGCTTCCGGTCAGCGCTACCCGCCCGAGGGGCAGATCCGCGTCGACGTCGCCGATCACGATCTCGGTCAATGGACCGGCGGTGGCGGCACGCTCGCGCTGGGGCTGATCCTCGAAGCTGCGACCTCCCAGCGACCAGAGGATCGTCTGAGCATGGCCGAGTTCGCCGCCAAGCTCGAGGAGTGGGGAAAGGGCGGCGGCGCGCGGGACGACCTCGCGGGCGGCGAGATCCGCCGGCGATACGTCGAGCGGCTCGGCGACAGCCTCGCCGAGAGCCTCGACTCGAAAGCGTTCCCGGAAGCCCAGGAGCAGGTACAGAAGATCCTCGCCGAGGCCCGCAAGCGAAACGACGAGCGAGAGCTCGAGCTGCGCAGGGAGGCATGGCGAAAGGGCGAGGCGGCCCGCAAGGAGTTCGCCGCCGACTTCGGCGTACGGGGCGTGCTCGACCTGCACGACAGCCCGTGGCTCGGCTCGGTCGCGGACGGCCGCGAGTTCGCCGAGGCGGTGCTCGCCCAGCCTGCCGACCGCCGCGCGTACGAGCTCGACCGAGCCTGGAAAACCCTGATGGGTCGTCCCCTTTGGTGGCTGCACACGGTCGTGCTCAGCGGCGCGCTGGCTCTGCGGGGAGAGGAGGGGTGCGAGCCGAAGGCGACCGAGCTGGCGCGCGAACTCGCCCGTCACCACCTGCTGGACTTCCAGGACATGCCCGTGAGCGGCGCCTCTTGGCGGCTCCAGCGCGCGCTGATCCCCTCGGCGGCGCGGATCGTCGCGCTCGCGCCGCTCGCCCAGCTCTCCGACGCGATGCGCTCGGGGATGTCGGCCGCGGAACGGATTCAGACCGCGGTCAGCCCGTCGTGGATGTTCATGATGCTCGTCAGGGGCCAGGTGCACACTTACCTGCGCCAGATCGACCCGTGGACGGCCGAGAACCTGAACGCCGAGGCCGGCGAGGCCGAGGCGATGCTCGAGCGCCTGCCGATCCCTCGCGGCGAGTGGGTCGGACCGCTCGGCGACCCGTGGCTTCAGTCCTGGAAGGACATGGATCCGCTGCTGATGTGCGGCCTTGCCGTGCTCGCCGAATACCCCGCCGGCGACGAGCTCCTCTACACCCAGGACGTAAAGGACGCGATCCTCGCGGCCGCCCGCAGCGAGTTCGAGCTGCTACGCCGCCCCGCCGCCCCGCTCGCGCAACGGCTCGGGCTGCTCGAGCCCGACAGCGACAGCCGGTAGGTCAACGGCCGCGAGCGGAGCGAAGCTGGAAACGCGCTTGTCGATATGAGGCGGACGCGTGAGTGAGTCGGAACCCTCGCACGAGGGTCGCCGTACCCGTGACGCTTTCGCCAGGCGCCCACGTCGCGCTCCGCCATTGTCTGTTGGCGCAGGGTGCCTAAGAACGAGTTCTATCCCTACGACTATCCCTCGAGATGGGACAGCCCCGTGTTTACTGACCAAAACGCACCAACCCCGTGGTCTCCAAAACCGCAGCGCCCGCAACCCACGACCACCTGGATCCGGGCCCGACAAAGCACCGATGTTGCTGGCGCGGTCGAAGGCGAGTGGCAGCCCGCCGCCCACCAAAATGCTTGATTTGCAGGCGATTTCCCCGGCAGCAACGACACTGGCTGAATGGCTGGCCGGCTCGGGCCAGGCCACTCGACCGGAATTGATCCCCAATTGGACCCCGGGGCGGGTCTGTCAGATGCGTCCTCAAGAGAGAATCGCCCTATCTACGGGCGATTCTGAGGGTGAGCGACGGGACTTGAACCCGCGACCGCCTGGACCACAACCAGGAGCTCTACCACCTGAGCTACGCCCACCACGCGACGAACGGAGTCTAGCGCCGCCGGATCACGCCTTCCGCATGAGCACGGCGCCCTCTTCCTCGCCGCCCGACCAGCTCTCGGCAGCTCGCAGCGCGGCGTCGATCCCCTCCCCCGAGACCTCTCCCCCGGTCTTCTGGCCATGATTGCCCGCGTCGCCGGCCGCTGCTTCGAGCACGATCAGCCGCCGCGACAGCAATGACCGGACCGCGCTCTCGGCCAGCTCCAGCGACTGCGCCGGCGAGCCTTGCGGCATGCGCGCTTCCGCGAGCCTCCACGCGCGCAGCAGCGGCACGGGCGCCTCGTCGAGCAGCGCGAGCACCTCCAGGCCGATGGAGTCGGCAAGCAGCTTCTGATCCTCGGGAACTGCCTGCGGCTCGACCGCGCCAGCGGTCGACGGCGCCGACGACCCCGGCTCGACCACACCGCGCTGCGCCGCCGTCCGCTGCGGAGGCGAGCCTGCCTGCGGCCTGAACGCCGACAGCACCAGCTCGGTGATGTCCTTGGACTTGTGCTGTGCGGCGCCCCAGCCGCGTCCCATCGCCAGCTCGGGCATCGAGAGCTGCGGGCCCTCGAGGATCGTCAGCTCCGCCTGGTTCATGTTCCACTTGCGATCGTCCACCTGCACCCACTCTTCCTTGACCCACGGGACGGCCAACGCGGTCACCTGCTCGTGGCTCTGGTTGTAGCGGCGCACGACGTGCGGGAACTGGCGGAGCTCGACGTGGTACATGCGCAAAGGCTCGCACGTCCTCCGCGGCGACGCGACGCGCCCCTGCCTCTGCGCTTGACCGACCGCAACGCTCAGCGCGAGCCGCGCGCCTGCCAGGCCTCGACCATCGCGATGCGCTGCGCGATCGTCGGGTGATCGCCGTTGAGCACGTAGGACCACGTCGGCGGGTCCGGCGATGACAGCGTTGTCGTCGAGAGCTTGCGAAACAGCGACTTCGCGGCGCTCGGATCGTGCGTGGCCTGTAGCGCCGACCAATCCGCCTCCGCCTCGTCGCGGCGCGAGACGACGCTCATCAGCGGCGCCGCGAGCAGCTGCAGCGCGACGAACGCGAGCAGTGCCACCGGCACGGCCTCCGGGCGCGCCAGCCCGCCGCGGCGGCGTGTCAGCAGCGCGACAATCGCCGCCGCCGGGATCAGGAATAGCGCCAGCCAGCCGACGCGCTTGAGCGTGTGGTGGTGCGCGAGGTGGCCGAGCTCGTGCGCAGTCACGACGCGGACCTCGCGGCGGCTGAAGCGCCCGTCGAGCAGCGTGTCCCACAGGATCACCCGGCGCGTCGAGCCAAACCCGACCGACTCGGCGTTCGGCGCGGTCGTCTCGCGCTCGACGTACTGCACTTCTGCCTTCGTGCCCGGGACGTGCTCGACCTTTGCCAGCTCGCGCACGTCGGCGACCGTCTGCGGTTCCTGCAGCGCGTGCGTGTTCGGGACCAGGTAGACGCTCAGGTACGCCGACAGCAGCGCCAGGCCGACGAACACCGGCGCCGCGACCGCCCACCACCAGCGCCGCAGCACCCCCGCCACGGCCATCGCGACGCCCAGCGCCAGGCTCACGAACAGGAAACGGCCGCCGAGCTGCAGGAAGCTTTCGATGACCGAGTCGACGTAGCCCTTGTGCGAGATGTGGTGCCGGCGCTGCCACCACACGGCAGCGAGCCCGAATGGCACCTCGGCCAGCCACACCAGCGCGAAGCCGAGCATCCCGAGCATCATCCCCGTGCCGATGCGCCCGGCCGCCGACTCGCGCATCAGCTTGTGCCCACTGCGCGCATAAAGCACGAGCACGAGCAACAGCGTCAGCTCGCCGAGCAGCGCATCGATATCGAGGAAGCGCTCGTAATCGGAGCTGCGCTCAAGGAACGAGCTGGAGAAGGCCTGGCGCGGGTCCACGCGCGGCAGGCGCAGACCGCTCGGAACCGTCGAATGCCACAGCGCGTGCGCTGCGAGCGCCCACGCCAGCCCGAAGCCGAGCGCCACCAGCAGCGTCGCCGCCGAGCGCAGCGGCCGTGCGCGCAAGCCCTCCCAAAGCCGACGAGGGCCGAGCACCAGCTCAGCTCAGGCCCAGCTCCGGCAACGTGCTCGCCGCAGGCTGGTCGGCGCCGGGCGCGTCTGAGCCGGACGGCTCGCCGGCCGGCGCCGGGGCGCCAGCGATGGCCGGCTGCTCGGCCGCCGCAGCAGCGTCACGGACGGGTCCGCTGTAGGGGTAGGTGTCCGTCAGCAGCAGCACGTAGCCGAGTACCTGTGCGTGGTAGCGCAGCGCCAGCGCGCCCGCGTTGCGCAGCCCGAGCGGCATCCGCGCGCGGGCCAGCGAGCTGAACCACGCGAGTACGGCGACGAGGCTCGCGAGGCTTCCATACACGCCGGCCAGCAGCAGCGCCGGCAGCACGAGGATCAAGCGGAAGCCCGTCTTCCAGCGGTTCTGGCGCTCGCGCTCGGCTATCAGCGCTTCGATCGGATAGCTGCCGGCGCGGCCAGCGAAGCCCGGGAACGGGTTGCCGATCAGGTAGAGGAACGCGTAGACGTGGAACTGGTAGCGCAGGTAGGCGCTGAGGAAGCGGTGCAGCCACGCCGGCGAGCGTCCCGTGAACAGCGTCGCGAACCAGTTGACGATCGACGCGAGCAGGGCCAGGATCCCCCACAGCTGCAGCCAGACCAGGTGAGGGATCGCGAGCAAGCCGCGGAAGAACACGGTCAAGCGACTGCGGCGCAGATCGCCGCCGACCTCGAGGTGGATCGGGTCGCTGCGCGAGGGCAGCTCGGCGAGCGCCGCCTGCGGATCACTGTTCGGGTAGCGCTCGGTGAGCAGGAATGCATACGCCCAGAACTGCGCCCCGTAGGACAGCGCGTAAGCAGCCGCATCGCGCAGCCCGCGCGGCATCGCCCCACGCGCCAAGATCGCGAACCAGCCGAGCAGCGCCGCGAGGTGCAGGAGGCCGAAGTTGCCCGAGTAGTTGCCCCCGCGCGTGATGCTCGAGATGCCGCTCGGCCCGCCGACGATCGCCGTCGCCAGCAGCAGCGCCGGCAGGAGCAGAATCCCACGGAAGGCAACCGTCCAGCGGCTCTGGCGCACCGGCGGCGGGATCGTCACGTCGACCGGGTAGCCGGCGCGGCCGTCGAAGCGCGGATACGGATCGGCCGCGAGCTGCCAGTAGGCGTAGAACTGGGTCGCGTATTTGACATACGCCGCGAGAAAGTCGTGCAGCGGCTGCGGGGAGCGGCCGAGGATCAGCGTCGCCAGCCAGTTGACGATCGCCGCGAGCAGCACCACGATGCCCCACAGCGCCAGCCAGATGAAGTGCGGGATCGCGAGCAGCGCGCGGAAGAACACCGTCACGCGTTCGCGTACGAGATCGTCGCTGACGCTCAGCCGTACCGGATGCTCGCTCACGGGCACGTGATCGGCTCAGCCCGGCGCGGCCTTGACCGGTGGCGTGCGCTCTTGCGCCGCCCCGAGGCGCTCGCGCATCACGCGCACCGCCTCCGGGTTGGAGTCGATCAGCACGTAGCGGCGGCCCAGCGCCGCCGCTACTGCCCCGAGCGTGCCGCTGCCGGCGAAGAAGTCCAGGCACCAGTCACCCGGGCGCGAGGATGCCGCCACGATTCGGCGCACGATCCCTTCGGGCTTCTGCGTCGGGTACCCGGTCTTCTCGGCGCCGTTCGTCGGCACGATCGTGTGCCACCAGACGTCCGTCGGCAACTTGCCGCGGGCGGCCTTCTCGGCGCTCACCAGCCCCGGCGCCATGTACGGCTCGCGGTCGACCTCCTCGGAGTCGAAGAAGTAGGCCGCCGGGTCCTTGACGTAGACGAGGATCGTGTCGTGCTTGGCCGGCCAGCGGCGCTTGGCGCGCGCGCCGTAGTCATACGCCCAGATCAGCTCGTTGAGGAAGCACTCGCGGCCGAAGATCTCATCCAGCAGCAGCTTGCAGTGATGCGCCTCGCGATAGTCGATGTGGAAGTACAACGTGCCCTCGGCGCCGAGCAACCTGTGCGCCTGCTCCAGCCGCGGCGCCAGGAAGCCGAGATAGTCCTCGAAGGCGTCGCCGTATGAGGATTCCGAGAGCAAGCGTGTGCGATAGCGCCGGCCCTGGAAGCCCGTCCGCTCTCCCTGCTCGTCGCCGACCGCCGCGAGCGTCCTTCGCACCTGCGCGCGCCCGGTGTTGAACGGCGGGTCGATGTAGATGAGCTGGAAGCTGCCGTCCGCGAACGCGGGTAGCAGCTGCAGGTTCTCGCCGAGCAAGATCTGATCGGTCTGCGGTGACTCGCTCGGGCGCACTCGGCGCAGGGTACGTTCAGCCGCCGATGGAGCCCCGTCCACCGACGAGCTCGATCCACTGGTAGGCGCGCGCGCACAGCGCGCGTGAGCCGCCGGCGCCCGGGAGCGCTCGCAGCGCGCGCGCCGGCATGCCGGCCGGCGTGAGCAGAACCCCGGCGAGCACCGCCGCGCCGCCGTTGCCCGGCGCGAGGCTGAAGCCGGCGCGCGTGACCGTCAGGCGATGCCCGCCCGCCGCCAGGCGCACGCGGATCGGCGTGGCCGTGTCCGGCACGAGCGAGTTGCCTGCGAGCTGTCCCTGCAGCGCGGCCAGCGCCCGCCCGTCGACGCCGACGCCGATCCGCGGCATGAACTGGCCCTGGAGCCAGATGTCCCACATGCCAGCGTGCGGGAGCGTGAAGCGCAGAGACACGCGCCCCGCTCGGCGCATCGCAAAGCCCTTGCGCTCGCGCCCCCACCCACGCGGCCGTGAGACGTGCGCGAGCCGGACGCGCACCAGCCCCGGCGCGAGCGCACCGACCGCCCGCACGCCGCCGCTCACCGCCGACCCCGCCAGGCGCCGCACCTGCGCACACGCGAGCGCATGCCCTTCCGGAGCGGCGACCAGGCGCAGCGCCGGCGCAGCGCCGGCGCGCCTTTCCCACACGCGGTAGTAGCTGCCCTGCCATCGCAGGCGGTAGGCGCTCGGCGGCGGCGCGGCGGCCGGGTCGCGGCGTGTGACGATCAGCGGATAGGAGCGCAGCGCGCTCGGCTTCGCGCGCGCGAGCGAGACCGGCTGTCCGTAGCCGCTCGACATGCTCGCGAGCGCAGGCGGCGGATAGACGAAGTCCGGGCCGCCGACGTCGAGGTTGCGCAGCGCGTACATCGAGTATTCGTCGAAGTCCGTGAACAGCGCCGGGCCGCGGCCGGCGAAGCGGTCGTTGATCTGAGCCAGCTCTTCATAGCGAGCCGTCGGCGCGAGGTTCGAGCTGTGGTACTGCACGAGATCCGACGCCAGCACGCCACCCGTGAGCGCCAGGGCGAGCGCCACCGCCGCGAGCCGAGCCGCCAGTCCGCTGCCGCGCAGCCGGCCCCCACCCTGCTCGCGCTCGCCGGGCAGGCGCGCGCCGGCGTGCGAGCCCAGCGCGTCGACTCCGCACCACGCCAGCAGCACGAGCACCGGCGAGGTCAGCACGAGCGCCTTCGCGTCCACCCATGTCGTCGCCGTGCGGCTGAGCACGGCCCACGCGATCAGCATCAGCGCGATCCAGCCTGCCAGCGCGTAGCGCCTGGCTCGCAGCAGCGACAGCGCACCGAGCGCGCACGCCGCGATCGCCAGCGCGATCAACACCCGCGTGAGGCCCAGCGCAAAGCCGCTCGGCGGCTGCTTGTAGCTGCCGTGCAGCCACACGCCGAACGCCTGCGTCCATTTGAGCGCCGATTGCAGGTTGCCCGAGTTCGCGGTCGAGGAGATGCTCTGCGCGACGTGCAGCGAACCGGACAGGTGCGTCCAGCTCGGCAGCGCCGCGATCAGCAGCACGACGGCGCCGACGACGGCCGTCTGCAGCGCCTTCGCTCCGTTGCCCTCCCCCGCTCGCGCGTCGCCGAGGAGCACGACGAGCAGGACCGCGCCCGCCGCGAGACCCCACACACCGAAGCCAACGCCCAGCGCCGAGACGCCGGCGGCTACGACAAGCGCGAACGGCAACACGCGCACCGGGGCTCGCCCCAGCCAACGGCGGTGGAGCGCGACGAGCACGCCGAGCGTGAGGATCATCGCGAGCGCCGTGATCTCCTTGATCGAGCCGATCAGCTCGTAGCCGTAGACGAGCGCCGGCACGCCCATCATCAGCGCCGCGAGCGCCGCCCAGCCGCGGCGCAGCCCGGCCAGCCGCGCGAGCGCCCAGGCGGGACCGCAGCAGAGCGCGAGCATCGCGCCGTTGAACGGCTGGAAGGCCCAGATCAACGGCAGCCGCAGCAGCAGGGCGGTGCCCCCGAACAGCGTGTCCGCTCCGGATGGGTAGCTGCTGGCGTAGTAGCGGTCGATGAACAGGCCGTAGGAGTTGCGCAGATCCAGGCGCCCGAAGTCCTGGCCGTGGTGAATCAGGAAGTCGGCGCCGATCATGTGCACGGCCGAGTCCGACAGCGCCATGAACGAGGAGAAGCTGGGCCGCCCGGACAGCAGCACCGGCGCGAGCGCGAGCAGGTACGCGAGCAGCGGCACGGCGAGCGCCCACCACCACTCGCGCAAGCTCCGGCGCAGCGCGATCAGCCGCGCACGGCCGAGCGTCAGGCCTGCGAGCGCCGTCGCCGCGAGCAGGTACGGCGTCGCCGGGGCCAGCGGCGAGACGTACGTGCTCAGCTGCGAGAGCGCGATCAGCGCGGCCGCACCGACGCTCGGCAGCACGGCCGCAGGCAGGAAGCCGCCGCTGCAGCGGTCGATCAACAGGCCCGCGCCGAGACACAGCAGCGCCAGCGCCAGCGGATAGGCCAGGAGCGTGAGCGCGAACAAGGGCGCCATCATCCCAGCGAGCGGCAAAGCGGCGGCGGCCGAGGATCACAGGGACTAACGGCGCGCCCGGCAACGAAGGACCGAGCGCGCCGCAAGCCGTCAGGACCGTTCCGCCGCCCCCAGCAGCCCCGCGCGGGGGATTGGGGCTGCGGTGTCGTGCGGGCGGGAGTTGGTCCCGTCCCCATTGGGCCTATGCCGGGGTAAGCGAGGCCCAGTCCGGTTCTACCCGCCTCCCCCGCCGAGAAACCCCTCGCCGTCGATGGTGCGCCGAGAGCCGCGCCGCCCCTCCGCTTCCTTCGCCGGTCTCTCTCTTGCCCGCGCCCGAATACCGCAAAGGGCAGTGCCCCCGGCTGGACTTGAACCAGCAACCCCCGGCTTAGAAGGCCGGT
>JBBSDZ010000028.1:0-30033 GCA_038240205.1 Solirubrobacterales bacterium | reverse complement strand
CACGCGATTCGCATACTCGGTCGTGCTTGGAGCCGCGTGCTCTGGCGCTGCTGGCAAGACCACACTCCCTATGAGCCGACTCGACACGGCGCCCTGGTCAAGGTTTTGGCGCAAGGGGGTTGACACAGGGCGTCTCATGCCGGCACCGCCTCGCCCGCCGCGCGGGGTTCGGAGGCGGACGCGCCGACGGCCTCGCCGAGCACCTCGCAGAGACGGTCGATGTCCGCGCGCGAGCGGCGCTCGGTGATCGCCACGAGCAGCAGCCCGCGATCCTCGGCGCGGCCGCTGAGCGCCTGGACGTCGACACCCGGGTTGACGCCTTGCTCGGCGCAGCGGCGGCGCACCGCGGCGACGTCGGCGTCCAGGCGCAGCGCGAACTCGCGGATCACCGGCTGCTCATGGCACTTCTCGACACCGGGCAGCGCCGACAGGCGCTCGCGCGCGTAGTGGGTGCGTGCGAGCAGCAGCTCGCCGAGCTCGACCAGGCCGTTGCGCCCAAGCCAGGTCAGGTAGACGACGCCGGCGAGCGCGTTGAGCGCCTGCGCGGTGCAGATGTTGGAGGTCGCTTTCTCACGGCGGATGTGCTGCTCGCGTGTCTGCAGCGTCAGCACGAAGCCGCGGCGACCGTCGACGTCGACGGTCTCGCCGGCGATCCGCCCGGGCATGCGCCGCAGGTACTCCTCGCGCGCGGCGAAGAAGCCGAACGACGGGCCACCGAAGTCGAGGCGATTGCCGAGCGGCTGGCCCTCGCCGACGGCGACGTCGACGCCGCACGCGCCGGGCGACTCGAGGATGCCGAGCGCAATCGGGTCGGCCTGGGCGATCACGACGGGTGCTCCCGCGCCGGCGCCACTGGAGCCGTTCTCGCCGCCGCCGGCGCCCGCGGCCTTGGCGGCAGCGCTGAGCGCGGCGGCGTCCTCGACGACGCCGTAGAAGTTCGGCTGCGCGAAGATCGCGGCGCTCGTGTCGGCGTCGATCGCGCGCGCCCACGCATCCGGGTCGGTGGCGCCGTCACGTAGCGGCACCTCCTCGATCTCCATGCCGTAGCCGTGCGCGTTGGTGCGCAGCGTCTCGAGCGTGTGCGGATGCAACCCGGCGCTGACGACGAAGCGCCCGCGGCCGTTGTGTAGCTTGGCGAGATACCCGGCGGCTGCCACCGCCGAGGGACCCTCGTAGACGGAGGCGTTGGAGACGGGCAGCCCGGTCAGCTCGGAGATGGCCGTCTGGTACTCGAACATCACCTGCAGCCCGCCCTGGGAGATCTCCGGCTGATACGGCGTGTAGGGGGTGAGGAACTCCGAGCGCTCGGTGAGCATGTCGATCAGCGCCGGGACGTAGTGGTCGTACATGCCGGCGCCGAGGAAGCTCAGCTCGTCCTCGGCGCTCGTGTTGCGCGAGGCCAGCTCGCTGAGGTGAGCGAACACCTCCTGCTCGGAGAGTCCCTGCGGGAGCTCGAGATCGCGGTTGAGGCGAACCGCCTCTGGAATCTGGCGCTCGAAGATCTCCTGCACCGAGGAGACGCCGATCGCCGCGAGCATCGCGTCGAGGTCGGCAGCTGTGATGGCGGTGTAGCGGCTCAAGTTACTGCGCTCAGCCTAGCCACCCAGGCCGGCCGAGTAGGCAGCTGCATCGAGCAGCGCCTCGCGCTCGCTCGCATCGGCGAGGCGTACCTTCACCATCCAGCCCTCGCCGTAGGGGTCCTCGTTGATCACCTGCGGATTGTCGGCCAGCGCGTCGTTGACTTCGACGACCTCACCGGAGAGCGGCGCGATCACGTCCGAGACGGCCTTGACCGACTCGACCTCGGCGTAGGGTGAGTCCTTGCTGATGCTCGCGCCGACGGCTGGCAGGTCGGAGAAGACGACCTCGCCCAGCGAGTCCTGCGCGTACCAGGTGATGCCAAGCGTCGCCAGCGACTCATCGGCGGAGTCGATCCGCGCCCAGTCGTGCTCGGGGTGGTAGAGCAGGTCGTCCGGGTAGCTGGCGTCTGCCATCACGAGGCCTTTCGGTAGAGCGGCTTCTGCTTGACAACGGCGCGGCGCATCTTGCCACGAACGTCGATCTCGAGGCCCGTTCCGGGCGCGGCGCGCTCGGCCGGCACGTAGGCCATGCCGATGCCCACGCCGAGGCTCGGCGACATCGTGCCACTGGTGACCTCGCCGCCGCCGCCGACCGCGTTGTCCTGGCGCGCGATGCCCGGCCCATCGACGGCGAACGCGACCAGCTTCTCGCGCGCACCCGCCTCGCGCACGCCGCGCACGGCCTCGGCGCCGATGAAGCCGGTCTCCTCCTTGCAACACCAGCCCAGGCCCGCTTCGATCGGCCCACGCTCGAGCATCAGGTCGTTGCCGTAGAGGTGGAAGCAGACCTCCTGACGCAGCGTGTCGCGCGCGGCCAGCCCAGCCGGGACGGCCCCGCGCCGCACGATCTCATCCCACAACCCCTCGGCGTCCCCGGGTGTGCAGAGCAGCTCGACGCCATCCTCGCCGCTGTAGCCGGTGCCACACACGAGCACGTCAGCACCCGCGAGGCGCAGCGTGCTGGCGTGCATCCGCGACGGCAGCGGGGCGTCTGAGATCGCCTGCACGATCCCGCGCGCGGCCGGGCCTTGCACGGCGAGCATCGCGTAGTCCTCGATGCGGTCGCTCACCTCCGCCTCCGGAAAATCGGCGGCGCGCTTGCGAAACCACTCGAGGTCGCGCTCGTGATTGGAGGCGTTCGTGACCGTCAGAAAGCGGTCGCTGTCGAGGCGATAGGTGAAGAGGTCGTCGAGCACGCCGCCGTCCTCGCTACAGAGCACGCTGTACTGAGCGCCGCCGCCGTTGACGTCGAGATCGATCGCCGCGACGTCGTTGGACAGCAGGCGCTGCAGCAGCTCGAGCGCCTGCGGCCCTGAGACTTCGATCTCGCCCATATGCGAGACGTCGAAGATTCCGCTCGCGCCGCGCACCGCGTCGTGCTCGGCGCGCACGCCCTCGTACTGCACCGGCATCTCCCAGCCCGCGAACTCCACCAGCTTCGCGCCCGCAGCCACGTGGGCGTCGTACAGCGGGGTACGGCGGAGGGGGGGGGGCCCCACCCCCCCGCGATCGAGCTTCAGCGGGGACCGGCCGGCGCGGGGATCCCGAGTTGCCCGCAGATCCGCTGGGCGAGGCGGAAGTGGATCTCGCGATGTCGCGGCACCATCGACCGCTCTCCCGATGGGCCGACCCAGCGCGTGTGGCTGCCGCCCTCGTTGAAGGCCCGACACCCGTGGTGTCGGAGGTGCCACTCGAGGTCTCGTCGCTTCAAGCAGCGATTGTCAGATGCAGCGCCTCGCGCTCGCGTCGATCGTCTGCGGACTGCGGCTCCGGGGAAAGCATCAGACGCAGCGCGTCGATGACGTTGGCCCGAGCCTCCTCGCGGGTGCGGCCTTGGCTCACAGCGCCGGGGACCTCTGGGATCGAGGCCAATATCCAGCCTTCCTCCTTAGGCTCATAGACGATCGTCAAGTCGAGCTGCTCAGGCACGAGGGACACGATACCTCCAGTCCGACGCGGCTCGATGAGGCGGGACATCGAGCACTCAAACCAACCTCACGTCGATGTTCAGGGAGGAGCCGCATGCGGCTCCTCCTCGGGACCGCACATGTGCGGTCCCGCCGGTGGCGCATGCGCCACCGGTATCCGAACGCAACCGATCAGGGACGTGGAGCGGACCGGCCCGTGCTGGCGAGCGATCTCGGTCTTGCGCGCCTAGCGCAGGAACGGCGGTACGTCGATGTCGTCGTCGGAGATCTCCAGCGACGAGCGCTGGCGATCGTCGATGCGCGGGCCACGGTCGCGTCCGCGCTCGCGGCTGTCGCGCCGTGCGCTGCGCCCGGGGCGATGGTCGAAGCCGGTGCCGATGACCGTGACGCGCACCTCGTCGGACATGCTCTCGTCGATCACGGCACCGAAGATGATGTTGGCGTTCGGGTCGGCCGCGTTCTGGATGATCTCAGCGGCGTCGTTGACCTCGAACAGGCCGAGGTCCTTGCCGCCGGTGATGTTCAGCAAGATGCCCGTGGCGCCGTCGACCGACTCTTCCAGCAAAGGCGAGGAGATCGCCGCCTTGGCGGCGTCGCCGCTGCGGTTCTCGCCGCCGGCCGTGCCGATGCCCATCAGCGCCGAGCCGGCGTCGGCCATGATCGTGCGCACGTCGGCGAAGTCGAGGTTGATCAGGCCGGGGATCGTGATCAGGTCTGTGATTCCCTGCACGCCCTGGCGCAGGATGTTGTCAGCCTCGCGGAAGGCGTCCAGCATGGAGGTACGGCGCTCGACGACCGCCAGCAGCTTCTCGTTCGGGATCACGATCAGCGTGTCGACGACTTCGCGCAGGCGCTCGATTCCCTCGGTCGCCTGGCGTCCGCGCTGGGAGCCCTCGAAGTCGAACGGGCGCGTGACGACGCCCACGGTCAGCGCGCCGATCTCGTTCTTGGCGATCTCCGCGATCACAGGAGCGGCGCCTGTGCCCGTGCCGCCACCCTCGCCGGCCGTGACGAACACCATGTCCGCGCCCTTGAGCGCCTCCTTGATGTCGTCGCGCGACTCCGAGGCGGCCGCCAAGCCAACGTCCGGGTTCGCGCCGGCGCCGAGGCCCTTCGTCGACTCGTGACCGACGTTGAGCTTGATGTCGGCGTCGCACATGGCGAGCGCCTGGGCGTCCGTGTTGGCCGCGATGAACTCGACGCCGTGCAGTCCGGCATCGACCATGCGGCTGACCGCGTTGGTGCCGCCGCCGCCGACGCCAACGACCTTGATGACCGCCAAGTAGCTTCCGCTGCTCTCCATGATGGTTCTGTCCGAACCCTTCAGTAGAAAATTAGGGTTTGCAGCATACAGGCTGCTGAACCGCTGGGATGCGCACGTTATGCAGGGAACTTCGCCCTGTCAACGACATCATCCAATCTCGCAACAATCGTTGCAGAACGGCGAACTCTCGACCAACGGCTGAGAGAGTGCCCCATTCACTATCTACCTTGAGTGGAGCCTTAGACTTGGCCAGTCGCTATTTGCCCCCTTCCGGCGCGGCGCTCGCGGCTTCTTCGGAGGAGGTCGAGCTCGCTTCCGGTTCGCTCGCGGATTCTTCTTTGGATTCGACTTCGCCGGAGGGGCCCGGCTGGACCCCTGTTGGTTCTCCGTTCCCGGCCGCTTCGCTCAGGTGCCGCGTGATCGCTTCGGTCGAGCCGATGCCGGAGGCGGCTGTGGAGGCGCCCGCTTCGCCGCTCGTGCTCGCCGGCGGGCCGGAGCCCGCAGGAAAGCCGGCAGCCGGGCGTTCAGGCAGGCGCACGTCGACGTATGACGCTCCGGCGGAGCTCTTGTCGGCGAGCACGGCCGCGAGCGACTGCCACTTGGCGTGGGCGCGCTGGGAATCTCCGAAGTAGGCGAGCAGGCCGCCGCGCATGACGAGCGTGAGGCCCTTCGAGCTGCCGTATGCCCGTTCGACCTGCTTGGCCAACGGCGGTGGCGCCGCACCCAGCAGGCCCAGCGCACCGAGCAGAGCAGCATTGCGGATGCGCTGCCCTGGGCTCAGGGCCGTCGCAGCGGTCAACGTCGGCAGCGAGCCCGAGAGCTGCGCCGATCCGAGCACGACCCCGTCGGCGGCGACGGCGACGGCGATCTTCGTGCCTGCCGCGCTCAGCGCCGCCACCGGCGGCTGCTCGATCACGCGGATGCTGAGACCGTGAGGAAAGCTCGCCTTGGCTTGCACGTCGCGGATCTCCGGATAGCCGGCGACCGCGGCGCGAAGTCCACCGTTGTGAACATTGAGCGTGGTCATACGCAGCGCAGCCGACTTCAGCGCCGCGTCGATCGCGTGGGCATCGCTGCCGTGGGCGCCGCTCACGCGCACGCTCTTGACCGCGACCAGCGAGGAGCCGCGCAGCCAGAACCAGCCACCGGCGAGCAGTGGGGTTGCGACTATCAGCACGACCGCCGCGATGCGAAGCCGGCGCCTGCGCCCGATCAAGGAGCGACCGTCGCCGAGCACGCGCACGGCACCTGAGATGAGGGCTGCCACCCATGCGAGCGCGCGATCGAATCCGCGCTGGCTGGGCTTTGCGGTGCGCGGTCGGCCCTTGCGCCCGGAGGTGCGTGCGGGTTGGCGAATGAGTCCGCCGATTCCCAGGCGGCCGGCGAGCGAGCGATCCATCGGCCTCTGTCTTCGACCTCGGCGCGCGAACCCCTACAACCAGGGAAAGCGGACTTCGCCGAGCGTATGCACCTCCGGCTCGAGCTCCACGCCGAAGCGCTCGTGCACGCGCCGGCGACCCTCGGCCATCACCGCCAGCACATCCGCCGTGCGCGCATGGCCGGTGTTCTCGATGAAGTTCGCGTGCTTCGGCGAGAAGCGTGCGCCGCCGACGGCGAATCCGTTGAGGCCCGCCGCCGCCAGCAGCAGGCCCGCGCTGCGACCCTCCGCCCGCGGATGGACGGGATTCTTGAATGTCGAGCCGAACGTCTTGATCCCCTGCGGCTGGGCCTCGTGGCGCTTTGCGCGCATCTCCGCGAGCGTCGCCGTGACGCTCGCTGCGTCGGAGCTCTCCAGCGAGAAGCAAGCACCTGCCACGATCTCACCGCCCGTGAGGTTCGAGCGGCGGTAGCCGAACCCCAGATCGTCCGCGCCACGGCGCTCTGAGCCGGATGCCGTGACGATCTGCACCCACTCGAGCGCTCGCGCCAGCTCGCCGCCGTATGCGTTCGCGTTCATCCGCACCGCACCGCCGACCGTGCCCGGGATGTTGACGCCGAACTCGATCCCCGACAGTCCCGCGCGAGCCGCGCACGCGGCCACCGCCGGCAGCCGCGCGCCGCCGCCGCAGAGCAGGCACTGCCCGTCGCGCTCGATTCGCGCCAGCTCGCGGTCGAGCTTCAGCACGAGCCCCTTCACGCCGGCGTCGGCGATCAGCAGGTTCGAGCCCGAGCCGACGACGCACACCTCGATCTTCTCCTGATGCGCCCATTCGAGTAGCTGCAACAGCTCCTGCTCGCTGCCCGCCCGCGCGAAGAACTCCGCTGAGCCGCCCGTTCGCACGGTCGACAGCCGCGCGATCGGATGATCGCGCTCGACCGCGTCGGGCACGGCGCTCACCGCGCCACCAGCCTGCGCCCGAGCTCGTCTACGTTGCCCGCGCCCATCACCATGCACACGTCGCCCACCCCGAGCAGCTCCTCGAGCACCGGCGCGGCGTCCTCGAAGCGCGGCAGCCAGTGGACAGGCCGCCCGCCGGCCGCATCCGCGGCCGCCTCGGCGATCAGCAGCCCGCTCACGCCGGGATGGTCCTCGGCGCGCTCACGCGCCGGGTAGACATCGAGCACGACGACCGCATCAGCGCGCGCGAGCGCGCGCCCGAAGTCGGCCGCAAGCAGCGCCGTGCGCGAGTACAGGTGCGGTTGGAACACCGCCACGAGGCGTTCGTGCGCGAGCGTGCGCGCCGCGTCGAGCGTTGCTGCCACCTCCGTTGGGTGGTGCGCGTAGTCGTCGTACACCAGCGCACCGTGCGCGCTGGTGCCAAGCAGCTGAAAGCGCCGGCCCGCGCCGCCGAACTGCGCCAGTCCCGCGACAGCCCGCCCCTCCTCGGCGCCCGTCAGCCCCGCCGCCTCCAGCGCCGCCGTCGCGTTGAGCGCGTTGTGCGCGCCTGGGACGGCCAGGCGCACCTCATGCGAGCGCCAGCCAAAGCACGAGCCCTCGGGCACCAGCGTCGGCGCCGGCACGTCGTATGGCGCAAGCACCGGGGCGCCTTCCGGTGCGAGCGCAGCCGCGGGCACGAGCGCCAGCAGCTCCGGGCGGTCCCAGACGACAATGCCAGCCCGCGCGAGCCCGGCGAACGCGCGAAACGCGTCGTTGAGCTCCGCCAGCGAGCGATACGCGGCGTGGTGGTCGAGCTCCACGTTCGTGATCACCGCGAGCTCCACGCTCAGACTCAGCATCGAGCGATCGGACTCGTCCGCCTCGACGACGAGCCACTCGCCCTCGCTCCACTGCGCGTTGGCCAGGCCACCGCCGATCGAGCCGCCGATCAGCCAGCCGGGGTTCAGGCCGGCGGCCCGCAGTGCGTGCACGAGCATCGAGGAGGTCGTCGTCTTGCCGTGCGTCCCGGCGACGGCGATCGTCCTTCGCAGCGCGCTCAGCTCGCCCAGCAGCTCCGCGCGCGAGCGCTCACGCAGACCGCGCTGACGCGCAGCGGCGCGCTCCACGTTCTCCGCAGGCACAGCTGAGGAGTAGACGAGCTCGACTCCCTCTCCTGCCGGCACGTTCTCCGCCGCGTGCCCGATCCTCGCAGCGAGCACGCCGTCCGACTCCAGGCGCTCCAGATAGGGCGTGCGCGCACTGTCGGAACCGCTCACGGCCGCACCGAGCGAGTGTGCAGCACGCACGTAGCCACTCATGCCCGCTCCGCCGGCGCCTACGAAATGCAGCGTGCGGCCCTGCCACGGACGCGCCGAATCGCTCATGCGCCGGCGGCCTCGAGCAGCTCGCTCGCGACCGCGCCGGCCGCGTCCGGTCGCGCGAGGCGCTTTGACGCCGCCGCCATCGCTGCGAGCCGCTCGCGATCGCCGAGCAGCGCGGCGACCTCCTCAGCCAGGCGCGCGCCGGTCAGCTCGCCGTCGGCGATCACCACGGCCGCGCCCGCGTCCGACATCCAGCGGGCGTTCGCGCTCTGATGATCGCCCGAGGCGTGCGGGTAGGGCACGAGCACCGCCGGAATCCCGTGCGCGGCGATCTCGAACACCGAGCCCCCCGAGCGAGCGACCGTGAGATCGGCAGCTGCAAGAGCGTCGTCGAAGTCTGAGTGATCGAGGTACTCGCGCAGGTCATAACCATCAGGCAGGCTGCGATCGGCGAGGTCGTCGTAGTCGCGCCGCCCGGAGACGTGCAGCACGCGCAACGCGCCGTCCGTGAACGCGTCCGCCGCCGCCTGGTTGATCGAGCGTGCGCCGAGCGAGCCGCCGAACACGAGCACGCACGTCTCCTCCGCGCCGATGCCCAGGCGCTCGCGAGCTGCGGCGCGGTCGCGCGTGCTCACCGGCACCGGTCGTCCGGTCAATAGGTACCTGGAGGCACGCCCACGCTCGCCTTCGTGCTCGCGCTCGTGCTCGCGCTCGGGCCGAGAGTCGCGCTCGTCCTCAGGCCCGCCCGCGCGTACCTCGGCCCTCCGGCGCCCGGGCGCTGCGGCGCTCGCGCGCCCTCTGATCGGGAATGCCAGGCAAACGCGCCGCGCGAACGGCGCGAGCATGCGATTGGTGAGGCCGAGATGGCTGTCGGCCTCGGTCAGCACGATCGGGATGCGCAGCGACAGCGCCGCAAGCGCGACCGGCCCGGCGACGTAGCCGCCGCCGCCCATGACCGCACCCGGGCGCAGCCGCTTGAGCAGCTTGCGCGCACGCGGCACTGCGAGCGTGGCGAGCGCGAGCGCGCGTAGCGCGCGCAGCGGGTTGGTGCGGCTGAGCCCCTCGACGGCGATCGCATGCAGCGGATAGCCGGCCGCCGGCACCAGCTGCGCCTCGGCACGAGCGCCGCCGATGAACGTGACGTCGGCGCCCTCAGCCCGCAGCGCGTCGGCCACCGCCAGCGCCGGAACCACGTGCCCCGCGGTTCCGCCTGCGGCGATCACGATCTTCATCGGCGCTCGCTTCACGGTTCAATCGTGGCGGTTCGCGCCCACGCGCGTCGGCAGAGCGCTTGCGCGAGGCCGGCACGGCGCGCACGTGCGCCGTGCCGCCCGAGGCGACATTCATCAGCAGCCCCATCGCGGAGAGCATCACGATCAAGCTGCTCGAGCCGTACGAGACGAACGGCAGCGGCACGCCCGTCAGCGGCGCCAAGCCGAGCACCGCAAAGACGTTGAGCAGCGCCTGGGAGACGATCAGCGTCGTCAGCCCGACCGCGATCAGCGCGCTGTGGAGGCTGCGTGCGCCCTTGGCCGCGCGCAGCCCGGCGTAGCCGATCAGCCCGTAGAGGAACAGCAGCGCGCAGACGCCGACGGCGCCGAGCTCCTCGGCGATGACCGCGAGGATGAAGTCCGTCGGCGCCTCCGGCAGGTAGAAGATCTTCTGCACCGATTGGCCCGGCCCGACGCCGAACAGCCCGCCCGAGCCGATCGCGATCTGGCCTTGCACAGCCTGAAAGCCGCTGCTGGAGGCATGCGACCACGGATCGAGGAACGAGGTCAGGCGCGCCCGCGCGTACGGTTTGACGATCGCGTACATCGCCACGGCAGCGAACGCGCAGCCGCCGACGATCGCGAGGTTGCGCAGCGGGATCCCGGCAGCTACCAGCAGCGCGGTGATCGTGAACGCGATCACCATCGCCGTGCCCAGGTCCGGCTGGGTGACGACGAGCAGGATCGCGCCACCGACGACCACGAGCAGCGGGTTGAGCAGCTCGCGCATGTCGTGCACGCGTTTGGGGCGCTTGGCCAGCAGCGTCGCCGCGTACAGGATCAGCGCGAGCTTCATCAGCTCTGAGGGCTGGAACTGGAACGGACCTGGGCCCAGCCAGCGCCGCGCGCCGTTGACGCTGACGCCGAGGTGCGGCACGTGCACGGCGAGCACTAGTACGAAGGAGACGACCAGCAGCGGCGCCGTGATCGTGTGCAGTTTCTGCAGGCCGTCGCGAGCGAGGAAGCGCATCAGCACCAGGCCGATCGCGCCATAGACGACGTACTTGACGAGGTAGCCGCTGCCGTTGCCGTGGCCCTGCAACAGCGAGGTCGCAGAGGAGGCGCTGTAGACCATGACCGCGCCGAAAGCCAGCAGGCACAGCGTCGCCGTCAGCAGAATCCGCTGCTCGAGCGGCTGGCGGCTCGTCGCGAGCGATTTGCGCCGGCGCTTGGCGCCCAGGGAGGGTTTGGCCCCGGGACGACCGGCGCGCCGTGCTGCGGCTGCTGGCATTGCGGCTGACTTCGACGTGCAGCTGCCTAAGCCTTCATTTCCTCCACCAGCTCCCGAAAGCGCTCTCCGCGCGCCTCGAAATCGGAGAACTGATCGAAGCTCGCACACGCCGGCGAGAGCAGCACAACGGCGCCCGCGTGCGCAGCCGACCGTGCCGCCTGCAGCGCGCCCGCGAGCTCGCCGTAATCGCTCACCGGCACCGCAGCGCCTCGAAGCGCATTTGCGATCGCCTCGGCGTCCTCGCCGATCAGGTACACCCCGGCGCAGCGCTGCTCGATCGCTCCGCGCAGCCCGGCGAAGTCCTGACCCTTGGCTTGACCGCCGAGCATCAGGTGCAGCTCGCGTCCTGCGAACGCCTCGAGCGCCACCAGCGTGCTCGCCACGTTCGTCGCCTTGGAGTCGTTGACGAACAGCACGCCGCCGAGCGTCGCGACCTCCTCCAGGCGGTGCGCCACGCCCGGGAACGAGCGCAGCCCGGCGCGCACCGCGTTGCGATCGAGCCCGCGCGCCAGGCAGACGGCGGCCGCGGCCATGGCGTTCTCGGCGTTGTGGCGCCCGCGCAGTCGCATCTCCTCGACGGCGAGCAACCTCTCCCCTTGCCACCACAGCAGTCCGTCGCGTTCCGCGACGGCCGCCGCAGGCGTGCGGCCGAAGTCGAACATCCGGCCCACCCCCACGCTCGGCCGCGGTGCCGCATCCGCGAGCGCGAGCCGCTGCAGCAGCTCGCTCGGTGCAACCGCAACGTCCTGAGCCTGTTGACGCGCGAAGACCTCGAACTTGGCTGCCGTATATGCCTCGAACGTGCCGTGGCGGTCCAGATGGTCCGGGGTGATGTTGAGCAGCACTGCGGCCTCCGGTGCGAACTCCAGCGTGTCCTCGAGCTGAAACGAGGATGCCTCGCAGACGACGGTCGCGTCCGGACCCAGATCGCCGGCCAGTGAGCTGACGGCGGTGCCCACGTTGCCCGCGACCGCGACCGGCGACCCGGCCTCACGATGGATGTGGCCGATCAGCTCGACCGTCGTCGTCTTGCCGTTCGTGCCTGTGACGGCGACGAACTCGTTCGTGAGCATCCGCCATGCGAGCTCCAGCTCGCCCAGCACCGCTAGGCCGCGCTCGCGCGCTACCAGCATCAGGCGAGCGCCTGCCGGAACGCCCGGGCTCTTGACTACCGCGCGCACCTGCTCGAGCAGCCCGGCGCCGGCGCCCTCGTCGAGGTGCAGCTCGACACCGGCCCGGCGCAGGACCTCCGTGCCCGCGGGCGTTCCGGCGTCGACTCCGATGACGCGCTCGCCGCACGCGCGCAGCGCGAGCGCGGCAGCGGCGCCGGAACGTGCCAGGCCGACCACGAGGTAGGGGCCGGGCGGGATCTGCGGGCGTGACTTCAAGGTCAGCACCCGTGGATCGTGCGGGTGAAGAAGCGAGGACCCATGCGAGCGCCAGTCATATCAGGGCCTCGCGAAGTGTGTTGCCGGCCGCGTGCGCAGGTTTCACCGGGGCTCGTGCGTGTAGCCGGCCGGGCTCGTGTGGCCTGTCGAGAGCCGGACATCCGTGCCCGGCCGTGGCAGACCGCTATACGATCTCGCACTCATCAAACCCTGGAGGGCACAATGCAGCGAATATGGAAGTTCGCAGGTAACAACGTGATCGGCGTGCTCGCGCTGTTCGTCGCGCTGAGCGGTGTGAGCTATGCAGCGACCGGAGGCTTCACGAGCAACGGCAAGCTTCAGGCATGTGTCGGCGAAGGCGGCAGCCTCAAGCTGTTGAAGGCCGGCAAGCACTGCAAGGAAGGCCAGAAGGCTGTTGCCTGGAATCAAAGCGGCCCAGCCGGAGCAAAAGGCGCTTCCGGCGCCGCAGGCGCCGCGGGCGCTGCGGGCGCTGCGGGGAGTCCCGGCCAGCAGGGTGCTCCCGGAGCTCCCGCAGTGACACTGTGGGCGCGCGTCGACAAAGATGGCAACCTCGTGTCCGGCAGCGGCGTGACCGGTGCGGAAGGAAGCGGCGGGTTCTACAACGTGACGTTCAACCGCAGCGTCAGCAATTGCGGCGCGTCTGCGACGCTCAACCTTGGCTCCGCAGAGATCATCCATGCGGTGCCGACCGGCGCGTCGAACAACATACAAGTGCTCATCATCGAACTGTCCGGCGCCAGCGTCAGGAACCTCGCGCCCAACGACTTCACCCTGTTCATCACCTGCTAGAGCATTGACCCTGCGCGGTCCAGCCTCCCGGCACGAGCGCCATGTGGGCGCCCGCGCCGGGACGCATCCGCCGTGCCCAAATCGCCCGCGATGCCTCACCGGGTCATTTGACGAACCACCCCAGTTTCGAGGCGAGCCAGAATTTGTCAACGCCGGTGAGCTTGGCTTCCACGCCGAAGGGCTTTGAGTTTGCTCCCGGAGGTGTTCGTGAATTCGAGCTCGTGCTTTTCCGCTTCTTTTTCGACGTTCGGGTAGTTGCAAGCCATCGTCCCCACCAGTTCGGCGGTCGAGCATTTGTATGTCGCAGGAATCTGCATGATTGATGTCTCCCAATCGGCAGGATCAATTACATCGAGGCCACACCCGGAGCCGCCATTTTCGCTGGCCTCCCTCGCTCACTTGGAAGCATCGGAAGGCCGGCGGCCGGCGGATCAGCTGATGCTCTGCCGGTAGATGGTGAATCCGATCGCGCAGCAGATCGCGGCGACGATCCAGAAGCGCAGGATGATCTTTGTCTCAGACCACGCTCGCAGCTCGAAGTGGTGGTGAATCGGCGCCATCAGGAAGACGCGTTTTCGCGTAGTCTGAAACGAGATCACCTGAATCGCCACCGACAGCGCCTCGATCACGAAGATGCCGCCGAGCAGCACGAGCAGCAGCTCGGTCTTGGTCATCACCGCCAGCCCGGCGATCGCGCCGCCGAGCCCTAGCGAGCCGGTGTCGCCCATGAAGATCGTCGCCGGGAAGGCGTTGAACCAGAGAAAGCCGACGCAGCCTCCGACGAGACAGCCCGCGAGCATCGCCAGATCGAGCTCGCCGGTGATGAACGTGATGCCGATGTACGCGAGCAGCACGATCGCCGCGCAGCCGGCCGCCAGGCCGTCGAGCCCATCGGTGAGGTTGACCGCGCTCGTCGTGCCGGCGACGACGAAGTAGATCAACACCGGGTAGAGCCAGTCGAGTTTGATCGTGTAATCAACGAAGCGCAACCGCAACGAAGGTGCCAGTCCCGCCTCCTTTTCGGCAATCCACCACAGGCCCAGCGAGATGCCGATCGTCACGATCAGCTTCGTGCGCGCGCGCAGCCCCAGCGAGCGGCGCTTGACGAGCTTGGTGTAGTCGTCTGCGAACCCGAGCAGCGCGCATGCGATCATCGCGCCGAAGACGCCGACCGAGCGCCAGTCGTAGTCGGTCAGGATCAAGAACGGCACCGAGATCGCGAGGAAGATGATCACGCCGCCCATCGTCGGCGTGCCGGCCTTCTGGTGGTGTCCCTCCGGACCGTCCTCGCGGATGTGCTGGCCGAACTCGCGCTCGCGCAGGAACTCGATGAACTTCGGGCTGAGGAACAGGCAGATGAGCAGCGCGGCGGTGCCGCCGAACAGGATCCGGCCCATCAGCTCGCTCGCGGGCCTGTGCCGAGCACCTGCGCATCAACAGCCGCCGGCTCGGAGGCGCTCGCCGGCGTGCGCGCGCCGAGAGCTGTCGCGACGCGCTCGAGACCGACGCCGCGCGAGCCCTTCACGAGCACCGTGTCGTCATCGCGCAAGAGGTCTCCCAGCAGCGCTGCCGCCCCCTCCGCGTCCGCTGCGGCGTGGGACTCACCGGCAAAGGCCCCGCGCATCTCGGCCGCCAGCGGGCCGACGCTCAGCAGCAGCTCGACTCCGCGCGCATCCGCGTACAGGCCGATCTCGCGGTGCAGCTCGGCCGCGCCCGGCCCCAGCTCGAGCATGTCGCCGAGCACCCCCACGCGCCGCCCGGACGCCGTCTCGGCGAGGTCGTCGAGCGCCGCGCGCATGGACATCGGGTTGGCGTTGTAGCAGTCGTTGATCAGTACCGCTCCACCCGGGAGCTCCAGTCGCTCTCCGCGTAGCGCCGAGAAGCGCACGTCCAAGCGCTCGGGCGGATCGATACCGAGTGCCTGACAGGCGCCGACGGCGGCGAGCAGATTGCGCAAGTTGTGCGCCTGCGCGAACGACGGGCGCACTGTGAGCTCTCGGCCATTCACGTCAATCACAACCTGTCCGTCGGACAGTGCCCGCACGAGTGCCACGTCGGCGCCCTCGCCGAAGGTGAGCGTGCTCAAATCCGCGCGCAGATGCGGCGCCAGCAGCGGCTCTGCGGCGGGCAGCACCACGGTCGCGCCGGGCGCGAGGCCGGCGATCAGCTCGGCCTTGGCGGCCGCTATCTCCTTGACCGATCCGAGCAGCTCCAGATGCACTGGGCCGACGTTGACGATCACGCCGACGTCCGGCTCGGCAATCGCTGTCAGCTCTGCGATCTGACCGACACCGCGCATCGCCATCTCCAGCACCAGCACCTGCGTGTCCGCCGGCGCTGCAAGCAGCGCCAGCGGAAGCCCGATCTCGGTGTTGAAGTTTTCCGGGCTGGAGATCGTTCGCCTCTGTGCGGCCGCGATCGCGGTGATGATGTCCTTGGTCGAGGTCTTGCCCGTCGAGCCAGTAACGCCGATGACCTTCGCCCCGCTCGTGCCGAGCTCTCGCCGCCAGGCGAGCGCGAGCGCCTGCAGCGCTGCGAGCGGGTCGGCGTGGACCAGCACGGCGCCGCCCGGCGCGCCCACGACGCCGTCGGCGTGTTCGGGGCCGACGAGCACCCCCCAGGCGCCCGACCGCAGGGCCTCAGCGGCGTGCGCGCCACCGTCGGAGCGCTCACCGCGCAGCCCGACGAACAGCTCTCCAGGAGACGCCGTACGCGAGTCGATCGAGACCCGCTGCGGCCCGGTCCCCTCGCCCGGCGACCGCGCCGCCTGCGGCTCACGCAGCAAGCGCGCTCCGACGGCCGACGCGACGCGCTCGGCGCTCCACGACCTCACGAAGACTGCTCCCGAGCGGTGCCAGCCCGAGCTCGCAACGCCTGCCGGGCAACCGCGACGTCGTCGAAGGGCTCCTTGCGCCCGGCCGCAAACTCCTGTCCCTGCTCGTGCCCCTTGCCGGCGATCACGAGCACGTCTCCCGCCCCTGCGCCGCGGATCGCCTCGTCGATCGCGGCCGCGCGGTCGGCCATCGAGCGCACCGCCGCGCCGCTCAGCCCTGCCGCCGGTCCAGTCGCGGCCTCGTTGTGGCCCGCCTGCACCCGCGCCACGCCGGCCATGATCTCGGCGATTATCTGCTCCGGATCCTCCGAGCGCGGGTTGTCGGAGGTGACGAGCACCACGTCAGCCCCGCGTGTCGCGATCTCGCCCATCAGTGGGCGCTTGCCACGATCGCGGTCGCCGCCGGCGCCAAAGACGCACACGACCCGCCCGCCAGGCGCATCTCCCTCGGCGATCAACTCGCGGGCGGCGGCAAGCACGTTCTCGAGCGAGTCCGGCGTGTGCGCGTAGTCCACGAGCACGGCGAAGCCCTGGCCCTCCTCCACCGGCTCGAAGCGCCCGGGCACGCGCACGCCACGCTCGAGCGCGGCAATGAGCTCGTCCAGCTCGGCGCCGAGCTCGTGGGCGGCGACGAGCGCTCCGAGGGCATTTGCGACGTTGAAGTGCCCGGGCATCGGCAACGACACCTCGCGCTCGCCGTCCGGGGTGCTCAGCTTGAACGCGCAGCCGGTGAAGCCACAGCGCAGCTCGCGCGCGCTGTAGTCGGCCGGGGCGTCGACGGCAAAGGTGCGGGCGCCCGGGATCTCGGCCGCGAGGCGGCACCCGTGTGGATCGCCGACGTTGATGACGCTCACGCCCGGTGCGTGCCCGGTGAACAGGCGCCGCTTGGCCTGGAAGTAGTCCTCCATCGTGTCGTGGAAGTCGAGATGATCCTGCGTGAGGTTCGTGAAGATGGCCGCGGCGAAGTGGATCGCATCCGCGCGGCCCAGCTCGAGCGCGTGCGAGGAGACCTCCATCGCGCACGCCCTGTCGCCACCGTCGAGCATCGCGCGAAAGTCGCCCTGCAGCTCGATCGCCTCGGGCGTCGTCCGCGTCACGGCGCGATCCTTCCCTCCCACGACCGACTTGACGGTGCCCAGCAGGCCGCATTGCTCTCCGACCGCCTCCAGCAGCGCGCGCAGGAGGTAGGCGGTCGTGGTCTTCCCGTTCGTTCCGGTGACCCCGACCACGCGCAGCTCGCTCGTCGGGTCGCCGTGGAAGCGCGCCGCGATCGGCGCCATCGCGGCGCGCGCAGACTGCACGCGCAGCTCCGGCACGCCGAGGCCGAGCGGACGCTCGACGATCAGCGCCGCCGCGCCCTGCGCGACGGCCTGCGGCGCGTGGTCGTGCCCGTCGCTCTGAAAGCCCCTCACGCAGAAGAACAGATCGCCGCCGCGGACGGCGCGGCTGTCGTAGGCGAGCCCCGCGATCTCGACGTCCGCGTCCGCGTCGTGCTCGCCGGCGGCGTCGATGGCCAGGCCGGCGGTCAACGCGTCGAGCCTCATCGGGCTGATGCTATCCCGGCGGGACGCGCAGGTAGGGCAGGGCGAAGCTCATGATCTGCCCGAACGCCGGCGCGGCGACGGTTCCGCCGAAGATCGACCCGGACTGGGGTTCGTCGACGATCACCGCGCACAGCAGCTTCGGGTTCGACGCGGGCGCAAAGCCCATGAACGACGCCACGTAGGCGCTTTTGGAGTATTCGCCGGTGGCCGGGTCGACCTTGCTCGCCGTGCCCGTCTTTCCGGCCAGCTGATAGCCCGGGATCGAGACCTCGCTGGCGGTGCCGCCCGGCGCGAGCACGCCCTCGAGCATCTGGCGCAGCGAAGCGGCGTTCGCGCTGGAGATGACCCGCCGGCCCGCCGGTACTGGTTGGGAATGCGAGCCGATCGACTGGATCAGGTGCGGCGGGCGCAGCATGCCGCCGTTGGCGATCGCCGAGTATGCGCTTGCCATCTGCAGCGGCGTCACGAGCTGTCCCTGGCCGATCGGAAGGTTGCCCATCGAGGAGCCGGAGTACTTGCTCGCAGGCAGCACCTGGCCGATTTCCTCGCCGGGCAGCTCGACGCCGGTGCGCTTGCCGAAGCCGAACCTGCTCACCCATCTGGAGAAGTTGTCCTTGCCCTCGAGCGCGCCGATCTTGATCGCGCCGACGTTGCTCGACTGGGCGAGGATCTGCGCCGTCGTGAGCGTCTCGTCACCGTGTTCGGTGTCGTCGTGAATCGTGCGGTCGGCGACCTGGATCTTGTCCGGCACGAAGAAGCTCGAGGTCGGCTTGACGAGGTTCTGCTGCAGCGCGCCGGCGACCGTGAAGGCCTTGAACGTCGAGCCCGGTTCGTAGTCGAAACCGACGGCGCGGTTCTGCAGCGACTCCGGCGAGGATGCGCCCGGGTCGTTGGCGTTCACCTCCGGCCAGTTGGCCATCGCCAGGATCGCGCCGCTGTTCGGGTCCATCACGATCGCCGTGGCGTCTTTCGGGCTGAACACACGCCCGACCGCCGCGAGCACGTCTTCGGTGCGCTGCTGGATGTTCGCGTCGAGCGTGAGCGACACCGAGGTTCCCGGCGTCTCGGGGTGCGCTTCGGTGATCGAGACCGGCTGTCCGATCGCGTCGCTGACGACGTGACGCTGGCCGGTGTGACCGTGCAGGAGCGCGTTGCGCGAGTACTCCAGGCCCGAGAGACCGTTGCCTTCGGTGCCGACCACACCGAGCACCTGCGCGGCGAGCGTCCCGCGCGGATATACCCGGCGCATGACCGGCGCACCTGCCAGGCCAGGGATCTTCAGCGCCATGACCGCGTGCGCCTGCTTGGCCGGCAAGGCGCGCGCGAGATAGACGAAGCCGCTGCGCTGTGAGAGCTCGCGCAGCACCTGGGCTTGCGGCTTGCCGAGCAGCGGCGCGAGCTTCTGCGCGCTCGCGAGCGGATCGGTCACGAGGTAGGGCGTCGCCGAGATGTCCTGCGCCGGCTCGGAGACGGCCAGATCGACGCCGTTGCGATCCGTGATCGCTCCGCGCTGCGCCGGCACCGCTTCGTAGGTGAGCTGCTGCGTTGCTGCCGCCTTGCGCAGGCTGCCGGCCTCCAGCGCACCGAGATAGAGGGTGCGCCCGCCCGCGAGCACGAGCAGCAGGAAGAACAGGCCGAAGATCCCCCCGATCCTGCGCTGGACGATCGTCACTCGCTCATTCTCCTGTCGTACCGGCCTGGACTCCGCCGCCTGGCGCGGGTCCGCCGGAGGTGCCCGCCGCGGCTTGCGAGCTCGTCGTCGCGCTCGATTCTTCGCCAGTGGTTGGCCGTGCTTCGGAGGCGGCCGTGGATTCCGATTCGGATTCGCCCGAGGTGGAGCCGCTCGCTTGTGTTTCGCCGGATTCGCCCGTGGCGACTTCCCCGCTCGACGCTTCCCCGCCGGCGCTCGATTCGGCGCCTTCCGCCGTTTCGCTGGTACCGGCGGCGGCTTCTCGCGCTTGCAGCGCCGACGCACGGGCGGCGCTGCCAAGCGCCGACGCCGCAGCGGCGTCGGCGCTCGCATGCGGTGTGAGGAAACGCAGCGAGCCACCCGGCACGAACGACATGCCGAGCTTTGTAGCTCGCGCCTCGACGCGCGTAGCGGCCGCCATTTCCGAGTTTTCGATGCTGAGGGTCGCGTTCTGGCGCTGCAGCAGCGCCTCGTGCTCGAGCGCGCGGCCAATGCCGCCGTGGAGCTTGAGCAGGCCGAGCTGCAGCGTGACGATCCCGATCAGGGCAAACGCGACGAGCCCGATCCACACGCGCCCGCGGATGAGGCGGTCGAGCAGGCGGTGCTGCGCGAGCCCCTCGAGCGCTCCCACGAAGTCGAGCACGATCCCGGCTTCGCCCGAGCGCCGCCGTGGAGCCTGCGGCCGCGGAACGGCCGCTGGGCGCGCGGGCCCGGAAACGCGACGAGGACCGCGCGGGGCGAGCGGCCGGCGCGGTGCGACGTCCGGGGCGGCTGCTGCCGCTGGCGGGGTCACTGCTGCTCCCCCGGACTGTCGTCGAGAAGCTTGCGTGCCGCGCGCAGGCGCGCGGAGGAGGCGCGCGGATTGCGCTCGACCTCCTCCTCGGAGGGGACGATCGAGCGCCGCGCGACGAGCGTAGCCTCGGGCTCGCGCCCGCAGGCGCAGATGGGAAGATCGGGCGGGCAGATGCAACCTTGAGCGCGCTCGCCGAGGAATCGCTTGACGCGCCGGTCCTCGAGCGAGTGGAAGGAGATACCCGCGAGCAAACCGCCCTCGCGCAAGAGGCCCCAGGCGAGCGGGAGCGCACGATCGAGCTGATCGAGCTCGTCGTTGACGGCGATCCGCAGCGCCTGGAAGGAGCGCTTGGCTGGGTGACCGCCGGCGAACCGCGCCGGCGCGGGAATCGCCGCGTTGATCGTGTCCACAAGCTCGAGCGTCGTCTCGATCGGCGCCTGCGCCCGTCGCCGCACGATCGTCCGCGCGATCGCGCCGGCGTGGCGCTCCTCGCCGAAGTCGCGCAGCGCGCGAGCCAAGCGGCGCTCGTCCCACTCGGCGACGATCTCGCGGGCGCTCAGCTCCTGGTCGGGGTCCATACGCATGTCCAGCGGCGCGTCGTAGGAGTAGGAGAACCCGCGCTCGCGCGTGTCGACCTGCATCGAGGACATGCCCAGGTCGAAGTAGGCGGCGTCCGCCCGCACGCCCTCCTCTGCGAGCAGTTCAAGCGCCTCGGCGTAGGAGGCGCGGATGAAGCGCAGCGAGCAGGCGACGTCATCGGCGAGCTCCGCGAAGCGCTCCTCGGCGAGCGGGTCGCGGTCGATCGCGACGAGCGTGCCCGAGCTGCCGAGCCGCTCCGCCACCAGGCGCGCGTGCCCGCCGTCGCCAAAGGTGCAGTCGATCGCCGTCTGGCCGGGCTGGAGATCGAGCAGCTCGAGCAGCTCATCGCCGAGCACCGGGATGTGACCGTGGGGGCTGGCCTGCCGGACGAGCTCGGAGCGCTCGTGGCCGGGGCGCCTGCCGGCAGCGCTCGACTGCCGCCCGCGAGGGGGGCGTCGCTGTGATCTCTTCATGTCAAGCAGTGTCGTCGACATGCGCGGTTATCTCGGCGACGCCGCTCAGCAGCACCGGTCGGTGGTCGTTCCAGTTGTCCTTGCTCCACAGCTCCAGGCGATCGCCGACGCCAACGACGACGACCTCCTTCTGCAGGGCCGCGTGCTCGCTGAGGAAGCCAGGGACCATGATCCGCCCGGCCGCATCGAGGTCAGCGTCCTGCGAGCTGCCGTAGAAGAAACGCTCCAGCTCGGTCAGCCGCGGCGACAGCGGCGGCAGTTCGGCGAGCGCGCGGCGGCTGTAGCGCTCGTACTCCTCCGGGTGCCAGACCCCGACACACGGCTTCTGGTCTATGGGCATCGCCAGCACCACGCCCTCAGCGAGCGCAGCTCGGTAGCGAGCCGGCACCGTGAGGCGGTTCTTCGCGTCGAGCGTATGGTCGAACGTGCCACGAAAGGGGACCACTGGTTGAGCTCCAAAATTGATTACCGAGCCGAGGTGGAGGAGTGGGAGGAGCCCCTCCACCCCGGCTCGCTGTCCGCGAACATATCCCACTTCCCCCCACAACGCAACTCTAATTGCACATTTTCTCCCACTCATCAGTCCTGGCACCCTCTTGACGAGGAAAACGCCTGCTGAGGGGCCACTTCCGCACCACGGCTCGGCCGCCGCCCCGGTGGCGCTGAACTGCATGAGCGCGTGCACGAAGCTCGTTTGCGAGGCGCCTTGCAGGCCCGGCCCGACCCGCCGTCCGGTGCGCACGGGCGGCTCAGCACACCGCCCACAGCCGCTACGATCGCCCGCAATGGCGCTCGCTCCCACGCCCAAGCCACGCAGTGCGAGGCGCCGCGCCCTCGCTCGCCGGCGGCGAGGCCCGCTCGCGATCGCAGGCACGTCGCTGACGCTGTGTGCGCTGGCCGTGACCGGCTGTGGCTCCTCGGGGTCCTCGGGCTCATCGCTGGACCTCGCGAAAGCGGTTCCAGCCTCGGCTCCGCTGTATGCGAGTGCGGTCGTGCGCCCCGACGGCGCGCTGCAGAGCGCCGCCCGCAAGGCCGGGCGCGCGCTCACGCATCAGACCGATCCGTATCTGCGGCTGCTCGCTGCGCTGCAGACGCCCGGCTCGCCCACGCTGGACTTCCAGCGCGACGTCGCACCTTGGCTGGGCACCAACGCGGGTGTCTTCCTGAGCTCGAGCGGCAGCTCGGCCGAACAGGCCGCCGAACGCCTGCTTGCGCTCGTTCAGCGCGGCCTGCTCGGGCAGGGCAGCTCGGCGAGCGCCTTTCCGTTCGCCGCCCACGCGGTCGAAGGCGCTTTCCTACTCGACACCCGCGACCCGGCAAAGGCGCAAAGCTTCCTGCGAACGCTCGCCGGGCGGGCGGGCGGGCGCACGACGAGCTACCACGGCATCTCCTATCAGGCGAGCACGAGCGGCATCGCCTTCGGGATCGTCGCGCGGCTTGTGGTGATCGGCACCGACAGCGCCTTGCGCGAAGTCATCGACACGGCCTCCGGGGGCCCATCACTGGCGAGCGCCCCGGCGTACGCCAAGCTGCTCGCCTCAGCGCCCTCCGGTGCGCTCGCCCACGTCTACGCCAACGCGGGCGCGCTCGCCAAGCCGGTCGCAGGCTCAGGCGCCAAGGGAGCCGCCTCGGCCGTCCCGCTGCTCGCCGGAGGCGGCAGCGTGAACCTCTCGCTCCTGCCCTCGGCGAGCTCGATCGCGCTCGATGCCGACACGCTCGCCGAAGGTGCGACCGCCGCTCCGAAGGGGCTGCTCGCACCGAGCCCGGAGGCGGCCCGCATGCTGGGCGAGCTCCCCGGCGAATCGTGGCTGGCGGTCGGCCTGGCGAACGTTGGCAGCACGCTCGGCGCCGACGTTCGCGCGCTGAAGGGAGTGACCTCGCTGATCGCCCCGCCGAGCGAATCGGGCGAAGGTGGCAGCCCAGCCGTGTCGGGGCTCAGCGTCGGCGGGCTGATCAGCGGCATCCTCTCGCCGCTGGAAGTCCTCGGCTCCGAAAGTGCCGAGGCCAAGCGCGACTTCGCAAGCTGGATGGGCTCGGCGGGGCTGTTCGCCTCCGGCAGCGGACTGCTCGAGCTCAAGGGCGGCGTCGTGATCGACTCCAACGACCCGGCGCTCTCACGCGCGGCCGTCGCGAAGCTCGCCGCGAAGCTACGCGCCAAAGGCGGCTCGGTAGCGCCGGCCACGATCGCAGGGGCCGACGCAGCAGCGAGCGCACGGCTGAGCGGCCTGCCGGTGGAACTCGACATCGCCGCCGGGCGTGACAGCAAGGGTCACGACAAGTTCGTGATCGGTATTGGCGAAGCCTCTGTGCAGGCGATCCTCAATCCGTCGAGCCCGCTCTCCGGAGCGGCTCCCTACGGGGTCGCCTCCTCGGCGCTCGGCGAATCGATCCAGCCGAGCGTGATCGCCGACTTCCCGACGCTGCTCGGCCTGCTCGAAGGGGTCGGACTCAACGAAGACCCCTCGATCGCCCCGCTCGTTCCCTATGTGCGCTCGTTGACGACGCTCTCTGGCGGCGGCAAGAGCCTGGGCGGTGGCGTCCAGCGGTTCCGCCTCGTGTTCGGGCTACAGGGCGCCGGCTGATCAGCGCACGGAGAACGCGCGGTAGAAGCGCACGTGAGCACCCTGCACGCGGTCTGCACCGTAGCGCGTGAACGTCGGTTCGCCGTCGGTCCCCATCGAGTAGCGACCGAGCACCGACGCGCGGTTGGCGGTCGAGAGGAAGCGGTCGATCACCGTTTGGCGATCGTTGCCGCGAGCGCCCGCGCGCCGGATCGCATCGAGCACAACGCTCATCGCCTCGTAGCCGTACAACGCATATGCGCCCGGCGCGCCGCCGAAGCGCCGCCGGTAGTCCGCCAGCACCTCGGCGGCGGCCGGAGGGTATTCGTCCAGGGCGAGGATCGGCGTCGTCAGGTAGGTGCTGGTGCCCGCTGGACCGATCGCCGCCGCGAACGCGTCATCAGCCAGCGTGCTGGACCCGAGCAGCAGAAGATGGCGCTCGGCGGTGTGCAGCTCGCGCCACAGTTCGACCGTCCCCGCGCCGCTTCCGCCGGCGAAGAAGACGGCGTCCGCGCCGCTGCGCGCGATCTTTTCGATCTCCCCCGCGAACACGCTGCCCGGCGTCGTGGCGATGCTGTCGTGCCCGGCGACGGCGATGCCGGCGCGTTCGGCGTCCTGAGTGAGGATCTGCGCGAGCGGGACCTCGAACGGGTTCTGATCGTCGAGCACGAAGACCTTGTGCACTCCGAGGCTCTGCATCAGCTTCAGCTGCGCGAGCGCCTGCGCGGTATCGCCGAGCTGCAGCCGGCCGAAGCTGCGTTTGCCGCTCGGGTAGAACCGCTCCGACTCGTCCTGGCCGGCGTCAAGCGAGGAGGTCAGCCCGACATACGGGCTGGCGGGGCTCACCTGCAGGATGCCTGCCGCGTTGATCAGCGGCAGCGAGACGGCCGTCGCGGCCGAGTCGTACTCGCCGAGATAGGCGATCGTGCTCGTGTCCTGCGCGGCCGTCTTGGCGTTTGTCGAGGTTGCGCCCGGGTCGAGTTCGCCGGTCTTCGGGTTGGCATCGTCGAGCGAGACGAAGCCAACCTTGAACTGCCCGACGTGCCCACCGGCGTCGGAGAGCGCCAGTCGCTCGCCGTTGATGAGCTCTGTGGAGATCGCCGCGGAGGGACCCTGCAGCGGCAGGCTCGAGTAGACCGCGAGCTGGTTGCCGGTCGCTTCGGAGGCTCCTGAGACACTGCCGCAACCGGCCGCCGTAGAGGCGGCTGCGGCGATAGTGGCCAGGCACAGCCAGCGCGTGCGCACCGGCCGGTTAGGTACGACGGCCGGGAAGGTAGCCCGTGAGAATCCTCAGCGTGGCGCCAACCAGGATGATCGCGACGGAGAGCAGGAAAGCGTCGAATCCCTTGGCCCCAAGCGCCCACAGCACGATCCACACGACGAGGCCCGCGGTGACGGTGAGGATCAGTCCCATGCCGGCGGAATCCTAGCTGGCCGCTCAGAGATCGGTCGCCAGTCCTGCCGCGAGCTCGGCGACGAGCGCGCCGACGGCGCCGGCTGGATCCTCGCCCTCGCCGGCCGCGCGCACCAGGCGCGTGCCGACGATGACCCCGTCTGCGCCCGCGTCGGCCGCCTGGCGAGCCTGCTCGGGAGAGCTGATGCCGAACCCGAGCGCGACCGGGACGTCGGTACTCGCGCGGGTACGTGCAAGTACCTCCGCGAAGCTCGCCTGCAGTGCCTCGCGCTCGCCGGTGGTCCCCACGACCGAGACGGCGTAGACGAAGCCGCGCGCCGCCGCCCCGATCGCGCGCAGGCGCTCCGGCGGCGTCGTCGGCGCGACCAGCAGCACCAGCGCGAGGCCCCGCGCGTCGCACGCCTCGCGCACCGCTGCGCTCTCCTCCAGCGGCAGGTCGGGCACGATCAGCCCACACGCCCCGGTCTGAGCGAGGCGCGCGACGAACGCCTCGACGCCGGGGGCGAAGACCATGTTGGAGTAACACATCAGCACGACCGGAACGCTCGGAGCAAGCGCGCGCGCCACCTCGAGCGCACCGCCGACGCTCGCTCCCGCCTGCAGCGCCCGCGTGCCGGCCTCGTGGATCACGGGCCCGTCGGCGAGCGGGTCGCTGTAGGGGACGCCGAGCTCGAGCAGGTCGGCGCCGTTGCGCACGCATGCCTCGCCGATTTCGACCGACTGCTCCAGGGTCGGGAACCCGGCCATCAGGTAGGGCATGAGCGCCGCGCGCCCGTTCGCCGTCGCGAACGCATCAGCGATCCGCTTCACGCCGCTGAGCGCCTGCGCGCTAGCCATCGGCGAGGACCTCGGCGAGATCCTTGTCGCCCCGCCCGGAGAGACACACGAGGTCGAGCTCGCCGTCCGTCTGCGCGAGCACCCACGCGAGCGCGTGCGCCGTCTCCAGTGCCGGAATGATGCCCTCCAGCCGCGCCAGCTCCTTGAACGCGCGGACTGCCTGCTCGTCGGTGACCGCGACGTATCGTGCGCGCCCGCTGTCGCGCAGGAACGCGTGTTGAGGTCCCGCGCCCGGATAATCGAGCCCGGCCGAGATCGAGTGTGCCTCGACGATCTGGCCCTCCTCGTCCTGCATCACGGCCGAGCGTGAGCCGTGCAGGATGCCCGCGCGACCGCCAACGGTCAGCGGCGCGCCGTGCCTGAGCGTTTCGATTCCCTCTCCCCCTGCCTCGACGCCTATCAGCTCGACCTGCTCGTCCTCGATGAACGCCGTGAACGTGCCGATCGCGTTGGAGCCGCCGCCGACGCAGGCGACTACGCGCGCCGGCAGCCGTCCCTCGGCCTGCAGCAGCTGCGCCCGCGCCTCGTCGCCGATCACACGCTGCAGATCGCGCACGAGCGCCGGGTACGGCGCCGGTCCGACCGCCGAGCCGATCACGTAGTGGGTGCTCTGCACGTTGGTCACCCAGTCGCGGATCGCCGCCGAGGTCGCCTCCTTGAGCGTGCGCGCGCCGGCGTCCACCGGGCGCACGGTCGCGCCGAGCAGTTCCATGCGCTGCACGTTCGGCCGCTGGCGGCGCGTGTCCTCGACGCCCATGTAGACGACGCACTCGAGGTCCAGCAGCGCGCATACTGTCGCCGTGGCGACCCCGTGCTGCCCTGCGCCCGTCTCGGCGATGATCCTGTGCTTGCCCATCCGGTTGGCCAGCAGCGCCTGCCCGAGCGCGTTGTTGAGCTTGTGCGAGCCGGTGTGGTTGAGATCCTCGCGCTTCAGGTAGACCGGTCGGCCGGCGCGCTCTGAGAGGCGCCGCGCGCGATAGAGCGGGCTCGGGCGCCCGCCGAAGTCGCGCAGGAGACCGTCGAGCTCTTGGCGATAGCCCTCATCGGCGCGCGCCTGCGTCCACGCCTGCTCGAGCTCCGCCAGCGCGGGCATCAGCGTCTCGGGCACGAACTGACCGCCGTAGGCGCCGAAGTGGTGCTCAATCGCGCCCTGCGCAAGGTCCGTGCTCATCGTGCCTGGCCACTGCCGATCGTGGCGGGCTCATCGGCGGGGTGCGTCCCCGGCGCAGCAGTCTCGGACGGGGCAGGCTGGCGCGGAATCGTGGGCTCCTCTGTCGCCGCAGGCTCCGGCGCGGCAGCGGCGGGCACAACGGTGACGGGCGACCCAGGCTCGGGCTCCCGCTCCGAACCTGGCTCTGGTTCTGGCTCTGGCTCCAGGGCCTGGAAGAACGCGCGCAGCTTCTCAGGGTCCTTGCGCCCAGGCGCCGCCTCGGTGCCGCTGGCCGTGTCGACCGCATAGGGATCCGTGCGCGCGACCGCGTTGGCGACGTTGTCAGCGCTCAGGCCGCCGCTGAGGATCAGCGGCACCTTCGAGCGGCGCAGGCTCACGAGCGCCCAGTCGAACGTTTCGCCGGTGCCCCCGCGCAGCTCTCGCCTGGCGGGGTCCTTGGCGCGGGCGTCGAGCAGGTGGTAGTCGACGTGAAAGCGCTCGAGGTCGCGCACGTCGCCTGGACCTGAAACCTGGGCGGCCTTGATTACCTGCGCGCCGTTGCGGCGCGTCGCCTCGGCGCAGAACGCCGGGCCCTCCTCGCCGCTGAACTGGAGCATCGTCAACCCGAGGTCCTCGCTCTGCTGGACGACACGGTCGAGCGGAGCGTTGACGAACACCCCACACAACAGCACGCGGCGACGCAGCGACGCGACGATGCGTTCGGCCTCGGCAGGCGAGCAGCGGCGAGGGCTGTCCTCGAAGAAGATCATGCCGATGGCCCAGGCCCCGAGCTCGACCGCCATCTCGGCGTCATCGAGGTTCGTGATCCCGCAAATCTTCACTCTCGGGGGCGCCAGGGACATGCCCCCAACGGTAGCGGGGTCTACCCTTCGGGAGTGGTCGCGCTCGGGACCGAGTTGGGGCGGCTGGCGAGCTTGACGCTCACCGTCTTGTGCGTGTAGCCACCTTTGCCGTTGCCGCGCATGAGTCCGACGGACACCGTGTCCCCGGGTTTGTGCGCGGAGACGTCGTGGGCGAGATCTTCGGAGCTGTTCACGGTCTTGCCGCCGACCGACGTGATGATGTCGCCCCCGACCGCGACCTGGCCGTTTTCGGTGCTGCCGCTGACAGTGCCGCCGCGGATGCCCGCCTTCTCCGCGGGTGTGCCCTTCTGGACGCTCTGCACGAGCGCGCCGCTTTTGACCGGGAGGTTCAGCGCCGAGAGCGAGCCGTCGATCGTCAGCGACGTCAGGCCGATGTAGGCGCCACGCACCGTGCCGCCTTTCTCGAGCTGGTCGATCTCGGCCTTGGCCGTGTTGATCGGCACTGCGAAGCCGATGCCGACGCTGCCGCCGCCGGTGCCGCCTGTCTCGATCTGCGAGTTGATGCCGAGCACGCGCCCGGAGGCGTCCAGCAGCGGCCCGCCGGAGTTGCCGGGGTTGATCGGAGCGTCGGTCTGCAAGACGTTGTCGATCGCGAAGCCATTCGGCGCGGTGATCTGGCGCTGGAGCGCCGAGATGACACCTGTGGTCAGAGTCCGTTCGAGGTCGAACGGGTTGCCGATCGCGAGCACCGGATCGCCCACCTGGGCACTGCTGGAGTCACCGAGCGTGAGCGGGTGCAGCGTCAGCCCATCGGGGTGAATCCGCAGCACGGCGAGATCGTTGGACGGGTCCTTGCCGACGACCTGGGCGTTGACCGTCTTACCCTTTTCGAGGCTCACCGTGACCTTGATCGCGTTCTCCACGACGTGGTAGTTCGTCAAGATCGTGCCGTCCGTGTCGATCACGATGCCTGAGCCTGTGGCCTGACCCTGGCGCTGCGTTTCGCCACCGCCGAAGAGATTGAACGGCGATTCCGTTTTCTGCACGATCGTCGAGGTGACGAACACCACGCCGGGGGCGTCTTTGACGTAGATGTCGTGCGGCGTCAGCCTCGTGCTCTCCTGCGATGCGTTGGAGGGCGCGATCGGTGTGGCCTGGACGGTCGTGACCGTCTTCTGCGAAGTGTCCAGACCACCGAAGGCTGCGATCACGGCGACGACGATGCCGCCGCCGAGCAGCGCTGAGATGAAGGGAATGAAGAAGCCGCGTTTCATTTCGGTGAATGATGGGAGGGATCGATCAAGACTGACTAAAGGCCAGCGCGGCAGGATCTAAAGCTGCGCGGACGGCAGTTTGACAGTTTCCGACTCGGCCACCGGGTCATCGCCGGCGCCGGCGCGGGCGGGACCGTGACCCGCCTCCGGGTCCTTGCCGCGCAGGGCGAGCAGTGCACCCGCCGGGTCGGGCGCCCGCATCAACGCCTCCCCCACGAGCACCGCGTCCACGCCCTCCTGCTCGAGGCTGCGCAACTGCTCGGGAGCGACGATGCCGGACTCCGAGACGACGGCTATCCCCGGCGGGATCGCCTCGCGCAGCAGGCTCGTGCGCGCGACGTCCACGCTGAAGTCGCGCAGGTCGCGGTTGTTTATGCCGATCAGCTGCGCGCCGATCTCGAGTGCGAGCTCGAGCTCCTCCCGGTCGTGCACCTCCACGAGCACGTCGAGGCCGAGCTCGCGCGCCCCGCCGTGGAGCGACGCGAGCTGCTTCGGCGAGAGCGCCGCGACGATCAGCAGCACCGCGTCGGCGCCGGCTGCGCGCGCCTCCAGCAGTTGGTACTGCTCGACCACGAAGTCCTTGCGCAGCAGCGGCAGCGCGCACACCGAGCGCGCGCTTTGCAGATCCGCGAGCGAGCCGCCGAAGTTGGGACCCTCGGTAAGCACGGACATCGCGCAGGCACCCCCGCGCTCGTATGCGTTCGCGACTTGATCTAGCTCGGCGCCCTCCCGCAATGCCCCGGCTGAGGGCGAGCGGCGCTTGAACTCGGCGATCACGGCAATCTCCACGCCACCGAGGGCGGCACGAAAGCCTCGCGGCGGGGGGTGGGGGGGGGGCGCGCCGGGCGCGGGCGCGCGCCGGGCAGCGAGCGCGGGGCGCGGCCCCGCGCGCGTGCGCTGCGCGCGCTCGGCGCGTGGGGGCTTCGAGAGGCGTGCGCGGGCGCTCGGTG
>JBBSDZ010000027.1:0-30215 GCA_038240205.1 Solirubrobacterales bacterium | reverse complement strand
GACGCTTCCCGGCCTGCGCGAGCGCATCCTGCAACGCTTGCTCACCCTCGCCGCTGCCGTCTCCCTGAATCACCAGCTCGGACGGCCCAGCCGCGCGCTGGTGGACTACTGCGCGTGATTCGTGGAATCAATCATCTAGGCGCCGGGCGGCTGCTCGGCGAGAAACCCTCGCAGCAGCGGGTTGAAGCGCTCGGGGTGCTCGAGCATCGCCATGTGGCCGGTGTCCTTGAAGATGACGCGGCGCGAATCTGGGATCAGCTCGGCGAAAACGTCGGCGTCGCGCACGCTGATCAGCCGGTCGCGCTCGCCCCACACGATCAGCGTCGGGCACGCGATCTCCCCGAGGCGGTCGCGCACGTCGTATTCGATCACCGCTTCGAGCCCCTGCATGAAGCCGGGCTTGCCGGCGCCGCGCACTTGCTCGGCTGCGAGCGCAGGGTCCAGACGCCCGGGATGGCGCACGACGACCCCGAGCGCGACGTCGCGCAGGCGCTCGCGCCTGGCGACCGTGTCGGACTTGCTTGCAGCCCAGGCGCCGGCGGCCATGAGCACGCGCTCGAGCCGGCGCAGCGCGGGCATGCCACGGACCGCGCCGCGAGGCTGGTGCGTGGAGATCCCGGCGGCCGAGACGAGCACGAGGCGCTCGACGCGCTGGGGGAAGGAGATCGCCAGCTCGGCCCCGATGAAGCCGCCCATCGAGTTGCCGACGAACGCGGCCGCGTCGATGCCGAGCTGGTCGAGCAGTCGGTCGAGCATGCGCGCGTATGCGGCCATCGAGATCGTCTCGGGCGGCATCGGCGAGTGTCCGAAGCCGGGCAGGTCGAGCGCGATCACGCGGTGCTCCTCGGCGAACACGGCGAGCTGCTCGAGCCAGTTGGGCCAGGAGCCGGAGAGGCCGTGGACGAACACGAGCGGCTGTCCGGCCGGGGCGCGCTCGGGACCGAGCTCGATCACGTTGACCGGCGAGCCTTCCACGTCGTGCCAGCGTTGCTGGGCGCGCCAGTCGACCTCGCGCCAGGACGGCTGGGTGGCGGTCGGCCCGAACATCTACGCGCGCTCGTCGGAGGCGTGATGGAGTGCCCCGATGGGACGCGCGCAGCTCACATCCGGGAATGTAGCGTGCCGGTGGGGAGCGCGCTCGATGCAGGGCGCGGACCGGGCGGCGGCGAAGAAGGCCCAGCGATGAGCACGCAAGCCAAGCCCAGACCCCGATCGAGCAGCCGCGGCGCGCCGAGCCCGGCCGCGGCGCGCCAGCGCGAGCCTTGGCGCGCGGCGATCGTCCTGCTGATGGACGACCTCGTGCGCCGCGACGCGGCCGAGCGCACCCGCCGTGCCTACGGCGTCGATCTCGAGCAGTTCGCGCAGTGGTGCGGCGAGCGCGGCTTCGGACCGCGGGAGGTCGACCCGAAGGCAGTTCGCCGCTACATCGCGCACCTCTCAGAGCGCGGGGCGGCGCCGAGCACGAGCGCGCGCAAGCTGGCGGCGCTACGCGCGCTGTTCTCCAGCCAGCGCGAGCACGGCGCGATCTCCGAGAACCCTGCCGATCTCGTCTCCACCCCGCGCCGGCCCTCGCACCTGCCGCGCGTGCTCAGCTCGCGCGAGGCGGCCGGCCTGCTCGACGCAATCCCGGCGGGCGGGCCGCTGGAGTTGCGCGATCGAGCGATGTTCGAGCTGGCCTACGGCTGTGGGCTGCGAGCGGAGGAGCTGGTGTCGCTGAACGTCGCGGACATCGACCACGAAGACGAGCAGCTGCGCGTCGAGGGCAAGGGGCGCAAGACCCGCTTCCTGCCGGTCGGCGAGCCGGCCATGGCCGCGCTGCGTGCATATCTCGAACGCTCGCGCCCGGCGCTCACCGCCGGGCCGCGGCCCCCCGCCGAGCCGCCCGTACCGGCCAGGCGCGGCCCCAGGCGCGCCGGCGTCGCCTCGGCCCAGACGGTGCAGAAGGCCGCCTCGGGCGCGGCTGCCAAGCCCTCGCCGGCGCGCCGCAAGCGCGCGCCGGAGGCGCTGTTCCTGTCGAAGACGGGCCGTCGCCTGGGCACGAGCGATGTGCGCCGGCGCCTGCGCACGTGGACGACGCGCGCCGGTGCGGTTGGCGGGCGCGCAGGCGGGGCAATCTCCCCGCATGCATTGCGTCACAGCTTCGCTACGCATCTGCTCGAAGGCGGAGCGGACTTGCGCAGCATTCAAGAGCTGCTCGGGCACGCGAGCGTGTCGAGCACCCAGATTTACACTCGGGTAGAGTCCGCCCGACTTAGAAGCGCCTATGCGCGCAGCCACCCTCGGGCCTGAGACAAGGGGAAAGAAGCACTCTGGAGACCAATGTCAAACCGATCGAGCTGCGGGAACTCTGGCGGCGTTACAAGTCCGAGGGCGACAGCCGGGTGCGAGAGCGGCTGGTCGTCGCCTACTCGCCACTTGTCAAGTATGTAGCCGGGCGCACAGCCGCCGGGTTGCCTCCGCACGTCGAGGAGGCCGATCTCATCTCCTACGGTCTGGTCGGGCTGATCTCAGCGATCGAGCGCTTCGACCTGTCGCGGGACATCAAGTTCGAGACGTACGCGATCATGCGCATCAAGGGCGCGATCATCGACGAGCTGCGCTCGATGGACTGGGTCCCTCGCAGCGTGCGCGCCCGGGCTCGCGAGGTCGAGCGCGCCAACGCGAAGCTCGAGAACAAGCTCCAGCGCGCGCCGACCGATGAGGAGATCGCCGACGAGCTGGGGATCACGGTCGACGAACTGAACGAGTCGCTGCTGGCGATCTCGCACTCCTCGATGGTCGCGCTGGACGAGCTCTGGAGCGTCTCGGACTCGAGCGGCGATCAGGTGTCGCTGATGGACACGATCGAGGATGCAGGCGCCCCGGACCCGGCGCGGGCGCTCGACGTCGGCGACCTCAAGGACCGCATCGCCGAGTCGATCGCGATGCTGCCCGAGCGCGAGAAGCTGGTGATCGCCCTCTATTACTACGAGAACCTGACGCTGCGGGAGATCGGCGAGGTGCTCGGCGTGACCGAGTCCCGCGTCTCGCAGATGCACACGAAGGCGGTCCTGCGCCTGCGCTCGCGCATGCAGGAGGAGTCCTTCGACGACTGAGCGGGCGTGGCGCTTTGTGCCCACCGCGCAGCGCGGGCACCCGCACCCGGCTACCCTGCTCGGACGATGGCCACGCGTACGATTGTCACCTCCCAGCCCGATGTCGCCTGTCACGTGTGTGAGCGGCGGCTGCTGCGCGGCGAGCAGCCGGAGGTGTTCCTGGTGGCCGGCAGGCCCCGTACGGTGTGCGAGCTGTGCGCCCCGCGCGCCGCGCACCAGGGGTGGCTGCGCGAGACCGGCGAGCGCACGCCCGGCCCGGCGCCGCTGCGCCCGGGACGCGGGCGCAACCTGTTCGAGCGACTGCGCTCGGGCAAGCGCACGCCGACAGGCGGCGCCGACGAGCGCCCTGCGCGCGCGGCGTGGCGCGAGCAGGAGCCGGAGCCGTATGACTTCCTCGACAGCGCGCCGCAGGCTCCGTCAACGACGCTCGACGACGCCGACGGCCACCCGGTCGCAGCGAATGGGCACGAGCCCGAGCCGGCGCCGGCGGTGCAGGGGCCGCTGCAGAGCGCGCTAGCCGTATTCAACGCCGGTGAGTACCCCCGCCGCGTGGCCAGCTTGGCGCGCTCGCTGGGGGCGCCAGAGGTGACGGTCCGCCCAGGCGATGCAGTCGCCAGCTCCGTCGTGATCGTGATCGCGTGGGAGCTCTGCTGGTACACCTACGAGGTCGATCTCGACGACATGCAAGGAGCGCGTGTGCGCGCGATCGCGCAGGGCACGGAGCTCTCCGAAGTGGGGCCGGAGGATCGTCAGGCCAACGCGCTGGCCGACGAGCGCGGCGCGCTCGCGCTCCACTGAGCGTCGCCGGGCGCCGCCACCGCATTGGAGATTCTCGCCGCTCCCCCGACGCCCAACCGGCGCCCTTGCAGAGCTTGCTTATTCGCGTGTGGCGAGTACTATCGGTCGACGATGATCTACTGCGTGGTACCCAAGCCGTTGGCCGATGACCTTTATCCGAAGCTCGTGAAGTACTACGAGGACGAGGACAACGTCACGGTGATCGTCGAGCGTCGCGAGTTCGACCGCCGCGCCCGGCAGGGCCGCACCGTCGAGGCTTCTGCCGAGCAGGCCCAGCGACGCGTGATACGCGATCGCCGCAGGGCGCGTGTGCCCGGGGATCTCCCGGCGCTCGCACACGCAACCGCCTAACGCGTCTGCATACTCTCGTGCGGTGAAGGTCGTCGCGCATGTCGATGGTGGCGCTCGGGGCAACCCGGGTCCGGCCGCGGCCGCGGCCGTACTCAGCTCGCCTGAGGGCGAGGTGCTCGGCGAGCACGCCGAGCTGCTCGGGCAGACGACGAACAACGTCGCCGAGTACCGCGCGCTGCTACTCGGCGTGCGCAGCGCGCGCGAGCTTGGGGCGAGCGAGGTCGAGGTGATCGGCGACTCGGAGCTGATCGCCAAGCAGGTTCTGGGTCAGTACAAGGTCAAGAACGAGGCGCTGCGCTCGCTGCACCGCGAGGCAACGACAGCGCTGCGGGACTTCGACCGCTGGGCGATCCGCACGGTCCCGCGCGCGCAGAACGCGGACGCGGACGCGCTCGTCAACGCGGCGCTCGACCAGGCGCACGCGGCCTCCTCGCTGTAGCCGCCGCAGCCAGCCGCAGCAGCCGCGCTCGGCGCTCGCGCAGGACGCCTCGGCCGGTGGCGACCGGATCAGTGCAGCGGCTTGGCGGAGCGGGCGATCGCGAGCATCTGTTCGTTCGATAGGTCCTCGAGCAGCGTGTTCGTGAGCCAATAGAGCATCTTGCCGCTCTTCCACGCGATCACGTGGATGTGGCTGCCGTCGGCGAAGATCATGTACTTGGTGTGGCCGACCTTGCGTTCTTCGCTGGGGTGGGCGATCAGCGGCGGCTTGGGCCAGTCGGTCCCCTGGAAGTCGTAGTAGCCACCGAGCGTGTTCTCTTTCCACACGGCGACGTAGGCGTGGCGCAGGCGACCGCCCTTGTCGCGTAGGTCGTACGCGCGCGCCGGTTCCTCGCTGCCGGCGGCTGACTGTAGCGACGGATACAGCACTTTCAGTGGCATGTTCACGGTCTGCTTGGCCAGTTCCTCGTCGCCGGTCGTGGGCGAGGAGGTGAGCCCGAGCGAGGCCGCAGTCGGCGCCGTGGCGTGGGCGGCACGCGAGTGCTTCTTGCCGTGCGCGCGCGGCTTGGGTGCGACCGGTTTCGGCTTGGCAACCTTCTGGTTGCCGTGCAGGAAGTCGTTCAGCGTGGCGCGCGCAAGAGCGGGCGTGGTTGTCACGTAGGACTGCCCCTTGAAGCCGTAGTTGCTGTTCGCGGCGCGGAACTTGACCTGGCGCAGCGGCTTGCTTTGAGAGAAGCCGACTAGCTTGCCGAGCTGGATCAACTGGTCGGCGGAGACGCTGAAACCGGCCGTGACGATCGCCCTGCCGACGGCTTTGGCGACGTGGTGTATCTGCCCGAGCACGTCCCCGGGGGTGATCTGCTCGCGCAGGTTGCGCAGGAAGTCCTGCTGGCGCGCGACGCGGACGAAGTCGGAGTCGCCGTGACGGTAGCGCACGTAGCTGAGCGCGTTGTTGTAACAGAGCTTCTGATATCCCGGCTGCAGGTTGATTTCCGAATACAGTTCGCCGCCTTCGCCGTTGACGTGCAGATATCGGTGGTCGACGTTCACGTAGACGCAGCCGAGCGTGTCCACGACCTTGATGAAGCCTCCGAAGTTGACATCGACGATCCCGTTGAGCTTCAAGCCGGGGAAGACTTCGTGCTCGATCGTTTCTGCCGCTAGCGTCAGCGACCCTTTGACGCCGCCGAGCTTCGCCCCGTAGGTGTAGGCGGCGTTGATCTTTTCCTGCGGGTAGTACTCGCCTTTGGAGCTCTTGATGTTGACGAGCAGGTCGCGCGGGATCGACATCACGGAGGTCTGGCCCTGATCGGGGTCAAAGCGCACGAGCAGGATTGTGTCGCTGTGCGGCGGATCGGTGCGGTCGAGCGAGTCCTTCGACTTGGCGCGCCGGTCAGAGCCGAGGATCAGGTATGTCTGCGGCGCCCCTTCGTATTCCGGCGGCTTGATGATCCCTTTGCCGACCGAGACGGTGTGTTTGAAGAATTCGGGCGCGAGGCCGCCCAGCGTGTTCAGCGCGACGGTCGCTGTTGCCCCGCCGGCGAGCGCGGCGATGAGCACGCCGGCGACGGCGAAGCGGATCCACATCCGGCGCGAGAGGGAGGGAGTGCGCTCGTCATCCACGGGGTGTCACCAAAGGGCAGCTCATAGGGACGAGACGGCGTGCACCGGCCCCCCGGCGGCGACGCTCGTGCGCCTAGGGTAGCGACCTGTCCGGCGTGCGCGCGCCGCGCGGAGAGGTACGCTCGCTCGCGTGCTGAGCGCGAGAAACCGCGAGCTGCTGGGCCTGGTGCCCTCGGCGCTGCTGGTGATCGCGGGCTTCACGGCGATCTTCATCCAGGACGAAGACATCGCTCCTGGCGCCCCGGCGAACCTGACGCTGAACCACGCTTCGAGCGTGTCGCTGACCTACGGCGCGCTGTTCCTCGGCCTGTGTCTGACGGCGCATCTGGTGATCCGCTTCTCACTGCCCTACGCGGACCCGTACCTGTTTCCGCTGGTGGCAGTGCTGGCGAGCGTGGGGATCGTGATGGTCTACCGCATCGACCCGGTGCTCGCGCGCCAGCAGGCGCAGTGGATGGTGCTCGGCCTGGTGCTGTTCTCGGCGACGATCCTGGCGCTGCGCGCGCGTGGCGTGGGCGTGCTCGAGCGCTACCGCTACACGATCGCGGCGGTGGGGATCGGCATGATGATCCTGCCCCGCCTGCCGGGGATCGGCGCGCAGGTCAACGGCGCGTATCTAGACATCCGCATCGGCGGCGTCTCCTTCCAGCCCTCGGAGCTCGCGAAGATCGCGATCGTGATCTTCCTGGCGAGCTACTTGCGCGACAACCGCCAGCTGCTGGTCACGGCGGGGCGGCGCGTGCTTGGGCTGACGATCCCGCCGATGAAGCAGTTCGGCCCGATGCTGATCGTGTGGGGTGCGTCGATCGCGACGCTGATCCTCACGCGCGAGCTGGGCACGTCGCTGATGTTCTACGGAGCTTTCCTGGCGCTGCTGTACGTGGCTACTGGGCGGCTGTCGTTCCCGTTCATCGGTCTCGTGCTGTTCGCGGTGGGGGCGTGGTTCGTGGCGACGCACGTCAGCCACGTGCACTCGCGCGTGCTCGCGTGGGAACACCCATTCGACCGGGCGCTCTACAACAAGCCGTTCGGCGGCAGCTACCAACTCGCGCAGTCGCTGTTCGCGCAGGCGGACGGCGGCCTCCTCGGCACTGGCTTTGACCAGTCACTGCTGCGCCTACCGCATCAGGGCGGCCCGATCCTGCCGGTGCCGGAAAGCGACACGATCTACGCGGTGATCACGAACGAGCTGGGCCTGGCGGGCGCGGCGGCGCTGCTGCTCGTGTACCTGCTGCTCATCGCGCGCGGCCTGAAGACGGCGGCGCTGGCGAAGGACTCGTTCTCGAAGCTGCTCGCGACGGGCCTGTCGTTCGTGGTCGCGATGCAGGTGTTCGTGATCGTCGGCGGCGTCACGCGCGTGATCCCGCTGACCGGGGTGACGCTGCCATTCGTGGCGTATGGCGGCTCCTCTGTAGTGATGAACTTCGTCCTGCTGGCCTTGTTGTTGGTGGTCTCAGACCGCGCGCGCAGGCCATTCGGGCGACGCCGGCGCGCCTGAGCAACACGCCCGGCGGCTCGCACGCGGCGGGCGAATGCGCCCAGCGTGGGCTCGCCGCAGGGGAAGCAATGGGCCCTGTCGAAGAATGTCGCCGAGATGGGGAGCTCGACGATCGCCCGTGCCAAGCCGCGCCTGCTGATGCGGGCGCCTGCACGCAGCACACCCAGCCGCTACCGCGGCCTGGCTGACGCGCACTCGGGCCCGGAGATCTGCTCCCCGGCGGGCCTGCAGCGGCGTCCATGGCTGGCGCGACTGCGCCATGCGCTGGCGGAGGACCGTTTCTTGCTTCACTACCAGCCGATCGTCTCGCTCGCTGACGGCTCGATCGCCCATCACGAGGCACTTGTACGCCTCGCCGACGAGCCGGACGGCAGCGTGATCGCCCCGGCTAGCTTCCTGCCGGCGGCCGAGCGCTACGGGCTGATCCGCGACATCGACCGGATGGTGCTCGACAAGGTGGCGGCGCTGCTCGGGTCCGACCGCGACGGCGATGCCCCGACGATCGCGATGAACCTGTCGGCGGTGTCGATCACCGATCGCGGCATGCTCGCGCACATCGAGCGCGGCCTGGATCGGCACGGCGCCGATCCGGCGCGGCTCGTCGTGGAGGTGACCGAGACGGCCTCGATCTCCGACATGGAGCAGGCGCGCGAGTTCTGCGCAGGCGTGCAGGCGCTCGGCTGCGCCGTCGCGCTCGACGACTTCGGCGCAGGCTTCGGCTCGTTCCACTACATCAAGCACCTCCCGTTTCGCTACCTGAAGATCGATGGCGCGTTCATCCGCGGCCTGCCGGACTCGCCCAACGACCAGCTCCTCGTCGAGGCGCTCGTGGGACTGGTGCGAGGCATGGGACAGCAGACGATTGCCGAGTTCGTCGGCGATCAGCGCACGCTCGCGCTGCTGCGCGAGCTCGGCGTGGATTTTGCGCAGGGGTTTGAGGTGGGGCGGCCGCAGGCCACTTTGGCGGTTGCGGCCTAGCGGGGTTGGGGGAACTGTTTGCGCATGGATGCTTCCCAGGCGCGGTCGTTCATCAGTTTGCGCAGGCCGAGCGTCAGCTTGGCCGAGGCGGTGATCGTCACGCGGGCTGGGGGGCGGCGGCGGGTTATGGACTTCTCGATCGCCTTGGCCACGCGGTCGGGGCCGCCTCCGAGGAAGCGCATGGGCCCTTCGTAGGCGCCCTTGGTGACAGCGCCGACGGTTGCGTTGAAGGTCACGTAGGGATCTTGGCCGGCGATCGTCGTGTCGGCCATGCTCGCCGTGGCGGCCTCGCCGAACTCGGTCGTGATCAGGCCGGGCTCGAGCAGGATCACGTCGATGCCGAAGCCACGCAGCTCGTAGCGCATGGCGTCGGAGATCGCCTCGAGCGCGTGCTTGGTCGCGTGATAGTGACCGCCGCCTGGGAACGACAGTCGCCCACCCATCGAGCCGACGTTGACGATCTTGCCCCAGCGCTGTGCGCGCATCTTTGGTAGCGCGAGCTGTGTCAGGCGCACGAGGCCGAACACGTTCGTCTCGAACTGCCTGCGCACGGCATCCAGTGGCACCGTCTCGATCGCGCCGCTCTGGCTGTAGCCGGCGTTGTTGATGAGCACGCCGATCGCGCCCTCGGCCTGCTCGATCTGCTGCACCGCCGCGAGCATCGACTGCTCGTCGGTGACGTCCAGCGCAAGCGTCGTGCAGCCGGCCTGCTCGAGATCGCCGAGCGTCTCGGCCTTGCGCGCTGTGGCGTAGACCTTCCAGCCGGAGCCGGCGAGGCGCAGGGCGCTCGCGCGCCCGATGCCCGACGAGCAGCCGGTGATGAGCACGGCCTTGGAGGGCTCTGGCATGCGCGCAGCATATGTGCTCGCGGCGTCTGCGTGGGGGCCGCGCGCGATGCCGCCGGACGCCCCGGTCCTCTAGGCTTGGCGCCGATGCGCGCAGTCACATTTCAGGCTCCGGGCGAGGTGGTCGTGCAGGACGTCGCCGAGCCGGAGATCCTCGAGGAGACCGACGCGCTCGTGCAGATCGAGACGAGCGGCATATGCGGCTCGGATCTGCACATCTACCACGGGCGCGTGCAGATCGAACCGGGGTTCACGATCGGCCACGAGTACGTCGGCAAGGTGCTCGAGGTCGGCTCGGACGTGCGCGACGTGGCCGTTGGCGACCGCGTGCTCGGATGCTTTCAGACCGCATGCGGGCGCTGCTTCTTCTGCCGCCGCGGCTGGTTTCACAAGTGCGACTCCTCACGGACGTTCGGCCACGGAGCGACGCTCGGCTCGCTGCAGGGCACGCAGGCCGAGCGTGCGCTCGTGCCGATGGCAGACCTCGTGCTGCGCGAGGTGCCGGAGGGCATGAGCAACGACGTCGCGCTGTTTGCGGGTGACGTGATGGGAACCGGCTACCACGCGGTCGAGGCGGGCGGGCTGACGCCGGGAGACACGGCGGCGGTGCTCGGCCTCGGCCCGGTCGGCCTGTGCGCGGTCCTGGCTGCAAAGGCGGTCGGCGCGGCGCACGTGATCGCCGTCGACACGGTGCCCGAGCGTCTGGCGATGGCGGAGTCCTTCGGCGCACAGCCGGTGCACCTGAGCGAGGGCGACCCGCGCGCGGTCGCGCGCGAGCTGACCGACGGTCGCGGCGTCGATCTGTGCGTCGACGCGGTCGGTGACCCGCGCGCGCTGGAGACGGCGATCCGGCTCACGCGCAAGTGCGGCACGGTGCAGGCGATCGGCGTCTACGCCGAGCGCTGCGAGGTCCACATGGGCCTGTTGTGGATCAAGGCGCTGAACGTGCACTCCGGCCACGCGAACGTGATCGGCCACGTCGACAGCGTCGTGGAGATGATGTCCTCCGGTGCGCTTGACCCGACGCCGCTGGTGACGCACCACATGAGCCTCGAGCAGGCGCCGGAGGCGTACGCTCTGTATGACCGCCGCGAGGCGCTTAAGATCGTCCTCGAACCGTAGAGATGCTTACAAGGAGCCGCCCATGACTGCCGCCGCCGACACAGCCACCGCCCTGCCCGACGAGCTGGGCGCCGCGGCGCGTGAGTTTCTCTCCAGGCCCCAGCGGCTGCTGATCGGCGACGAGCGCCCGGATGCCGCCGACGGGCGCACGTTCGCCACGTTCGATCCCTCCAGCGGGCGCGAGATCGCGACGGTCGCGCACGCGGGCGCCGAGGACGTCGAGCGCGCGGTGAAGGCCGCGCGCGCCGCTCTGCAGGACGGCCCGTGGGGCTCGATGCCGGCGAGCGGCCGCGAGCAGCTCATGCACGCGCTTGCGCAGGCGGTCGAAGATCACGATGTCGAGCTCGCCGAGATCGAGGCGCTGGACAACGGCAAGCCGGTCGGGCTCGCGCGCTACGTCGATGTGGCCGGCGCCGCCGCCCACCTGCGCTACTTCGCCGGCTGGCCGACGAAGATCGAGGGTGGCGTGCTGCCCGTCAGCGCGCCGAACATGCACTGCTATACGCGCCGCGAACCGGTCGGCGTGTGCGGGCAGATCGTGCCGTGGAACTTCCCTCTGCTGATGGCCGCGTGGAAGCTCGGGCCGGCGCTCGCTGCGGGCTGCGTGTCGGTGCTGAAGCCCGCCGAGCAGACGCCGCTGAGCGCGCTGCGCCTGGGCGAGCTGGCGCTCGAGGTCGGCTTTCCGCCTGGTGTGCTGAACGTGCTCACGGGCGACGGCGAGACGGGTGCGGCGCTCGTCGACAGCGAGGGCGTCGACAAGATCGCGTTCACCGGCTCGACCGTGGTGGGGCGCGAGATCGGCGCGAAGGCGGGGCGCGCACTCAAGCGCGTGACGCTCGAGCTCGGCGGCAAGTCTCCCAACATCATCCTTCCTGACGCTGACATCGAGGCGGCGATCAAAGGCTCCTTCCAGGGCATCTACTTCAACTCCGGGCAAGCATGCAACGCGGGCTCGCGGCTGTTCGTCCCGGCGGAGAGCTTCGATCACGTCATGGGCGCCCTCGCGGAGGCGGCCAACGGCACGAAGCTGGGTCCGGGCCTCGACCCGGAGACCCAGCTCGGCCCGCTCGTCTCGGCCGAGCAGCGCGATCGCGTGATCGGCTACATCGAGTCCGGCCGGGAGCAGGGCGTCGAGCTGCTCGCGGGCGGTGAGGCGAAGCTCACCGACAGCGGCGGCTACTTCGTCGCGCCGACGCTGTTCAGCGCGACGTCCGACGACGTGAAGATCGCGCGCGAGGAGATCTTCGGGCCCGTGCTCGTGGCCTCGCCGTACGACTCGCTGGAGGAAGTTGCCGAGCGGGCGAACGCCGGCGACTACGGGCTCGCGGCGGGCGTGTGGACGCGCGACGTCGGCAACGCGCACAAGCTCGCTGCGATGCTGCGCGCGGGGATGGTCTACGTCAACACGTGGGGCAACGCCGAGCCCTCGGCGCCGTTCGGCGGCTTCAAGGCCTCCGGCATCGGCCGCGAGCACGGTCACGACGGCCTCGACGCCTACCTGGAGACCAAGACCGTCTGGACTTCGTTGTGAGCTGCGCGGCGTCGTGAACGTCGCCGCGCAGAGTGAGCTCCCGCTGATACGTACCCGCACCGCGCAGTGGGCACCTGCGCTCGCCGCCTTCTGCGCTCTGCTGCTGATCGCGGCGACCGCCGAGATCGTGCTCGACGGGGCGGTCGGGCACTCGCCGCTGATACCCAAGTCGCCGCAGATCGCGGGGTGGCTCTCGGGCGTCGGAGAGCGTCTCGGCTTTCGCACGTTCTTGATTGCCGTGCTGGCGTTCTCGGCCGGCTATGCGGGTCTGCTTGCGCTCGGCAGGGCGCTCACCAGGCGTTGGGCGATCGTGCTGATCGTCGCGCTGCACGTGATCGTGTTCCTCGGCCCGATCCTGCTCTCGACGGACGTGTTCAGCTACATCGCCTATGCGCGCATGGGCGTGGAGCACGGCCTCAACCCGTATACGCACGGCCCGATCGCGATCACCCACGATCCCGTCTACCACTACGTCGGACCCGACTGGAAGCACGTCGCCACTGCGTACGGTCCGATCTACACGCTGATCTCCTATCCGTTCGGTCTGCTCGGCGTGGTCGGAGCCGTCTGGGGCATGAAGGTGCTGGCGATGCTTGCGAGCGCAGGCACGCTGGCGCTGACATGGCGCTGCGCGCGGCTACGCGAGCTCGATCCGGTGCGGGCGATCGTGATCGTCGGCCTCAACCCGCTGTACGTGATCTACGCGGTCGGTGGCGCGCACAACGACCTCTTGATGATGGCGATGATGATGGGCGCGGTGACGCTCACGTTCGTAGGCCGCGACGCCCCGGCCGCAGCAACGGTCGTGGCCGGGGCGCTCGTCAAGGCGACCGTCGCGGCGCTGCTGCCGTTCATGATCCTCGCGCGGCGCAGTGGCCGTCAGATCCTCGGGGCGCTCGCGGCGCTCGCGCTCGGCCTGCTGATCGGCTTCGTCGCCTTTGGCGTCGACGGCGTCAACATCGTCGCAGCGCTAAACCGCGACGCGGCGTTCGTCTCGACCGACAGCTTCCCGACGGAGATCGCTCACTTGGTCGGCAAGCCGGGCGTGTTCCCGATCGACCACGATCTGCTCAAGGGGGCGCTCGTGGTGGTCGTGCTGCACCTGATGTGGCGCACGTGGCGGGGATATGATTGGGTTGCGGCCTCCGGCTGGGCGCTGCTGGCGATCTCGGTCACGAGCACGTGGCTGTTGGCCTGGTACATCCTCTGGCCACTGCCGTTGGCGGTGATCTCGCGCGACCGGCGCCTGCTCGTGGCGACGCTCGCGATCCAGGGGCTGTTCGTCGCGCATCAGGTGACCCCGCTACTGGCTCCGGTCGCATGAGCGGGACGGCGGGAGAGATCTCACAGCGCCTGCAGCGCCTGCAGCCGCGGCTGCGCCCGCGCGAGCGCGAGGCACCGGGCAGCGGCCGGCAATGGCGGATCGAGTCGATCGTGCTTGTGCTCGTGGGGGTGCTGCTGGCCGTCGCGACGGTCAACGACGTGGTGCTCGGCACGCACACCAACCACCGCCTCGTCGCAGACCTGCGCACGTGGCGCGAGTACACGGGTAACAACTACAAAAACGTCTCGACTGAACAGGATGCCCGCGGTCACACGACGACGGACGTGGTCTGCGGCAACACAACGCCTGGCCCGCCCAAAGAACGCATCCAGATCTGCGTGCAGATGACCGGGCCGGTCGTGCACGGGCGCCGTGCTGCGCGGGGCGGCTGGTATCTGCCGCCGAAGGCCGAAGACCTGCGCCGCTACCGCTACGGCTGTTACGGCACGACCAAGGCGCAGGAGGCGTGCCCGCGATGAGCGCGCTCGCGCCCGCCGCCGCGCCGGCGGCGGAGCGCGCCGGTTGGCGCTCTGCGTCCTGGTGGCCGCTCGCCGGCGTGATCGTGCTGGCGGCCGTCGTGCGGCTGTCGACGCTCGATTTGCAGAGCTTCTGGTACGACGAGGCGTTCACGCCCGTGCACGTGCTGCACTCCGGGCTCGGCGCCACCCTGCGATCGGTCGTGCACACGGAGAACACGCCGCCGCTGTGGTACCTGATCGCGTGGGCAGACGCGCGCGTGCTCGGCGACGGCGAGATCGCGCTGCGACTGCCCTCGGCGCTCGCCGGGATCCTCACGGTGCCGGTCGTCTGGGCGATCGGCACCGAGCTCGCCAACCGCCGCACGGCGCTGATCGCGGCGGCGCTGGTCACCGTCAACCCGCTGTTCGTTTGGTACTCCCAGGAAGCACGCGCGTACGCGCTGTTCGTGCTGATGGCGGCGCTGGCGATGCTGTGCTTCGTGCGCGCGCAAGGCGAGCCCACGCCCCGGCGGATGGCCGCCCTCGCCCTCACCGGGGCGCTGGCGCTGCTGAGCCACTACTTCGCCGTGTTCCTGCTCGTGCCGATGGCGCTGTGGCTGCTGCGTGAGCCGCGTGTGCGCCGCGCCTCACTGCCCGCCTGCGCGGCGCTCGCGCTCGTCGGCCTGGCGCTGCTGCCGCTGATCTCCGCGCAGGGCGGCCATGGCACGCAGTGGATCGGCCGCTGGGCGCTCTCCAGCCGCCTGCAGGCGATCCCGCAGTACTACCTCACCGGCTACTCCGGCAGCCCGCTCGGTCACGGCGTCGAGCTGCTCGTGGCGCTGCCCGTCCTCGCCGGGCTTGCGCTCGGCGCGTGGCGGCTGCGCGGAAGCTTCTCAGCTCGCGCAACGGCCGCCGAAACCGTCGCTGCCGGTGCGCCGGAGTCCGCGCTCGACGCCGCGCCGGAGGCCGCGCTCGCCGCCGCTGGATCCGGGGCTGCCGCTGCGCCGGGGTCTGCGGTCGCCGCCCCCGGACCGGCGGTCGGCCCCGCGACGGAGGACGGGCCGGCGCGAGCGGTGCCGCCGGATTGCACCGAGGAGCAGCGCCTGCGCCGCGGCGCGTGGATCGCCCTGTCGATCGCCGCTTTCGGCGTGCTCGCACCCCTCGTGCTGGCGGTCCTCGGCGCGGACTACCTGGCCCCGCGCAACCTCGTCGCGGCGATGATCCCGGTGACAGTGCTGGTGGCGATCGCGCTGGCTGCGATCGACCTCCCTCGCGCCGACAGCCGGGCGCCTGCGCGAGCAGCGCCACCGATCGGCGCGATGCTGGCGGGCGCCTGCGCCGCCGCGTTCCTCGCGCTGTCACTCGACGTCGATCTGAGTCCGCGCCTACAGCGAGGGAACTGGCGAGGCCTCGCGCTCGCGCTCGCGCATGGTTCGAGTGACAGGACGATCACGACGGTCGAGCTGGGCGCGGTGCCGCTCGAGTACTACACGCCGCACTTGCACAACCTGGCACGCCACGCCACCATCCGGGTGAGCGCGATCGACGAGACCGGCTACTCGCCGCTGCGCCGCAGCGCCGGTCGCCCGCCGGCGCCGGGGTTCCGCCTGGCGGGTCGGGTGAACGTCGACGGGCTGATCGCCTATCGCTTCGTATCCTCTGTCCCTCGCCTCGTCTCCGAGGCGGAGTTGCGGCGTCAAGTGATCACGCTGGCCCATCCTGAGGTGCTCGTCCCCGCCCATACCCCCATTTTCCCCGCGAGAGCCGACAACCCGGCGGGGCCCGACGGTCCGATCCGAGCACTCAAATCGTCGTCGTCCGATGAAAACATTTAAGTTCCGGGCATGGCGTCACCGACCGTAGAGACCCACGACGACGCTCAGGTCGCGCTCGGGCTCGCCTGCGAGCACCTGCTCTCGCTGCAGAACGAGGCCGGCTGGTGGCAGGGCGAGCTGCAGACGAACGTCACGATGGACGCCGAGGACATCCTCCTGCGCGAGTTCCTCGGCGTGCGCCGGCACGATCAGACCGAGCGCTCTGCCGCCTGGATCCGCTCGCAGCAGCGTGCCGACGGCACGTGGGCGAACTTCCACGGCGGTCCGGGCGATCTCTCGACGACGATCGAGGCATACTGGGCGCTGCGGCTGTCCGGTGATGCGCCGGACGCCGAGCACATGCGCATCGCCGCCGAGTTCATCCGCTCCCAAGGCGGCGTCGCCCGCGCGCGCGTGTTCACGCACCTGTGGCTGGCGCTGTTCGGGTTGTGGTCGTGGGACGCCGTGCCCGCGCTGCCGCCTGAGATCGTGCTGCTGCCGGCGTGGGCGCCGTTGAACATCTATGACTTCGGCTGCTGGGCGCGGCAGACGATCGTCGCGCTGTCGCTCGTCAAAACGCACCGGCCGGTGCGCGAGCTGTCGTTCGACCTGCGCGAGCTGCATGTTGCCGAGCTCTCCGCGGCCACCGGCCCCTCGGCCGAGCCCAGGGTGCGCTGGCTCGCGCGCCTGGATCGCCTGCTGCGGGCCTACGAACGCCACCCGATCGGCGTGCTTCGGCGCATCGCCGTGGCCCGCGCGGAGCGCTGGATCGTGCGCCGCCAGGAGTCAGACGGCTCCTGGGGCGGCATCCAGCCGCCGTGGGTGTACTCGCTGATCGCGCTGCATCTCTCGGGCTATCCGCTCGCGCACCCGGTCATGCAGCTCGGCCTGGAAGGGCTCGACGGCTTCATGGTTGAGGATCGCGACGACGCGCGCGGGGTCGGCGCCCCGTCCGGACCGAGCCGGCGCCTGGAAGCGTGCCAGTCGCCGGTGTGGGACACGGCGCTTGCGATGGTCGCCCTGAGCGACGCCGGCACGCCCGGCGATCACCCGTCGCTCGAGCGGGCGGCCGGGTGGCTGCTCGGCGAGGAGGTGAGCGCTCCCGGAGACTGGTCGGTGGCGCGTCCGCACCTTGCGCCCGGAGGCTGGGCGTTCGAGTTCGCGAACGTCAACTACCCGGACGTGGACGACACCGCGGAGGTCGTGCTCGCGCTGCGCCGCGTGCGCGGCAACCCACGCCTGGACGGGGCGATCGACCGCTCCGCGCACTGGGTGCAGGGCATGCAGAGCTCGGACGGCGGCTGGGGCGCCTTCGACGCGGAGAACACGCGCGCGCTCGTGCGCGAGCTGCCTTTCCTGGACTTCGGTGAGGTGATCGACGAGCCGAGCGCCGACGTCAGCGCGCACGCGCTGGAGATGCTCGCCGAGCTCGGACAGCTCGACACGCTCGCCGGCCGGCGCGGTGTGCGTTGGCTGATCGATCAGCAGGAGCCCGGCGGCTCGTGGTACGGGCGCTGGGGCGTGAACCACATCTACGGCACCGGCGCGGCCGTTCCGGCGCTGATCGCAGCCGGTGTGGATCCCGCCGACCCGTGCATCCGCCGCGCAGTGGCCTGGATCTGCGAGCACCAGAACGAAGACGGCGGCTGGGGCGAGGATCCCCGCTCCTACGACGAGGATGCCTGGATCGGGCGCGGGCCGAGCACCGCCTCGCAGACGGCTTGGGCGCTGCTCGCGCTGCACGCCGCCGGCGAGCGCTCCGAGCCGATGCGTCGCGGCGTCGACTGGCTCGTCACCACCCAGCGCGCGGACGGGGGCTGGGACGAGCCGCAGTACACGGGCACCGGCTTCCCCTCCGACTACTACATCAACTACCACCTGTATCGCCTGGCATTTCCGATCATGGCGCTCGGACGCTGCCGGCGATGATGCTGCTCGCCGACGCCGCGCCCGCCCTGCCAAGTGCCCGGGAGGTGATGGCTCGCGCCGAGACCGAGAACTTCCCCGTCGCCAGCCGCGTGCTTCCGCGCCGCGTGCGCGGGTACATGCTGAACGTCTACGGCTTCGCGCGGCTGGTCGACGAGCTGGGTGACTCGGCTCCAGGCGACCGCCTAGCGGCGCTCGACTGGCTGGAAGGGGAGCTCGAGCAGGTCTACGACGGCCACCCGCAGCACCAGCTGATGCTGCGCCTGCAGCAGACCGTGCGCGCGTGCGCGATCGAGCGCGGCCCGTTTCAGCGCCTGATCGAGGCGAACAGGCTCGACCAGCGCGTGACTCACTATGAGACCTGGGAGCAGCTGCGCGGTTACTGCGCGCTCTCGGCCGACCCGGTCGGGGAGATCGTGCTGGCGATCTTCGGCGCCGCCACGCCCGCTCGCGTGGCGCTCTCCGATCGCATCTGCACGGCGCTTCAGCTCGCTGAGCACTGCCAGGACGTGGCCGAGGATCGCGCCGCCGGGCGGATCTACCTGCCTGCCGAGGATCTCGCCCGCTTCGGCTGCTTGCCGGAGGAGCTTGATGCGCAGGCGGGCACCGGCGGCGGCCGGGATGCGAGCGATCCGCTGCGCGCGGTGCTGGCTTTCGAGGTGAAGCGCGCTCGCGCCCTGTTCGAGGAGGGTGCCCCGCTGATCGATGAGCTTCACGGGCGCGAGCGGCTGGCCGTGGCCGCGTTCGTGGCCGGCGGGCAGGCGGCGCTGGAGGCGATCGAGCGGGCCCGCTACGACGTGCGCGCGGGCGCGCCGCAGGCCTCAGGTGCCCGGCGCCTGCTGGCGCTCGCGCGGTTGCTGCTGCAGAGGCGCTCGCGCCGTGCCGCGCGCGCGTCCTCGAGCCGCTCGTGAGTGCCGCGGACGCGGCCGGCGCAGGCGAGCACATCGCGGTCTCCACTGAGCAGGCGTACCTCCGCTGCGAGCAGATCACCCGCTACGAGGCGGCCAACTTCTACTACGGGATCCGCCTGCTCACGCGGGAGCGCAGGCGCGCGATGTGCGCCGCCTACGCGTTCGCTCGGCGCGTGGATGACATCGGCGACGGAGAGCTCGCAGACGCCGAGAAGCTACGCCTGCTCGACGAGGCGGCGGCGCAGCTGGGCGAGGTGGAAGCGACCGGGGGACCGCCGCCTGGAAGCGGCGATCCGGTGATGGTGGCGCTCGCGGACGCGCACAGGCGCTTCTCGCTGCCGCCAGGGGCGCTCGGGGAGCTGATCGAGGGCGTGCGGATGGACGTGCAGGGGGTTCGTTATGAGAGCTTCGAGGACCTCGTGCTCTACTGCCGCCGCGTGGCCGGCGCGATCGGGCGTGTGTGTCTTGCGATCTTCGGCGCTCGCGCGCAGGCCAGCGGCGGCGGTGGCGAGCTCGACCGCGCGCACGCCGAAGCGCTGGCCGACGATCTCGGCGTCGCATTGCAGCTCACCAACATCCTGCGCGACGTCCGCGAAGACGCTCACAACGGGCGCGTCTACCTCCCGGGCGAGGATCTGCGGCGCTTCGGCGTGCTCCCGGCGAGCGTGGCGGGCGACGTGAGGGGCGCTGTCGCGGGGCGGAGCACCGCGGGGACTGACGTCGCGGGGAGCGACGCTGCAGAGCTGCTCGCCGCAGAGCCTGGGGCGCTCGAGGCGCTCGTGCGCTTCGAGGCTGAGCGCGCGCAGGAGTGGTTCGATCGCGGGCTACGCCTGACGCCGTTGCTCGACCGCCGCAGCGCCGCTTGCGTGGCGGCGATGGCCGGGATCTACCACCGCCTGCTCGAGCGGATCGAGGCAGACCCGGCGCGCGTGCTGCGCGAGCGCACCTCGCTCTCGACCGGCGAGAAGCTGTGGGTAGCGCTGCGCAGCATGGCCAGGAGCGGCGCGTGAGCGGCGGCCGGCGCGTCGTCGTGATCGGCGGCGGGCTTGCGGGCATCGCCGCGGCGCTCGATTGCGCCGCGGCGGGGGCGCAGGTGACGCTCGTCGAGGTCCGGCGTCGCCTCGGCGGCGCCGCGTACTCCTTCGAGCGCGACGGAATGCAGCTGGACAACGGCCAGCACGTGTTCCTGCGCTGCTGTGGGGCCTACCGCGCGCTGCTGGCGCGGATGGGCAGCTACCAGCACGTCGCCGTGCAGCCGCGCCTGGAGATCCCGGTGCTCAGCCCGGGCCGGGAGACGGTCGTGCTGCGGCGCGGCAGCCTGCCGCCGCCGTTCCATCTGGCGGGTGCGCTCGCGCGCTATCCGCACCTCAGCCGCGCGCGTCGCATGAGCGCGGCGCTGGCGGCGCGTGCGCTGATGGCTGTCGACCCGAGCGACGCGGCCGCCGACGCGCAGACGTTCGGCGCGTGGCTCGGCGACCTCGGCCAGGACGAGCACGCGGTCAGCGTGCTTTGGGATTTGATCGCGCTGCCCACGCTCAACCTCCCGGCTAGCGAGGCATCGCTCTCGCTCGCGGCGTTCGTGTTCCGCACGGGGCTGCTCTCCGGTGCCGACTCCGGCGACATCGGCTTTCACGTCGGCACGCTCGCCGACACGATCGGCGAGCCTGCCGAGCGGGCACTGAGCGAGGCCGGGGTCGAGTTTCGCCTCGGCTGGAGGGCTGAAGGGGTGCGCCGTCTACAGGATGGGTTCGAGGTCGAGGGCGGAGGGGAGGATGGCCTCAGCGCCGAGGCGGTCGTCGTGGCGCTGCCGCACGCTCGTGCGGGCGGTCTGTTGAAGCCGCTGCTGCCGCAGCTCTCCGCGAAGCTCGCTGGCCTCGGCAGCTCGCCGATCGTCAATCTTCACGTTGTCTTCGACCGCGTCGTCTGCGAGGAGCCGTTCGCCGCCGGCGTCAACACGCCCGTGCAGTACCTGTTCGACCGCAGCGCCGCGGCTCGGGCTCCGGCCGGTACGCAGTACCTGGCCGTGTCGCTGTCGGGCGCCGCGCGGGAGATGCAGATGAGCGTCGACGCGCTGCGCGAGCGCTACATCCCGGCGCTGCGCGAGCTGCTGCCGGGCGCGCGCGATGCCAATATCGAGAGCTTCCTCGCCACGCGCGAGCATGCGGCGACGTTCCGCGCCGCCCCGGGAGCGGCGGCGCTGCGACCCGGACCGCGCACCTCCGTGCCTGGGCTCGTGCTCGCCGGGAGTTGGACGGACACCGGCTGGCCGGCGACGCTTGAGGGAGCGGTGCTGAGCGGGCACAGCGCCGCGGCGGAGGTGATCGCCACGCTCGAGCTCAGGCCGGCCGCGGCCGCGGCCGCGCCGCAGGGAGCGGGCGCCCAGCCGCCAGCTCCGGCGCCGGTGACCGATGCAGGCGTCCCGCCGCTCGCGGCGGACTCCCCGGGCGCGGGGAGGACGGGCGCATGAGCCGCGTCCTCGTCGCTGCGCCGTTGCGACTGGAGCAGGCCCTGATCCGCTCGGGCGCCCGCGGCGCGCGCGTGCGTCACACGGGCATGGGTCCGCACAAGTCGCGCGCCGCCGCCGGTGCGCTGCGCGGCGAGCCGTCGGATGCGCTGATCGTGCTCGGCTTCTGCGGGGGCTTGGATGAGCACGCGCGGCCGGGCGAAGTGATCGTCGCCGACGAGGTGCTCGCGGCAGGCGACGAAGGCCACGCGCCTCAGCGCTTCTCCTGCGACGGTGCGACGGCGCTGGCTGCGGCCTTGGCGCGCGGCGGGCTGAGCGCGCGCAGCGGGCCGATCGTGTGCGTCGGGCGCCTGGCCCTCGGGGAGCGGCGCGAGCAGTTGCGCGTTGCGGGGGCGCTGGCGGTGGACATGGAGTCGGTTTGGCTTGCGGCAGGGGCCGGCACGCGCCCGCTTGCGGTCGTGCGCGTCGTCCTCGACTGCCCCTCCCACGAGCTGTTGCGCCCGCAGGCACTGGCCGGGGCGCTACGCGCGGCGAAGGCGCTCAGGCGGGCCTCGGCGATCGCCCTTCAGGAGTGGCCGTCGGAGAGGCTAAGGTAGGCGGCATGGCGGTCCGGGTCAGGCAAAGCACGCGTATGGGTTGGTACTTGATGCGCCAGCGCCTGGCCAAACGCGAGAAGTTCCCGTTGATCGTCGAGCTGGAGCCGCTGTTCCAGTGCAACCTGGCCTGCTCGGGTTGCGGCAAGATCCAGCACCCCGAGCACGAGCTTCGTCGCCGCATGCCGGTCGCGCAGGCGATCGAGGCGGTCGAGGAGTGCGGCGCGCCGATGGTCTCGATCGCCGGCGGCGAGCCGCTGATCCATCCGGAGATCCACACGATCGCCGCGGAGCTGGTCAAGCGTAAGAAGTTCGTCTACCTCTGCACGAACGCGCTGCTGCTGGAGAAGAAGCTCGAGAACTTCAAGCCGAGCCCTTACTTCTCCTGGGCGGTGCACATGGACGGCCTGCAGGAGCGTCACGACGCCTCGGTCGAGCGCGAGGGCGTCTTCGACAAGGCCGTGGCGGCGATCAAGGCGGCCAAGGCAGCCGGTTTCCGTGTGACGACGAACACGACGTTCTTCACGCACGACTCGCCCAAGACCGTGCGCGAGGTGCTCGACTTTCTCAACGACGATCTCGAAGTCGACGAGATGATGATCTCTCCGGCCTACGCCTATGAGAAAGCGCCTGACCAGGAGCACTTCCTCGGCGTGCAGGAGACGCGCAAGCTGTTCAAGGAGGCCTTCAGCGACGGACGGCGCAAGAAGTGGCGCTTGAACCACAGCCCCCTGTTCCTCGACTTCCTCGAGGGCAAGGCCGAATTCGACTGCACCGCATGGGGTATCCCGAGCTACTCGCTGTTCGGCTGGCAGCGGCCGTGCTACCTGATGGCCGACGGCTACACCGAGACCTACAAAGAGCTGATCGAGACGACCGACTGGAGCCAGTACGGGCGCGGCAAGGACCCGCGCTGCGAAAACTGCATGGCCCACTGCGGCTACGAGCCGACGGCCGTCTTGCAGACGACGCATTCGCTGCGCCAGTCACTGCGCGCGATCGCCGGCTGAGACGCAGCTCAGCGAGCGCGCCCGCCGGCTTGGGCGGCGCTCACTGCGAGCGCTCGCCTGCCGAGGGCTCGGCCGCGAGCTCCTCTCCGAGCTCCGGCTCGGCTTCGCGCTCGGCGCGGATGTCCTGCCACGTCAAGCCCTCGCCGAGTAGCGCCGGGATTCCGAGCGCCAGCGCCGTCAGCACCTCGACGGCTTGAAGGATGATCCCGTAGGCGAGGCCCGGTCCGCCGCCGACGCCGTAGGCTGCCAGCACGACCAGGCAGGCCGCCTGGAATACGCCGACGTTCGAGGGTGTCGCGGGCAGCACGGCGCTGACGTTGACCGCGAGCAGGATGGCCGCGGCCGCGGCCAAGCCAGCCTTGTGCTCCAAGCCGAGCGCGAGCAGGACCATGTAGCAGGCGAGCCACTGCAGCGCCCAAGCGATCAGTTGACTGGCGATCGCCGTGCTGCCATAGCGGGGCCGCGCGAACACGATCAAGCCCCGACGGGCGAGCGCGAGCATTCGCGAGATCGCTCGCGCCGCGCGCGCGACGCGCTCTGAGCGTGCGCGCTGGCCGATCGCCAGCAGGCGCGGTCCGCTGAGGACGAGCGCGCATATCAGCAGCGGGATCGCGATCGCGGTGGCGATGCCCGCCGGATGCCCGCTCAGCAGCGGCACGCTCGTGAACGTGATCGCCGCGAGGATCGCCAGCGCGAGCAGGTTGATGAGCGTCTGCGAGAAAACCGTGCCGGCGACGACCGGAAGCTGCAGGCGGTTCGATCCTTGCAGCCTGCGCGTGAGCACGACCACCCGCGTCGGCTCCCCGATCCGCCCCGGCACGACCGCCGAGGCCATCACGCCGATCATCGTCGCGCGCGTGACCGCGCCCCAGGCGATCGGCGTTCGCGGCAGTGCCGCACGCAGCGTCTCGTGCCAGGACACCGAGCGCAGCACGAGCGAGAGCGCCATCAGCAGGAACGCGAGCGCGACCCACCCCGGCTCGGCCGTGATCAGCGCGTGCCCGATCCGATGCAGGCCCAGTCGCGAAAGGGCGAAGGCGAGCAGCGCCGCGAGCAGCACCGCGGCGACGACTACGCCGGCGCGCTTGCGGTTGGCGTGTCGGCGAGGCGGCCGCGGGTTCTCGCTTGCGCCCATCTCGCGGGGGTCTATCAGGTCGCGAAAGCCCTCGGCCGTGGCGTGCGCGATCGGCTCCGCTTCCGGAGGTCAAAGCTATCCTTGACCGGGATGGGTGCGCGCGTGAGAACCGGAGGCCGCGCCGCGGCAGCGGGCGTTCTCGGCGCGTGCGCTCTCGCGTTTTCGCTTGCGCTCTCGGCGGCGGCGCTCGCGGCCTCGCCACAGCCCGTCGAGATGGCCGCACCGTATGAGTACCTCGGGTGGGGCAATCCGCAGCCGCCGGCGAGCGCGATGGCGGCGAGCGGCGTGCAGGACCTGACGCTCGCGTTCATGCTCTCTCACGGCAGGTGCAACCCGATGTGGGACGGTCACCGCCCGCTGAGTGGTGGATCCGATCAGGCTGCGATCGCAGCCATCCGCGCGGCCGGCGGCGAGGTGGCAGTGTCGTTCGGGGGTTGGAGCGGTGCCAAGCTCGGCAGCTCCTGCAAGACACCACAGGCGCTCGCAGCTGCCTATCAGAAGGTGATCGACGCGTACTCACTGCGCGCGATCGACATCGATATCGAGCACGGTGAGTTCACGAACGCCAAGACGCGTCAGCGCGTCGTGCAGGCGCTGAGCGCCGTGCAGCAGGCGAACCCAGGGATCGAGATCTCGATCACCTTCGGCACCGGGCTGGAAGGTCCCGAACGCGACGGGCAGAGCCTGATCGCCGACGCCGCCGCGATCGGCTTCCAGCCGAGCGCGTGGACAGTGATGCCGTTCGACTTCGGTACGCGCGTGAGCGACATGGGTCAGGTTTCGATCGCCGCCGCAGAAGGGCTCGAGCGCGAACTGGTGGCGCGCTACGGACTCTCCGCGACCGCCGCCTACCAGCACGTCGGTATCTCCTCGATGAACGGCGCTACCGACGAGGCTGATGAGACGGTCAGCTTTGCGAACTTCCAGGCGATGTTCGCGTTCGCGCAGCAGCATCACCTCGCTCGCTTCACGTTCTGGTCGCTCAATCGCGATCGCGCCTGCGAAGGCGCGAACAGCAGCTCGGACTCCTGCAGCGGCATCGCACAGCAGCCCTATGAATTCTCCGGCCTCGTGGCGCAGTACCACGGTTGAGGAACTGCATGAGCACTCGCCTGTCAATGTTGCTCGGGACCCTGACGCTCGCCGCGGCTTCGGGCGCTGCTTCGGGCGCTGCAGCGGTGAGCGCACAGGCAGCAGTCCGGGGCGCGAGCGCGGGCTCAGGCGCCGACACGGCTCCGGCACCTGCGGCGGGCGCTGCACGCAGCGACACGGGCACGGGCACACCCATTGGCGCGAAGGCACGAGCGAGTCGGCAGTCGCTGCGCGTCGGCTCGCAGACGCTGAGCAAGTGCGCGAGCACACCGCGGGTGGCATATTGCGGCACTCTGCCCGTGCCGCTCGACCACGCGCGGCTCGCAGGCCCGAGCATCTCGATCGCGTTCCGCTGGTATCCGGCGTCGGGGGCGGGGGAGGGCGCGAGCGCGAGGACGGTCGTGCCGGTCGAGGGCGGCCCCGGCTACCCGTCGATCGAATCAGTCGACTATCAGTCGCTTGGCGCAAACGCCGGCTACGGCGCGATGTACGGGCAGGCGCTCGCGCACTCGAACATGCTCGCGGTCGACAACCGGGGCACCGGCGAATCAGCGCCGCTGCGCTGTCCGGCGCTGCAGCACTTCGCCGGGCCGACCGGCTCGGAAGCCTTCCGCCAAGCGGCGGCAGGATGCGCACAGGCGCTGAACCACCGCTGGCGCGACTCCGGCGGCAGCTGGGTGCACGCCTCGGAGCTGTTCGGTTCGGTCCCCGCCGCTGAGGACATGGCGGCCGTGATCGACGCGCTGCACCTCGGCAAGATCGATCTCTACGGCGATTCCTACGGCTCCTTCTACGCGCAGGTCTTCGCCGCGCACTACCCGCGGCTCGTGCGCAGCGTGATCCTCGACTCGACCTATCCGGTCAGCGGCCTCGACCCCTGGTATCGCAGCACCGTGCAATCGATGCCGAGCGCATTCGACGCCGTGTGCAATCGCGCACCTGCCTGCGCGCAAGCTGCGCCCGGCTCGTCATGGGCGCGCATCGGAGCGCTGGCGGGGAGATTGCGACAGAGCCCGATCTCCGGGCGCGTACCCGGCGCGGACGGGAAGCTCCAGGCCGTGACGATGGACATCGTCGGCCTCGTCGACCTGCTCAGCGACGCCGCCGAGGACACGAAGATCTACCGCGAGCTGGACGCCGCCGGGCGCGCCCTGCTCGGCGGCGGCGATGCCGCTCCGCTGCTACGGCTCTACGCGCAGCGCGAACACGAAGACGAGGGCTACTTCGCGCTGCCTGTGGGCGAATACTCGGTCGAGCTGTATGTGGCGACGGCCTGCACCGACTACCCACAGCTGTTCGACATGAGCGCGAGCAGCGCGCAGCGCGCGCTTCAGCTCGAGGCGGCGATCGCGGCGCTGCCGTCGTCGACGTTCAGTCCCTTCACGACCGCAGAGTGGATCTCCCAGAACGAGAACACCGAGGCCTACTCGGCCTGCATCGGCTGGCCCAGCCCGAGCCGCGCCCAGCCGCCGACCGACGGGAAAGCGCCGCTCCTCCCCGCCTCGCTGCCGGTGCTCGTGCTCGGCGGCGAACTGGACCTGTGGACACCGCCGGTCGACGTCCCCGAGGTGCTCGCGCAGATCGGCGGTCACGCTCGTTTTGTGGACCTCGCCAACTCGACGCACGTCGTGGGGGAGGGCGACACGGCATGTGGCTCGTCGCTGATCCAGCGCTTCGTGGCGCGACCGCAGGGGATCGACTCGCTCGATGCCTCCTGCGCCCCCGCTGTGCCGCCGATCCACACTGTCGCCGTCTACGCTCACGAGCTCGCCCAGCAGCCGGCGCTGCAGGCGACGGGCGGTAACGACGCCGGCGCGCCCGAACTGCAGCTTGCGGCCGCCGCCGTGAGCACGGCCGGGGACGCGATCGTGCGCTACCAGGCGATCGAAGCCCGGCGCGACGCCGGCCTGTACGGCGGTTCGACGACCTCTGCGCAGAGTGGCGCAGTGCTGAAGCTCGACCACGACCAGCTAGTTCCTGGAGTGTCCGTGAGCGGCACCGTCAGGCTCTCTGCGAGCCCGATCGAAGCCGACGGCGAAACCGCCGTCGCAACGCTCACAGCGAAGGCACCGGGGATGCGCGCGGCCACGCTCACCGCCACCTGGACGACCGCCGGCGCGGGCGCCGAAGCGCAAGTCGAAGGAACGGTCGGCAGGATCTCGCTGCGTGGCCACACGCCGGCACCCTGAGCGCTCCCGCGCCGCTATCGCTGCTCAGTCGGCCCCAGCCGGCTCGGCTCGCCGCGCACCGCGCCGTGCGCTCCGTTGCCGCCGGCGCTACCACTGCCGTTGCCGTTGCCGTTGCCGGTTCCGTTGCCGGTGTCCGTCGCGGAGACCGGCGAGCGCTCGGGCTGCGTCGGCGCTTGCGCCGGGCTGGGCAGGACGGTGGCGACTCTCGCGCTGAGGATCGCGATGTCGTCGCGCACGCTCTCGTCGAGCTCGACCAGGCCGAGCAGTGCGTCGATCGACTCCTGCGGCTCGCCGGGAGCGCTCTGACGCAGCCGCTCGATCATCTGCTCGGGCGTGACCGTGTGTGCGGGCGCATGCGCCTCGAGCAGGCCGTCTGTGTAGAGGGCGAGCGAGTCGCCCGGTCTCAGCAAGGCGGCGCTCTCCTCGATCAGCGGCTCGGCGAACACGCCGAGCAGCGTGCCGGGCTTGCCTAGCTCGACAGTCGTGCCGTCGCCGCGGGTGAGCAGCGCCGCCGGGTGCCCGGCGGACGCGACCGTGGCGGCGACCTGCGAGCCGTCGAAGCGCAGGTTGACGAGGATCGCCGTGGCGAAGCGCCCGTCGAAGTCCTGCTCGATCATCACTCGGTTGACGCGCTGCAGTACGCGCGCCGGGCTGCTGGCCTCGCGCGCATAGGCGACCGTCGTGTGGCGCAGGAAGCCCGTCAGCGCTGCCGCCTCGGCGCCCTTGCCGCAGACGTCGCCCACCACCAGCCAGCACGAGCGCTCGTCGCCAAAGGCGTCGTAGAAGTCGCCGCCGACTTCGCTGCCCGCGCCGAGCGGACGGAAGTAGCTGGCCAGCTGCAGGCCGTCGATCTCCGGCAGCACGGACGGCATCAGGCTGCGCCTGAGCGTCTGCGCGACGCGTGTGCGCTCCTCGTACAGGCGCGCGTTGTCAAACGCCATCGCCGCGCGGCCGCTGAGGTCTTCGAGCACGGCCAGCACCCCCCGGCTGTAGTGCGCGTCGCTGCCGATGTGCAGGAAGGAGATCGTGCCGTGGATGCGCCCGCGTGCGGCCATCGGGAAGACCGCTGCCGAGCGGTATCCGCTCGCGCGCATGAAGCGACGATGCTTGTCGCTCTGGGCGGCGTCGTCGAGCTCGGCGCCGTCGCTGAGGTCGGCGATCACGCATGGTTCGCCGGTGGCGATCGCTTGCGCAACCGGGTGGCTGCCGCCGAGATCAAGCGGGACTTCGCCGCGCATGCGCTCGACGCCGAGCGCAACCGCCGGATCGACCGAGGCTGCAACCGTGGCGCCGATCCGCCCGCCGCGGTCGAGCAGGTCGATCACGCAAAGCTCCGCCAGCTCGGGCACGGCCGCCCGCGCGAGGTTGCGCAGCGCCTCGGCCGGGTCGAGCGAGCTGTCGAACGTGGCCGTCGCGTCGATCAGAAATTTCAAGCGCCGGCGGTGCTCGCGCACACCGTTGAGCGCGAGGTGGATCACGCCGGTGCTCAGCAACGCCAGCACGATTCCCACGCACGCGACCGCGCCGAACACCTGCGGGACGTCTTCGTAGGTGAGCGGCAGTAGGAACGCGACCAGGCCGACGAGCGTGACCAGGACGAAGCGCCGCAGCGGCTGAAACCCGGCTGCGTGCCCGATCGCGAACAGGTAGATCAGGGCGAACGGGCTGCTCGCGCCGCCGGCGGCGGCGCACAGCACTCCGACGAGCACCACGCCCCAGAGGTCGGCCACGAACGCGATCTCCAGGCCGCCGCGACGATGGCGCGCGGCCAGCCACAGCACGGCGGCGACGATGAGCGCGTTGACGCCGACCGCAGCCACGGCCTCCGGCGCGCGCACGTGCGGGATCAGCAGTGCGCTCGCGCACAGCACGCCGCCGACCACGTACAGCCCGGCGGCAGCGAGGATCGCAGCGCGCACTTCGCGTCCGCTCGGCGTCCGTTCGACCGGCGCCGAGCCTCCTCCGCTCCTGGAACTCACATGAGTCTCGACCACGCCTCGCCTCCCCCGAACAAGGTCAGTCTGCAACATCATTGTCGCTTGAGAATGGCTGGACCACTCGTTCTTACGTGTCTATCGTAAGCACACGGACGAACTTGAGCGCCGCTCGCAAGCGATGCTTCAAACGGCGCTACAGCGCCCTGAGGCTGCCACCGCCGGTGGGTGAGCGTGCGGCCCCGAGGTGGCGCTCGAGTGGCTCGCGAGTGCGAGCACGGCTCGCCGGGCGCGCCGTGAGGTATGAGGCCGCGATCGGCCTGACCGTCGGCGACACGATCCTGTGGGACAGCTGGGCACTCGCGCGCTCGCACGCGGGGGTCGAGACGTGGGAGCCAAACTACGCGCCACTCGGACGGCCCGACCTGGACAGGAGCGAGCTTCGGCGCCGTCATTCACGATGGACGGAGCATCTCTTGCAAAGCGCCGCGTGAGTCAGCCGGCGAAACGCTGCAGGCCGGCGCGCACCCACTCGGGGATCTCGGTCTTCACCCACGTCTCGGTGTCCACGCAAACGTGCACGAGCTCGCCTTCGAGCAGCGTCTCCTCGCCGCGCACGATGTCGATGTGCGTGGTGATGGCGGTCGTGCCGAGCCGCTCGATCCGCGCGTGCAGCTCGATCTCGTCGTCATAGCGCGCCGGCGCGCGGAAGTGCAGGCTGGCGTCGGCGACGACAGCGTCGACACCGCGGTCGACCATCTCCTGCCACGGCCCGAGCGCCGCGCGCCAGAGCTCGGTGAAGACGACGTCGAAATACAGCAGGTAGTTGGCGTTGAAGACGATCCCCTGCGGATCGCACTCGCCGTAGCGCACGCGCAGCGGGTGCACGAACGTCTCCGCTACGGCGCTTTGCGGTTGGCGGCGCGGTCCGTCCTCGCCTGTCGTGCTCATAGGACAACCTCTACTCGCTGGGTAGCGAGGTTGTTCTCGCTTTCTTTCCGAGAGTGGGAGATCTCGTCCGACCGTAGGTTGGGCGAGCCCTGAGACTCAGCGCACATAGCTGACCACCGCCGGGAGAGCGCCAGT
>JBBSDZ010000026.1:0-30400 GCA_038240205.1 Solirubrobacterales bacterium | reverse complement strand
ATCGCCGCCGCGCTGCGCGAGGAGATGGCCGAGTGGGTGGTGGCCGACGGAGCGCTCGCGGGCGACGTGCTCGCGCCCGCCTCGACGTGGATCGTCACCGCACAGGTGCCCGCTCAGCGCTAGCTGCGCGGCCTCGAGCGTGGCGGGCGGTCTCGAGCTTCACGGCCGCGGCCGTTTGTAGGATGCCGCGGATGAAAACTGGTGGCAAGACCAAATTGGGGGCGCTGCTCGTCGCGGCGATCATCGCGACGGCTCTACTCGTGGGCGGCGCGGCGGCCACCGGCCCCCCGGCGCACGCCTCGCGCGCTGGTGACTGCCACAAGAACGTGCCGCCGCTTTTGCACGATGGCTTCCCGGAGCCGCCGGCGCGCTACAGCCACGACGGCATCCTCGACACGACGCTGCGCGCTTCGCTCGGCAAGGTGCTGATCGACCACCGCCGCGTGACGGCGCTGAACTACGACGGCAGCTATCCCGGCCCGACGCTCGTGATCTGCGCCGGCGACACGCTCAAAGTGCACCTGCAGAACGACCTCACCGAACCGACCAACCTGCACACGCACGGATTTCACGTCTCTCCGGAAGCGAACCATGACAACGTCTTCTTGCGGATCGACCCTGGCCACAGCTTCGACTACGAATACGCGATCCCGCAGGACATGCCGGCGGGCTCCTACTGGTACCACCCGCACCTGCACATGTTCGTGGAGCCGCAGATCTTCGGCGGCCTCGCCGGGGCGATCGTCCAGGAGGGCGGGCTGGATTGGCTGCCGGCGCTGCGCCACGTGCCGCAGCGCTGGATCGTGATCCAGAACACAGAAGTCCGCGACGGCCGCGTGGTGCCGGTGCTGAAGTCCACGGAATCAGGGGCGAAGCTGTATGTCAACGGCGTGCTCAACCCGACCGCCAAGATCCGCCCCGGCCAGCTGCAGCGCTGGCGCATCTTCAACGCCGACGCGGATCGCATGATCGTGCTGCGCCTGCCCCACCACCAGCGCTTGCAGCTCCTCGCAGAGGACGGTCACACGCTCGCCAAGCCGCTCAGCGTGAGCACGCTGATGATCGGCCCCGGCTCGCGCCGCGACGTGCTCGTGCGCGGCGGCCCGGCGGGGTCCTATGCGCTCAAGGCGATCCCGTTCTCGCAGTTCCCGGGAGGCGACAGGGCGGCCAACGGTGGCCCGGTGCCCAACCAGACGCTGCTCACGCTGCACTCCAGCGGGCGCTCGCAGCGTGCGAGCCTGCCCGCACGGGCCACGCTCAGCCACCCGCTCGACCTGCGCGGCAAGCCGATCGAGCGTAAGCGCACGGTCGTCTTCAGTGAGATGAATGAAGCCTCAGGCGAAACGAAGTTCCTGCTCGACGGGATGACCTTCGACCCCAACCGCACCGACGTGACGATGAAGCTCGGGGCGGTCGAGCAGTGGACGCTCGTGAACCAGAACAACGAATGGCACACCTTCCACATCCACATCAACGACTTCCAGGTCGTCAGCGTCAACGGCAAGCCGGTTCCGTACGTCGATGAGCAGGACAACGTCGCGCTGCCGCCGGAATCGAAGACTGTGATCCTGATGCAGCCGACCGACTTCACGGGCAAGTTCGTGATGCATTGCCACATCACCTTCCACGAGGACCACGGCATGATGGCGACCGTGGAAGTGGTGCGCGAACCGACCGCTGCCCAGGCCCGCCGCTCGGTCGTTCACGACGGCGGCTTGGCGATCGCCTCCTCCGCCTACGGCTCCGCCTCACCCCCGCCGACCGTGCGTTCGCTGCTGTTCTGGTGCCGCGCGCTCGGCGCCTCGACAGCGCGCTGGCGAGCCTAATCCGCGCGCGTGGCCGGCGGCGCTGGCGCCTACGCGCGCAGCGCCTTGCTGATCAGCGGCGGCCGGCCGGCCGGTCCCTTCACGACCACGCGCAGCTTCTGATGGACGCTCGCGGGAAGCGCAAACGTCGCGCGGCCGCCGGAGCTCAGGTGCGCCTTGCGCGCCGTGCGCCAGGAGGAGCCGCTCGGCGAGAGCTGCAGCAGCACCGCCGCTCCCGGTCGCGGCGCGTGTACGCGCGCGACCGTCGAGCCACCGTGATCGGAGAGGCTCAGCTGCACCTTCTGCGCACCGGGCAACGGCGAGCCGGCGGGCAGCACGACGACCTTGCCGTGCATCGTCGGGTGGATGGTGCACGAGTACAGGTAGGTCCCGGGCAGCGTGAACGTGTACGAGAAGGTCTGGCCCGATTCGAGCTTCTGCGAGTCGAACTGGCCGCTGTCGGCGGTCACCGTGTGCGGCCCGAGGCCGGAGCTTCGCCACGTCGCCGTCTGACCGGCGCTGAGGGTGAGCGTCGAGGGTTGGTAGGCCCTGAAGACGATCAGCACGTCCGCGCCGCTCGCGGCCGTGCCCGCGGCCGTCGGGCCGAGCAGCGCGATCGCCGCTGCCGCCACGAGCCCAGCTGCGAGCCGCCTACGTGCTGTCCTCATGCCCCACATGCGCTCGCAGGCTAGCGAACGCCGCGCTCGCCGCGGCGTTCGCCTGAGTCGGCCGGTGGCGGGGCGAATGGAGTCGGCGACGAGGCCCGCTCGGCCTTCGCCCGGGTGGGTCATAGGATCGCAGCCGTGAAGCACGGACTGACAGCGGGGGCGACTTTCGTCCTCGCAGCGCTGCTGCTCGCGTGCGGCGGCGAGAGCGAGGCCGTGCAGAGCGGCGTGCACGCGGCCACGCGTAAGCCGCCGGCCGCGACCGTCACCGCGGCCCCTCAGCCGGGGCCGTCATCGAGACCTTCGGCGTCCACCGCGCAGGCCCGGCCGCGCCCAGCGCCGTCACCCGCGACCGCGGCTGCGGCATCCGCGGAAGCTCCCTCCACGCTCCCGGCGCCGCCGATCCACCAGTGGCCGATCCCGTTCGGGCGCGCCCGCAAGCAGCAGATGGCCGCCTACTCGCTGCGCCACTACGGCGAAGACACCTACGTGCTGAGCGATCCGAAAGTGATCGTCGAGCATTACACCGAAACGGACACCGCGCGCGAGGCCTACAACACGTTTGCCCCGGATGTTCCGGACAGCGAGTTCCACGAGCTCCCCAACACGTGTGCGCACTTCCTCGTCGAGCCGAGCGGAAGGATCGATCAGCTCGTGCCTCTGGGCGTGCGCTGCCGCCACACGACGGGCTTGAATTGGACGGCGATCGGGATCGAGAACGTCGGTCGCTCCGACGCGGCGATCCTCGACGACCGCGCACAGATCTCGGCGTCGCTGCAGCTCACGCGCTGGCTGCGCTGCCGTTACTCGATCCCGCTGACGGATGTGATCGGCCACAACGAGAGCCTCTCCTCGCCCTACCACCACGACCGCGTCCCGGCCTTTCAGCACCAGACGCACTCAGACTTCAGTCACGCAGACATGCACCGCTACCGCGTGCGGCTCGGACGCCTGCCGTGCCCCGGTGGTAGCTTCAACGCGACCGCCCAAACGGGCACTGGAGGAACGTGATGGCCAAGGAGTTCAAGGCATTCCTGCTTCGAGGCAACGTCGTCGACCTGGCCGTCGGCATCGTCATCGGCGCCGCATTCGGCGCCGTCGTGACGGCGCTCGTGCGCGACCTGATCACGCCGATCATCGCGGCAATCATCGGCAAGCCGGACTTCTCCAACCTGATGTTCACGATCAACGGCAGCACGTTCCACTATGGGGATTTCATCAACGTCCTGATCGCGTTCATCTCGATCGCCGGGGCCGTGTTCTTCTTCGTCGTCAAGCCTGTCAACACGCTGATGGAGCGCCGCAAGACGGGCGTTGACGTCGAGTCCGAAACGCGCCCGTGCAGCGAGTGCCTGAGCGAGATCCCGCGCCAGGCGCGCAAGTGCGCGTTCTGCGCCTCTCCGCAGCCGGCCGCCGGCTGAGCGCGCGCGAGATCTTGCAGCGTTGGTTCGTCTCGCGCGCACGTGGTAGTAAAGAGGCATGGCTCGCTCCATCTGGACCGGCGCGATCAGCTTCGGGCTCGTCACCGTGCCCGTCAAGCTGTACAGCGCGGTAAACCGCAAGACGGTCCGCTTTCACCAGCTCTCGGGCAAGACGGGTGCGCGCATCGCGCAGAAGCGCGTCGATCCTCAGACCGGCGACGAGGTCGCCTATGAGGACATCGTCAAGGGCTTCGAGCTCTCGCCCGACCGCTACGTGGTGATTGAGCCGGCCGAGCTCGACACGCTGCAGCCGAAGAAGACCAAGACGATCGAGATCGAGGACTTCGTCGAGCTCGCGCAGATCGACCCGATCTTCTACGACCACCCCTACTACCTCGCCCCCGGGCCGGGCGGCGCCAAGCCCTACCGCCTGCTGCTCGAGGCGATGGCCGAGACCGAGAAGGTCGCGATCGCGCGCGTCGTGATCCGCTCCAAGGAGCAGCTCGTGGCGATTCGCGCGATGGGCGACGTGCTGGAGATGGCGACGATGCTGTTCTCCGACGAAGTCTCCTCTCCGGAGCGCCTGGACGAGCTGCCCGATCCGAAGGAGGTCAAGACGACCAAGCGTGAGGTCGACGTGGCCAAGCAGCTGATCGGATCGCTCGCCGCCGACTTCGAACCAGACAAGTACCGCGACACCTACCGCGAGGAGGTGCTCGCACTGATCGAGCGCAAGGCCGAGGGCAAGGAGATCGCGATGCAGCCCGAGGCCGAGGATGTCCCCGCCCCGTCGCCCGATCTGATGAGCGCGCTGAAGGCGAGCCTCGACGCGGTACGCGAGCGCACCGGCGAGAGCGGCAAAGGCGCCGCCGCCAAGAAGCGCAAACCGGCTGCGAAGAAAGCGCCCGCCAAGAAAGCCGCCGCCAAGAAACCGGCTGGGAAAAAAGCCGCCAGCGCCCGCGCCACCGCGAAGAAGTAGGTGTCCCCCCGCCGCGGGAGCAAGCAGGCCGACGGCGCGGGGCGCGCGAAGCGGCTGCAGGCCTACCGCGCCAAACGCGACTTCGACGCCACCCCCGAGCCGGCCGAAGGCGACGTCTCCGCGGGCGAGGCGCCGCGCTTCGTGATCCACGAGCACAGCGCGACGCGGCTGCACTGGGACCTGCGCCTGGAGCGCGATGGCGTGCTCGCCTCATGGGCCGTGCCGAGAGGCCTGCCGGAGGAGCCGAAGGACAACCGCCTGGCCGTGTGGACCGAGGATCACCCGCTCGAGTACGTCGACTTCCACGGCGAGATCCCCAAGGGCCAGTACGGGGCCGGGACGATGACGATCTGGGATCGCGGTACCTACGAGTGCTTGAAGTGGGAGCCGCGCAAGATCGAGGTCGCATTGCACGGCGAGCGCTTGAACGCGCGCTACGCACTGTTCCCGATCTCCTCGGAGGACCCGCCGAAGGAGTGGATGGTGCATCGCATGGACCCGCCCGCCGACCCGACACGCGAAGAGATGCCCGAACAGATCAAGCCGATGCTCGCGCGCGCGGGCGAGCTGCCCCAGAGCGGGCGCGGCTGGGTCTATGAGGTCAAGTGGGACGGCGTCCGCGCGCTCGCCTACTCCACGCCCGGCGAGCTGCGGCTGGAGAGCCGCAACCTCAAAGAGATCACGGGCTCCTATCCAGAGCTGGCGCGCCTGAACCGAGCGCTCAGCTCGCACGCGGCCATCCTCGACGGCGAGATCGTCGCTTTCGACGAGCGCGGGCTGCCGAGCTTCGCGGCGCTGCAGCGGCGCATGCACGTTGGCTCGAGCGCCCAGGCCAAGCGCCTGGCCAAGGGCACGCCCGTGACGTACATGATCTTCGACTTGCTCTGGCTCGACGGGCATTCGCTGATGGATCTCCCCTACGAGCTGCGGCGCGAGCGCCTGGCCGAGCTGGGACTGAGCGGCGAGAGCTGGCAGACCCCGGAGCCGCTGAGCGGGAAGGGCGCGGACGTCAAGGCCGCTACCGCCGAGCAGGGCCTGGAGGGCATCGTCGCCAAGCGCCTGGACTCCAAGTACGCGCCCGGGGCGCGGTCGACGAGCTGGGTGAAGATCAAGAACGTCGGGCGCCAGGAGCTCGTGATCGGCGGCTGGGTCCCTGGCGAGGGGCGGCGCAAGGAGCGCATCGGCGCACTGCTCGTCGGCGTGTACGAGCCGGACGGCGCATTTCGCTATGCCGGGCGCGTCGGCACCGGCTTCAGCGAGTCCGAGCTCGACCGCCTGGCCGCGCTGCTGGGGCCGCTGCGGCGAGAGGGTTCGCCGTTCAGCGCCGGCGAGCACCCGCCACGCAGCGCGATCTTCTGCGAGCCGGAGCTGGTCGCGGAGATCGAGTTCACCGAGTGGACGACCGCCGGCAGCCTGCGCCACCCCTCCTACAAGGGCCTGCGCGACGACAAGCGGGCCACGGAGGTGATGCGGGAGGATGCGGCGGCTGCTCCGTCGGCGACTCCCGCGGCGGCAACTCCTGTGGCGGCGGCGGCGCGAAGCCGCGGCAGCTCGAGCAAGCGTCCGAGCAAACGGCCGGGTAAGCAGTCGGGCGAGCCGGACGGCGCGCTGGTCGTGCGCGAGGAAAGCGCGAGCAAGGCCTCGACGACGGTCGGGGGCCGTGAGCTGAAGCTCTCGAACTTGGCCAAGCCGATCTATCCGGACGCCGGCTTCGCCAAGCGCGACGTGATCGAGTTCTATGCCGCTGTCGCGGAGACGATGCTCGGTCACCTCCAGGGCCGCGCGTTGACGGTCAAGCGCTGGCCGGACGGCGTCGACGGCAAGGCTTTCTTCCAGAAGCAGGCGCCGGCGCATCGCCCGGAGTGGGTGCGCACAGTGATGCTGCCGAGCGAGAAGAAGCCGATCGATTACCTGCTCGCCGAGGAGCGCGCGACGGTTGTGTGGCTCGCCAACCTCGCGGCACTCGAACTGCACACGCCGCTCGCGCGCGCCGACGCGCCCGAGCGCCCGACGACGCTCGTGTTCGACCTCGACCCGGGCGCACCGGCGAGCGTGATCGAGTGCTGCCGCATCGCGCTCGCGCTCAACGGGATGTTCGAGAACCTCGGCCTGCGCAGCTTCGCCAAGACGTCAGGAAAAAAGGGACTGCAGCTGTATCTGCCGCTCAACTCACCCGATGTGACCTTCGCCCAGACCAAGCCGCTGGCGAAAGCCGTCGCCGAGCTGCTCGAGCAGGCCGCACCGGACCTCGTGGTGTCGCGCATGACCAAGGCCCAGCGCACCGGCAAGGTACTGATCGACTGGAGCCAGAACGACTCGCGCAAGACGACCGTCTGCGCATACTCGCTCCGTGCCGCTGAGCGGCCGACCGTGTCCACGCCAGTCGACTGGGACGAGGTGCAGGCGGCGCTCGACGGCGGTGATCCGGCTTCGCTCGTGTTCGACGCACCGCAAGTGATCGAGCGCATCAGCGAGCGCGGAGACCTGTTCGCCCCGGTGCTCTCGCTCGTGCAGGAGCTGCCCCGGCTCTGAGGCCGTGCGGGCAGGGATCGGAGTCGTGCCTCAGTCCAGCGGTGCGCTGAGCTGGTGCTCGTAGGGCCCGCGGCCGGTCAGGCACACCGACCCGCAGCGCGCACCGAGGGCAAGCGCGTCGGGAACGCTCATGCCCGCGCCGAGCCCGTACGTGACGCCGGCGGCGAACGAGTCGCCACAGCCATATGAGTCGACCGGATCCCCGGCGGCAGGAGCCGAGGCGAAGCGTCCTGCCTCGCCGCTGCGAGTGCGGTAGTGCCCTCCGTGCGCGCCTTCGGTGAACACGACCAGCTCCGCCTCCGCTTCGGCTCGCTCTGCGGCGCGGCGCTCGATCGCATCCGTCTCGCTGAGCACGAGTGCGTCGAGCCGTACACCGTGCCCGAGCGCGTCGCACGCACGGGGGTTGGCCACGAGCACGCGCGCCTGGCGTGCGGCGCGCAGTGCATCGACGTCGCCCGCGGTGAAGTAGACGGCGTCCATCCCTGCCAGCTCCGCCCAAGGCAGCGACGGGTCGCCGCCGAGCGGCTCCAGGCGCTCACCGAACGTCACGATCGTGCGCTCGCGCGCGTCGTCCACGAGCGTGACTGCGCGACGGGTCTGCACCTCGCACGTGACGTTGTGAACGCGGACCCCCAGCTGCTTCAGCCGAGCGAGCGAGCGGCGCGCGAGCTCGTCCGGACCGAGCGCCGTCAGGAACAGCGAAGATCCTGCCAGGCGCGCGAGCTGGACGGACACGACCGCGCCGCCGCCGGCCGGCTCCTCGAACGGGTCGCGCGCGTGGATCACCTCACCGGCGCGCGGGACGTGCGCAACGCCCGCGAACTGCACCCACTCCACATGGCCCACCACAGCGACCTTCGGCCGGCTCTCAGACACGGCGGCAGTGTAGATAGGTCTCAGATGAGGTCAGCCCGGCGGCCACTCGATCTCGGCCGGACGCCATGGCTCCTTGCGCCAGTCCGCGTAGGCCTCACTCGGATCATCGGTGGCGACGGACACAGAGGCGTCGTACTTCGCCGCTACATCGTTGGCCGGGTAGTGGGCCTCATCCTTCCGACGCGAGCCGATCATCAGAACAGCACAGGGTCCGTCTCCCGCCCCGACGAATACGTGCTCGACGCCCGCCGGACAGTGGAAGAGGTCCCACTGGCGGAGAGGATGCTCGTCGCCGTTGATAATCGCGATGCACTCGCCGTGCAGCACCAGGAAATCCTCCTGCACCGGCTCCGAGTGGTAGCGGCAGTTCGGCTGCCCTGGCTGCATGATCTGGACGTTGACGCCCGTGTCAGGCCAGCTCCGCCCGTCGGGCTCGAAGTCGATGACGATCCCGCGGCGCGGGTGCTCGCTGGCCGGAGCATCAGCGATGTTCATCACGAGCGGCTGGTCCACCCACCAAACCATACTTCTGTTCGCCCGCGAGGCAGTCTGTTGAGGCGAGAGTCACGGTGTGGTCCGCGCCGTGCACGGCAGGCAGCAAGGCCGGACATCTTGACGCCGGGGCCTGTTCGTTGGCGGGTGCCGAGTCGCGTCGCTGCAGTAGAGCGCGACCGGTACTGGATCTGCCTCGATCGCGCGGACGCGCTCAGATGATTGCCGCTGCGGCGCTCAGGGCCGCGCCCATCGCGAACAGCGAGCCGCTGCGGGATCTAGCCCGAACGCGCCTGCGCTCGTGCGGCGCGATCGCCGGGCACAATCGGGGTTTCCGGCGGCGCGAGCGGGGCACCGACGGGCTCAGGTTGAGGCGAGACAGCGGGTACCGGGCCGCGGGCAGGCGCTGTAGCGGGACAGACCACCGAGACCTGGACGCAGGACGGAGAACTGGCTGTGGGCGCGTCGCTGAGCTGGCCCGGCAGCGTTGTTTCGCTCGGTGGCTCGGCGAGCGGCGTTCCGACCATGACGCGCACCTTGTTGCCGACGGTGAGTTTGATTTCGTAGGGCACCGGTCCGAGCGGTGCCCCGTAGATTTCGGTGATCGACGCGCTGCGAGCGCCGCCGGCGAGTTTGGTGCTGTTGGTCCTCGCTCGCCTCGCTTCTTCTTCAGCTTTGACCGTCTGCGTAGGTGGCGAGACGGCCGAGACGCGAGCTTCGCTCGGGCCGATCGCCGATACGGCGAGCTGCAGCGTGTATCCGACGTCAGCGGGACCGGGCACGTAGCTGGGACCGGTCGCGCCGGAGATCCCCCCGCACAGGCCGGCCCTACACCGCTGCCACTGGTACTCAAAGCGGGTCGGTTCGCCCAGCCAGGTTCCGCTCGTGCCGGTCAGCTGCTGGTTTTCGCGCGCTTCGCCCCTGACCCTAGGGCGTGTCGTGCTCTGAAGGGCACCCGCTTCGCCGCCCGCCGAGCCCGTCCCGGCTTCTTCGGTTTCTTCCAATTCTTCTTCGGCGTCGTTTATCGCTGGGCGGTCAAAAACGCGATCGACGATCCTGCCGGCGCCGGCTGAGGTCCAGGACAGATCCAGCCCTCCAGCTTTGCGGCTCAGCGCCACCGGTGCAGGCGGCGGCTGGACCCCGCTCGCGAGCAGCGCGACGACGTGTGTGCCGGCCGCCGACAGGCTCGCCACCGAACCTAGGCCTGAGACGGCCGTCGGCACGCGGCTGGCGGCCGTCCCTCCGTTACCCAGTTCGCCGTATTCGTTCCTCCCCCACGCGTAGACCTTGTGATCGATCAGCGCGACGCTGTAGTGCGTCCCGGCGGAGATCACTTCCACGCGCCCCGTCGGCATGCGGATCGGCTGCGGCGACTTGACGCAATGCAGTTCCGGGTGGTGGATTTGGCAGATTTCCGCTGAAGCGGGCCCGGTTTCGCCTAGCTCGCCATCCGCGTTGTTGCCCCAGCCGACCACTTCCCCGTTCTTAAGGCGTGCGAGCACGTGGTTCTGCCCGGCGGCGATTTCGGCCACGCTCGACAAGGCCTTCGTGCTGCTTCGCATCACGATCCCAGGGGGTCGAAAATTGGTGTGCGGGCCCGTTTCCGCGCCAGTCTGTCCGAGCTCACCCTTCATGTTGCTGCCCCACGAGACGACTTCGCCGCTCTTCAGCAGCGCGTAGGTGGCCTCGGCGCCGGCGGCGATCGCGATGACTTCGCCGAGCGGCTTGCTCGCCGCGGTCATCACGAGAGCAGGCCGGGTGCTGCAAAGCGCGTTGCCGACTTCGGTAGGACATTCGTACTGAGCGCAGCCCGGTGTGTTGCGCGTCTGGCAATTTTTCGGCCATGCGACGCCCAGCTGGCCCCTGGAGTTGTTGCCCCACGCCATGACCGTGCCGTTATCCAGCAGGGCGTAGTCGGACGGGCCGCCTGCCGCAATAGCAATCACGCGTGTGAGTCCTTCGACCGTTTTCGGTACACGCTGGTTCTGGCCGGTCACGGGTTCGAACCCACCCTTGCCTTTGCCCAGCTGGCCGGACTGGTTGTTGCCCCACGCGCGCACCGTGCCGTCGGGCATCAGCGCGAGCGCGTGCTGGTTGGCGGCGGCGATCGCCTTGACGCCGCTCAGCCCGCTGACTTCCACGTGGCTATTGCCGAGTTCCCAGTTGGCTTTGAAGCCGTTGTTTCCGAGCTGCCCGTGGACGTTGCCGCCCCAAGAGGCGACCGTTCCGTCGCTGAGCAGAGCGAGGTTGAAGCTGGTCGCCGCCGCAACGGACCTGATGCCCGTCAGGCCTTCCACGGGAATCGGGGTCTCTTCGCGCTGGTTTCTGAAGAATGCGCCCAGCTGCCCATGCCAGTTTTCGCCCCAGGCAACGGCTGCACCGCCTTCGGCGTTGGCCAGCGCGGGCATCGCCGCGATAACGGCCGCCACGGCGAGGAGTAGCAGACAGCTCCAGCCGAGCCGCCGGCCGCGTGCGTGGTTCATCGGAGTCCTCCTGATTGCCGAACATGTGGGGCCCCAGCCCCCTGAGGCGATCCCCGACAGGGCCCCGACCCTGTGAGAGAGTCGAGCTGCGTATCGAGCACAGGCGCCGCCAACTCCACCTCCGTGACTCGCGCTAGACGGCTGTTCGACAGCCGCGAACGGGACTTGAAGCTTGCAACGGGTTCGTCAAGGGACGCGGGGACTCGAACCCGTACCCATCCTTAGCTCCAGCCTGGAGCCTGCCTTTCGCGGCGGCGCCCATGCTTAGACGCGCCCTGGCGCCAATGAGGCGCCGGGAGAGCTAGGGCTGGACCGCGCCTGCGTCAAGCTGGACGCATGAGCAATCTGCTGCTGCAGCTGCGCGTCCTGCGCCATCGCGACTTCCGCTATCTGTGGCTGGCGCAGTCGGCGAGCGTGGTCGGCGATTGCATCGTCGTCGTCGCGCTGGCCCTGTTCGTGATCGAACTCACCGGCGACGCGACCGATCTCGGGCTCGTGCTGGCGGCGGCGAGCCTCCCGCTCGTCGCATTCCTGCTGCTCGGCGGCGTCTGGGCTGACCGCCTGCCTCGCCACCGCGTGATGGTCGTCACGGACCTCGTTCGCTTTGCGCTCCACGGGCTGCTCGCGGCGCTGATATTCGCCGGCACCATCCGGATCTGGGAGCTGATCGCGATCGAGGCGCTGTTCGGCACCGCCGAGGCGTTCTTCCGCCCGGCGGCCAACGGGCTGCTCCCGCAGACGGTGCCAGAGGCGGAGATCCAGCAGGCGAACGGCCTCAGCTCGCTGTCGAACAACATCGGCGAGTTCGCCGGGCCGGCGCTGGCGACGGCGCTCGTGCTCGGCCTCGGCGCGGGCTGGGCGTTCGCGCTCGACGCGGCCACGTTCCTGCTGAGCGCGGCGCTGTTGATGCGCGTGCGCCCGCGCCGGCGCGCGATCGCGGGGCCAAGCGACGCCGCCGGTGCAGAGCGTATGACCGTGTGGGCCGAGATGCGCGATGGCTTTCGCGAGGTGCGCTCGCGTAGCTGGGTGTGGGCGACGCTCGCAGCGTTCTGTGCGGCCCTGTTCACCGGGCTCGCGCCGTGGTTCGTGCTCGGGCCGGTCGTCGCGCGCGAGCAGTACGGCGAGATCGGCGTGTACGGGCTCGTCTCGGCGGTGCTCGGCATCGGCACGATCGCCGGCTCCCTGCTCGGGATCTCGTGGCGCCCACGGCTGCCGATGCGCGCCGCGATGCTCGCGATCCTGCTGTGGCCTGGGGCCGCGGTGCTGTACGCGGCCGGCGTCACGCTTTGGATCGTCCTGCCCGCGACGCTCATCGGCGGCGGCGGCATCGCGCTGTTCGACGTGTGGTGGCTGACAGCGCTCGCCGAGCGCATCCCCGCCGACAAGCTCTCGCGCGTGAGCTCCTACGACTGGATGGTCTCGCTCGCGCTGCTGCCGCTCGGCTACGTGCTCGCCGGACCGCTCGCGCATGCGCTCGGCGCGGTCGAGGTGCTGCTCGGAGGCTCCGCGCTCGCCGGTATCGCGCTCGCGCTCGGGCTGCTCCCGCGCCAGACGCGAACGCTCAGGAGCCTGCCACCGTCGGCCGATCGATCCGGGCCTGGCGGCGGCGGCGGGGAGCGCCTCGCGGGTCTCGCGCACCGCACGTGACCGCGCGCGCCTTCCAGCGCGTAGGCTTGCGCGCATGGACTTCCTCGTGGCGCGCGACGACCTGCACAGCTGCCGCATCCTCGAAGACCCTCCGGCTGAGCTCGAGCCAGGCCAGGCGCGGCTGACGGTCGAGCGCTTCGGGCTGAGCTCCAACAACGTGACATACGCGAAGTTCGGGGAGGCGATGTCCTACTGGGACTTCTTCCCCACCGAGGAGGGGTGGGGGCGCGTTCCCGTGTGGGGCTTCGCGGAGGTCACCGAGAGCGACGCGGAGGCGCTCGCGCCGGGCACGCGCGTCTACGGATACCTGCCACCGTCGAGCGAGCTGATCGTGATGCCGGCGCGCATCGACGCGCGCGGCTTCCTTGACGCCTCGCCGCACCGCGCGAGCCTGCCGCCCGCGTACAACGGATACGCACAGGTGGACGCGGACCCGATCTACGAGCCGAGCACCGAGCCCGAGCAGATGCTGCTGCGCCCGCTCTTCTTCACCTCATACCTGATCGACGACTTCCTCGAGGATGCGAGCTCATTCGGTGCCGGCGCCGTGTTGCTCTCGAGCGCCTCGAGCAAGACCTCGAGCGCCCTGGCCTTCCTGCTCTCGCGCCGAGAGGGCATCGAGGTGATCGGCCTGACGTCCGCGCGCAGCTGCGAGTTCGCGCGGTCGCTCGGCGTCTATGACCGCGTGCTCGCCTACGAGGAGATCGACTCGCTCAGCGGCGATCGGACTGTCTATGTCGACATGGCCGGCGACGCGGCGGTGCGGCGAGCCGTACACACGCATTACGGCGACGCCTTGGCCCACTCGGCCGTCGTCGGTGCCACCCATCACGATCGCATGGGCGACGTGCCGGACTCACTGCCCGGACCCCGCCCGACCTTCTTCTTCGCGCCCGACCGCGTCGGCAAGCGCACGGCCGAGTGGGGACGCGAAGGCTTCGAGAGCAGGCTCGCCGAGGCCTGGCAGCCCTACGTGGAGTGGACCGGCGGCTGGCTCGAGATCATCCATGCCGGCGGCGCCGAGGCGATCGAAAGCGCCTACCTCGACCTGCTCGACGGGCGCATCGACCCGGCCAAGGCGCACGTTCTCTCGCCCGCCGCGCCCTAGCCCGCGCAGCCGCACGCCGCCTACAGGGCGGCGCGCTGGCGGCGCTGCTCGCGCCGCTCGACGAAGCTCGCGAGCAGCAGGCTCGCCTCGAACAGCAGGTACAGCGGCACCGTCTCGAGCAGCATCGTCGTCACGTCACCCGGCAGGAACGCCGCCACCGCGCCACACGCGAGCACCGCGTAGCGGCGATTGCTGCGCAGCTGCGACGGCGTGACCACGCCCGCTCGCGTCGCCGCGAGGATGCCGACAGGGATCTGGAAGACCAGACCCATCGCCAGCAGCGTGACCGCAGCGAAGTGGTAGTACTGATTCGCCTGCACGAGCACGTTGAACTCGCCGCTGTTGAAGTTCTGGAAGAAGCGCACCGCCGCCGGGAGTACGACGAAGTAGCCGAACGCGACCCCGGCGATGAACAGCAGCGGGATCGACATCATCAATTTCGAGGTGATCTTCTGCTGATCGGGGCTGAACGCGGGCAGCAGGAACCCGTACAGCTCGAACAGGATGACCGGCAGCGCGAGGATGAACGCGAAGATCAGCGCGATTCCGATCGTCGTCGTGAACGGCTCGCCGATCCCCAGCGTCACCGGCTTGTTGCCTTCCGGCGACTTGGAGAGGCGCTCGATCGCCTTGTGCAGCTGCGGCGTGACGCCCTGGATCGCCGTGCGCGTCGCCTGTGAGGCGCCGCTGCCCGGCTGCTCCAGCGCGCCGACGACCGTCTGCAGCTGCGTGGCGACCGTGCGGGCGCTCTGCTGCACGGTGTAGGTCGCGCCGAGTGGCCCGTTGCCGGCCTTGACCTGCTTCTGCGTCTCAACCGAGAGCGGCTTGTTGATGATGTGCAGCAGCGCGTGGTTCTGCCACATGCAGAACCCGAACGCGACGGCCAGGGCGGCCAGCGAGATGATCAACCGCCCGCGCAGCTCCGACAGGTGGTCGACGATGCTGATGCGGTCCTGGTGGCCGATGCGGGCCGCTGCTACAGCCATGATCTCTCCGGTCTGGAGTCGGGGTGACGGTCAGGGTCGAGGCGCTCGCACGGACGCACGCTCATTCGAGCTGAGAGCACACGCAGCGCGCCGCACATCCGCTGGGATGCGCCACGCGCAGGTGCGCTCGAACTGCAGGGACGCTGCTAGGCGATCGGCACGTGCTCGCGCACGGGGGCCGGCGCCGGGGTTGCGACTGGCGCCGCAACGGGCGCCGCGGCGGGGGCGGTGGCAGTCGCGACGGGCTCGTGGTGCTCGACGAGCGTGCTCGGCGTGTGCTCGCCGCTGAGCGTGTCCTTGAAGCCGCGCATGCCGGAGCCGAGTGAGCGACCCATCTCGGGCAGTCGCTTCGCCCCGAACACAAGCAGCAGCAGGATCAGCAAAAAGGCTATGTGAAGCGGATTATCGAGGCCCATTGTGTGAATCAACTCCCAAGTTTGGATTTCAAGCTTTGGCGGATCAACTTCTATGACTAACTACGCGGCGGCGCCGGTTACAGATCACCGGCGCCGCCGTTTGCAGTCGAACTATTTCTTGATCAGAGGCCCTGCAGCTGCCAGGACTTCTTCCTTTGTCAGCGGCTTATCGAAGCCTTCGTTCGGCGTCGGGCTCTTGCCGATGAGCAGGTCGATCGCGGCCGCGTGACGGGCCTCGATCTGGACGATGCTGCCGGCTGAGGCGAGCACCGCCTTGCTCTTCAGCGACGGCGCTGCGCCGTTGTAGGCGCCGACACCGGTGTTCTCCAGCACTGAGGCCAGCGCGAGGAACGACTTTTCGCTGGTGGCCGGGAACACGAACGTCGGTTTCGCGACAGGTGTACCGCCGAGCTGCTTGATCGCGGCGGTGAGCGCCGCGACGTGGGCAGCCTCCTCGGCGCCGAATTCCTTGGCGTATTTCTTCGCTTCGCCACTGAGCCCGACCGACTTGCCCTTGACGTTGTAGAAATCAGCCTCGAGGTACTCGAGCGTCAACGCGAAGTTGAGGATTTCCGCGTCACCGCCGCCGGTTTCAGCCATCGCCTGCGATACGAACGGCGCCACGGACGCGGTGCCATAAAAGGCACCAGCCGCGAGTGCGCCTCGCAGGATGAAGGCTTGGCGGGTCATTCCGTGAACCTCGCACGCTGCCAGCTCGGGGCTGGCTATCTCATTCTGGGTCATGTTTGTTCCTTTCGTGCCGTTATGAGCGATTAGGCCAGGAACGGCTTGACCGCTGCGAGGACCGTGGACATGTCAGCCGGCGTGGCGAATGCGCCCTGCGGGGTGACGGACTTTTTGACGAGCGTGCCAAGCGTTGCCGCGTGACGCGCCTCGACCGAGTGGATCGCGAGGGCAGAAGCCAGCACTTCCGGGCTCTGGATCTTCGCTGCCTGACCCAGGTACGCCGCGGCGCCCAGGTTCTCGACGGTGTAAGCGAGCTCGGCGACCTGCGTCGCGCTCTTGATCGGGAATTTGCCATTCGGGTTGGCCGCCGGCGTCCCGCCGAGCTTCGTCACGGCCGCTTTGAGGGCGGCCACGTGCGATGCCTCCTGGGCGCCAAAGTCCTTGATCAGGCTTCCGACCTTGCCGTTGAACAGCCCCGAAGCCACGACCTTCGCGTAAAACTCCGTCTCCAGGTACTCGAGCGTGAGGGCGTAGTTGAGGATGCCCACGTCGCCGGTCGTGCTCGACGTCGTCGTTCCCGTCGTCGCGGGGGCGGCCGCCGTGCTGGCGCTTTTACTGCTGCTGCTGCTGCTTCCGCACGCCGCGAGCACGAACGCGCCAAAGCTCGCCGCGCCGGTGCTGCCGGCCATCTTCAGGAAGCGCTTGCGGTCCACGTCATCGCGGACGAGCCGCTCGACGATTCCCGCAGGCTGCGGCGCCTCTTCTGCGCCATTCGTTGGACTGGGCATCTTGTGATACCTCCGTTTTGTGGCTTTGAGCAGCGCCCGGTTCGGGCTCTGCCATTCTCATTCGTCGGCGACTGCTGCATTCACAGTTGTTCACCGTCTTGGATGCACTACGTCGTCGCCGAGCATCTGGATCATCGGCAGCTTCATGCCGGACAATTGACTTTTGGGCAGAAAAAAACCGCCCGGAAGACATATTCCTCCGGGCGGCCGTAACTCCTGTGCGATTCCTCGCGGGCTCTTAGAGACCGACGATGAACTTCGTTGCTTTGACCGCTGAGATCACCTTCGACGCGGACAGCGGCGTGTCTTTCGGGCCGTTCGGCGTGATCTTCGCACCCGTCGGGTCGTTGAGCAGGCCGATGACGCTCGCGTGACGAGCCTCGATCGTGAGGATCGAGCCGGCAGCCACGACGTATTCGGGGTTCTTGATGTTCAGAACCTGGCCGAGGTACGCGTGAACTCCGGTGTTCTCGAGGACTTCTGCGGTTTTCATGAACGAGTCCACGCTCGTGTTGGCGCCGGCGAAGTTGAACTTCGGTTCCTTGGCGGCCTTCTTGCCGAGTTCCTTCTTGAGGAATTTCACGTGAGCGTTCTCGTCCACGGTCACGACCGACAGGAACGCTGCCGCCTGAGGCGTGAGCGCGAGTTTCGCTGCGGTTGCGCCGTTGTAGAACGCCGCCTCCAGGTACTCGAGCGTGAGCGCGTAGTTGAGGATGCCGATGTCGCCCTTGCCGAACGAGGCGGGTGGGCGTGTCTTGCTGGAAGCCGCGAACGCACTCGGTGCGAGGGCGGACATGACGGCGCCGCTGCTCATCACAGCACCACCCGCAAGGCCGGCCTTCTTCAGAAACCCGAGACGGGTGTCGCCGGAGACGTCGTGTGCCGCTTCGCGGATCGCTCCGTCGACATCAACCTCGTCGAGGTTAATCTCATAACTCATAGTTGCTCCTTGTTAGTTGCCTTTTCGACGGCCGGGGGAGTGTCTTGGCTGCGCCGTTGATCCTTGTACGCCGCGACACGGTAGTTGGATCACCGAGTGCTCCCTGCTCGCACGGGGTCTTGCAGAGGCGGAACGCGCCAAGCCGCGAGAACTGATCCACGAAGTTCCCACGTGCGTACAGTAGTTTGATGCCCAGGCTCAGGCGCGCAAGCGTGAACTCAAAGGAAAAGCTCAGAAAGCTCGCGGATGAGGAGCTGATGGAGTTGGTAGCCGGCAACGACGCCGAGGCTTTCGAGGTGGTGCTGGAGCGCCACGAAGCCGCCGCCTTCTCGCTCGCGTACCGCATCTGCGGCAAACGCTCGGTCGCCGAGGACGTCGCGCAGGAGGCCTTCCTTGCCCTTTGGCGCAGTGGCGCCCGCTATGACCGTACGCGAGGAAGCGTCCGCACCTGGGCGCTTGGAATCGTGCACAACCGCGCCGTCGACTCGCTGCGCCGGACCGGCGTGCACGAGCGCCGCCGCGCCAGCGACGAGGGCATCGAGCAGACGCTCGAGGCGCCCGAGCGGACTGACTCGCAGGCCATCGACAAAGCCGTCTCACAGGAGATCCGTGGCGCCCTCGGCGAGTTGCCGCAGGAGCAGCGCCGCGTGATCGAGCTCGCCTACTTCGGCGGCTTCACGCACACCGAGATCGCATCCATGCTCGGCACTCCGGTGGGAACCGTCAAGGGCCGCATGCGGCTCGGTCTGCAGAAGCTGCGAGGCCACCTCCAGGGCTGGGAGGCGGTGGGCACATGAGCACCCACGAGCACGACGACGGCTGCCTGCATCGCATGGACGCCGCTCCTTACGTCCTCGGCGCGCTCGAGCAGAGCGAGCTGCAGGCCTACCGCACCCACCTCGAGGGCTGCGCCGCATGCCACCAGGAGGTCGTCGAGCTTCAGATCGTCGTCAACGAGCTTCCGGCGAGCGCCCCCGTGGTACCGGCTCCAACCGCGATGCGCAAGCGGATCATGGCGACCGTGCGCTCAGAGGCCGAGCTGCTGAGTGCGGCTGGAGCGGCAGCCGACCGTCCGGCGCGACCCGTCAGCCGTTGGCGCTCGCGCCGCTTCTCGCTCGTTGGTGCGGGAGGAGCGCTAGCGACGGGCGTGGCCGTGCTCATCGCAGTCGTGATCGCGACCGGCTCATCCTCCAAGGAGACCATCATTCGCGGGAAGACATCTGGGCCGGCAAGCATGGCCCAGGTCGCTCTGCACCGGCGTGACGGGCGCTCAGAGCTCGTCGTCGCGCACATGCCCCAGCCCGCGCTGGGGAAGATCTACGAGGTTTGGCTGAGCCACGGCAAGCACTCGCCCCCGCAGCCGACGAACGCGCTGTTCAGCCCGACCGGCAGCGGCAACGGCCAGGTCGACGTGCCCAACAGCCTGCACGGCGTCAAGGAAGTGCTCGTCACGACTGAGCCGCTCGGCGGCAGCACCCGCCCGACGACGCCGGCCATCATCAAGGTCACCCTGCGCGCCTGAGCGCCCGGCCGTCGCCTCGCCGGCATTTCAGGATCGCCGCGTGGGGCGCGGCCAGCTAACTGGCGCCGGCGCGCGCGTTGCGCACGATCCGGCGCATGCCGGCGATCCAGCGTTCCGGATTGGAGCCCTTGAGCGCCATGTGCTGGGACACCTCCGCGTGCGGCAAGATCAGCAGCCGCTCGACGCGAATGCCCTCGACGACCGCCTCGGCGACGTCCTCGGGCTCGATCAGACCGCCGGCCATCAACGCGGCGGCGCCCGCCGGATCGTCCATCGCCAGTTCGAGCATCGGCGTGCGCACTCCCTGGGGGCAGATGCACGAGACGCGGATGCCCGCGTCGCCGTACTCGATCGCCATCCACTCGGCCAGCGAGACGGCGGCGTGCTTGGTGACGCTGTAGACCGCCGAGGAGACCTGCGTGAGCAGACCGGCCGCCGAGGCCGTGTTGATCAGGTAGCCCTCGCCGCGGTCGAGCATCTGCGGCAGCAATGCGCGCGAGGCCCACACGTGCGCCATCAGGTTGACGTTCCACGCTTCCAGCCACGACTCGTCGGGAGCCTCCGGCCCCCCCATCGCGCCGGGCACGCCGGCGTTGGAGATGAAGATGTCGATCGGGCCGTTGGCCTCGCTCGCCGCGGCGATCAGCGCCTTCACGCCATCCTCGCGGGCGGCGTCGAACTCCACGGCCAATCCGCCGAAGCCGGAGGCGACCGTCTCCGCTTTGGCGAGGTCGCGATCGGCGACCACCACGGCGCGCGCGCCCTCACTCGCCAGCCGTCGCGCTAGGGCTCCGCCGATGCCCCCGCCGCCACCGGTGACGACGACATGTCTGTCAGCGAGCTCCATTCGGCGTACTCTATGTACATGACCGCTGAGGCGATTGCCGCAGGGTCGCAGCCCGTCCGCCTCTGGAGCGAGCTGCGCTACGGGGGAGAGCTTGCGCGACTGCTAGCCAGCCGCGAGTTCCTGATGGTCGAGCGCCGCGCCGAGGCGCAGCCGGTGCTGCTGATTCCCGGCTTCATGGCCGGCGACGCCTCGCTGACGGTGCTGCGTCAGTGGCTGCGCCGTCGCGGCCACCGTGCTCGCACCAGCGGCATCCGCGCGAACGTCGGTTGTGCCGGGACGATCGTTCATCGCCTGGAGCAGCGTCTGCACGCCCTCGCCGAGGAATCCGGCGAGCCGGTCTTCCTGATCGGCCAGAGCCGCGGCGGCGCGCTTGCGCGCTCCCTGGCCGTGCGCAATCCGGACGCAGTCGCGGGGCTGGTCACGCTCGGCTCGCCGGTCACCGACTCGCTGGCCGTCTCAGCGCAGGTCCTGCGCACCGTGCGCCTGATGGCGAGGTTCGGCGACGCCGGCCTCCCCGGCGTGTTCTCGAGCACGTGCATGGACGGCGACTGCTGCGCCGACTTCCGCGATGAGCTCGACGCCCCGTTTGCAAAGGGCATGCGGGCCACCGCTGTGTACTCGCGCAGCGACGGCATCGTCGATTGGCGCGCCTGCGTCGACCCGCACGCGGACGCCGTCGAGGTCGATTGCAGCCACTGCGGCATGTCCGTCGACGTGGACGTCTACCGCCTGCTCGATCGCGTGCTCGACGCCCGGAGGTAGCGCCGCATGGAATGGATGAGCCCGATCGACTCGTCCTTCCTGCACATCGAGAACGGGACGACGCCGATGCACATCGGCGGCGTCAGCATCTTCGAAGGGCCGCCACCCCCGTTCGCCGACCTGCGCGCGATGGTGGCCGGCAAGCTCGGGCTCGTTCCGCGCTACCGCCAGAAGGTGCGCTTCGTGCCGCTCGCAGCCGGCCCACCGATCTGGGTGGACGATCCCCACTTCAGCCTCGACTACCACGTCCGCCACACCGCGATCCCCTCCCCCGGCAGTGAGCTGCAGCTGCGCCAGATGGCCAGCCGCGTGTTCTCGGGGGCGTTGGACCGGGACAAGCCGCTGTGGGAGCTGTGGATGGTCGAGGGCATGGACGACGGCCGCTGGGCGCTGCTATCGAAGGTCCATCACTGCATGGTCGATGGCGTCGCCGCGACCGACCTGATGTCGGTCATGTTCTCCGATGAGACAGGCGGGAGCGACGCCGCAGCGCCGGCGTGGTCGGCGCCCCCCGAGCCCTCCGGGCTGGACATCCTCGTGCGTACGCTCGTGCGACGAGCGAGCCCCGCAGGCCAGCTCGAAGCGATCAGACAGGCGCTGCGAACACCGCGCGAAACGCTGCGCTCGGTCACGGAGATCGCGCGCGCGGCAGCGGCGGCCGGGCCGAGCCTGCGACCCGTCGAGGCCTCGTCGCTGACCGGGCCGATCGGACCGCACCGCCGTTGGAGCTGGGCGCACGTGGGCCTCGCCGACGTCAAAAGCGTGCGCGCCGAGCTAGGCGGCACCGTCAACGACGTCGTGCTCACGGTCATCACCAACGGCTTTCGCGGCCTGCTGCAATCACGTGGCGAGCAGCTCGCCGAGGACCGCGTGATCCGCACGATGGTGCCGGTGTCCGTGCGCCGGCGCGGCGAGAAGGGCGTCTACAACAACCGCGTCTCGGCCGTGTTCGCCGGGCTGCCGGTCGGCCTCGCCGACCCCGCCGAGCGCCTCGAGCGGATCCGCACGGAGATGGACGGCGTCAAGCAGTCCAAGCAGGCGGTCGCCGGCGACGTTCTCAGCTCGCTCTCCGGCTTCGCGCCGCCGCTGTTGCTCGCGCTCGGCAGCCGCCTCGTGACGCTCTCGCCACGACTGAACATGCACACGGCCACAACCAACGTGCCGGGGCCACAGCAGCCGGTGCAGACGCTCGGCCGGCGTATGCTCGAGTCCTACCCGTTCGTGCCCGTCGTCGGCTCGATCCGCATCGTCGTCGCGATCTTCTCTTACGACGGCGGCCTCTACTTCGGCGTCACCGGCGACTACGACGGCGCGCCCGACATCGACGTGCTGACGGGCGGCATCGAGCAGGGCATGGTCGATCTGCTGGCGCTGATCGCGACCTCCAAGGCCTCACCGCGCGGCAGACGCAACAAGCGTCCCGTGGCCGCGCGCAGCAGCCGCACACCGCACAGTGCGCACGTGCGCAACGAGGGTCGCCTGCCGGCAGCCGGCACCTCACGAAACGGCGCCAAGGCGGGGGCCGGAGCCAAGGCGGGGGCCGGAGCCAAGGCGGGGGCCGGAGCCAAGGCGGGGGCCGGAGCCAAGCTTGCATCGCGCCCGGCGGGCGCCCGTCAGTCTGCGGGCGCCGGCAAGGGCAGCGCCGCCGGCAAGGGCAGCAGCAACGGCGCCGGCAAGGCCCGCCGCGCGGCGGCTAAGCCGTCGGCAGCGAAACGCTGAGGTTGCTGACTTCGACTGTGAAGCTGCCGTTGCTCGCGCGGTAGTGCGGAGCGTCGCGCCCGAGCAGCTGCAGCTTGACCGTGTCGCCGGCTGCGAATTCGTAGCCGTTGCCGTGCAGCTGGAAGCTGATCGTGCCCGACTGGTTTTCAGTCAGGCGGTACACGCCGCTCGAGATGAGACGCTGTTCGCCGTTCGGCAGCACATCCCACAGGCGCGAGGTCAGCTCGCCGAATGCGCCGAGCGTTTTGATCGTCGCCGTGACGGTCGGCAGCCCGAGCAGCGTGAAGCCGGAGCTGACGGTCGTGTATTCGGCCGTGCCCGGCTCGGCTTCGGCTTTGACCGTCTTGCATGCGTCGGAGTTGGCGATCGGGTCGAAGTCCGAAGCGATCGTCGGATTGCCGCCGGTCGAGAGCAGCGTCTGCGCCGCGGCAGAGCCAAAGCTCTGGGTGTGTAGGGCGAGCTTTGACCACTTGGCCGCCGTGTAGGGGCCGCCACCGGGGGCGCTCGCGGCCGGGCACGTCTGTGTGTAGGCCGTGACACTGCCCGATTTCGGCGGTATGCCGACGTGCGCAAGTTTCGCCTGGAAGAACTGCGAGCCCTCTTCGTTGAACGCGTGGTCGGTGTTGACCTTGTTCGAGCCTGGGCTGTGCCCGAGGTCGCCGAACATCAGCGCCGCGTAGCCTTTGAGCGCGCGAGTGGCGTTGTAGGCGCGCAGCGACTGCGACACCGGGAACAGCGCGTCCGTCCAGCCGCTCTCGAGCAGCATCGGCGCCGGCTTGCCGGCCGTCGGGATCCCGTAGCCCTGGTGATAGCTGTAGATCTGGTTGGCGATCGCTTCCGCTTCCAACGTGTAGGGCTCGCCGGCGTTGACCAACGCATACCATTTCGATAGGTCCGCTTCGGGATCTGCGCCTGCCGGAGCGATGTAGCCGCTCGCGTTGCCCGCGGCGATCAAGCCGCTGACGTAGCTCTGGATCTCGACGCCGAGCGGTTCACGACTCTGCCCGGCCGCTGGGACTTCGCCGTCCATGAAGCGCCCGTTCGGGAGCAGCGCATCGACGAGGTCAGACCACGGCCAGCGTGGGAACGCCGCCTTGATCTGAAGCTTTTTGCCTTTCGGGCTCAGCCACGGCGCGAAGCTCCCGTCCGGCAGCCGGACGCGGTTCTTCAGATACGCCAGCTCGATGCTCTGCCCGCCACCGTAGGAGATGCCCGTGACGCCGAGGCCGCTCGGTTTGGCGAGCTTTTCGTCGGTGAGCAGCCCCAGCAAGTACTGCGTGTCGCGCGCCTCGTAGCGCTGGTCCGCCAAGCGCAGCCAGCCTTCTTTGCAGCCGATCGCTTCGCGCGAGGGCGGTGATCCGCACGAGTTTCCCCATCCTCGTCCGGAGTAGTTGACGACCGCGAACCCGTGCTGTGCGTAATAGACGTTGTTGTAGTCGAACGTCACATTGCCGTCGCCCGCGGGCGTGCTCGACTCAAACGAGGCCTTGCTGCCGCCCCAGCCGTGCAGCATCACGATCGTCGGGAACGGCCCCGCGCCGCTCGCCGGAAGCGTGACATCGGCGTCGAGTGGGACGCCGTCGAACGTCGGCGTCCGCTGCGCGAGCGTTTCCGCCGGGCAGAAGCGCACGCCGTTTTCCGCTTTGCACGCGTGCCCGAGAGGGGTCGGTTCAGCCGCAGCCGCCACGCCAGGCGCGACCGCGGCCAGCGTCAATCCCGCCAGCAGCCCTCTCCACATCCACGTACCCCTTAGTCCCCTCACAGGCATGAGAGTACCCGAGACCGGCGTTTTCTAAACGCGGAGTTAAACGAAGTCGGTGACGTCGTACACCGGCCGCGCAACGCGTGTGGGCGCGTCCGCGCCATTGCCGGTGTGCACGAGATACGGCTCGTCGCGGCCGTGATCGAGGATCGCCACGACGAGCTCGTCGTCGTGGTTCGGCAGCGAACGGCCGACCTCGATCTCGCAGTCGCTCCCCTCGAAGCGGCAGTCGAGCTTGAAGATGCGCCGCGGCTTGGCGACACATCCGATCTCGGTGTGCGAGCGCTCGCGCAGCTCGCTGTAGGCCGCCTCGACGACGTCCTTGCTCCCGGTCTCGTTGCCGGCGAGGAAGAAGCGCGTCATCTGCGCGGCGCCTTGGAGGTCGGCGCCTTCGAGGGTCGCGGCGGGAAGCGCTTGCGCTCCTGCGCCGTCATCTTGCGGATCTTCAGTGACCCTTCCTTCTGCTGGCGCTCGATCTCCTCGAGCTTCACACGGCGCTTCTCCGCTGCTCGTTCTGCCTGTGTGATCATGGATACAAGGTTAGCGGGTCGTGCTGCGCCGCTCCAGCGGGTGCTGCGATGCCCCAGGACATCGGCTGCGGCCCCCCCGGCGTCACGCTGCGCCGCGCGGTGGGTCGCGCATGAGAGGATGCCGCCATACCGGCGCGCCGCCGGCGCTAGCGCATACCTCCAAGGAGCCAACACATGCCCGAGATCGAGTTCCCGACCAGCGCCGGCACGACACACGGCTATCTGGCGACCCCCGCCGGCGAGCAGGGCCCGGCCGTGATCGTCCTGCAGGAGTGGTGGGGCATCGAAGACCACATCCGCTCGGTCTGCGATCGCCTCGCCGCCGAGGGCTTCTATGCGCTCGCGCCGGACCTGTACGCCGGCGAGACGACGACGCAGCCGAGCGAGGCCGAACAGAAGATGATGGCGCTCTCGATGGACAAGGTCGAGCCGCAGATGTGCGGGGCCGCCGACTACCTCGCCTCCCAGCCGGGCTTCGAGGGCGCCGGCGTCGGCGCGATCGGCTTCTGCCTCGGCGGCGGGCTGTCGGTGTGGGCGGCCGCCAACTGCCCGCAGATCGCCGCCACCGTCACGTACTACTACGTGATGCCGCACGGCAAGCCGGACTTCTCGAAGATCAAAGGTCCGGTGCTCGGGCACTTCGGCACGGCCGATCAGTTCATCTCCCACGAGGAAGCGAAAGCGCTCGAGGTCGAGCTGCGTGACGCCGGCGTGGACGTGAGCTTTCACTACTACGACGGCGCCGGGCACGCCTTCTTCAATGACACCGACCGCATGGGGACGCACGACGCGGAGGCGGCTCGCACCTCGTGGGAGCGCAGCGTCAGCTTCCTGCGCGGCGCCTTACAGCCGTCGGGCTCCTGAGCCGCCCCGGCGCCGGGGCGGCTACGCGGGCGCGAGCGGCGACCGCGGCGCGCGCGCTCGCAGCCGTCGCCGTGCTCCTCGCGGCTGTGCTCGGGCAGGCCGGCTCGGCGCCGCCTACCGCCGGGGCGGCGGCAGCGGTGGCTGCCGCGTGGTCGCCGCCGGCCGTGCTGAGCACGTGCCTCGGGTCCGGGCCGGCGCGCGCGGCGTTCCCGCGCAACAGCCCGACGCACGCGACCGGGCGCGGCGCGGTCGTGTGGAGCGCAGCACGCAGCTGTCCACAGGGCGCCGGCACGGTCGTCTCGGCGATCGGGGGCGATGACACGCCCGGGCGCCCCGCCTACGCGCGCTCGCCCGACGGCCGCAGATTGTCGCTGCGCGCGCCGATCGCGCTCGCGCCGGCACCGCACGGGCAGCTCGCGATCGCAGGCTCGGCGTCGAGCGCGACGAGCGCCGACGGCATGCTGGTGCAGGGCTCGGCCGGCGGCCCCTTCTCGCCGCTCGGCGTGCTCAGCGGCACGATCGCCGACAGCGCGCTGTTCACCGCCTACCTCGGCGATGTCGCGATCGCGACGCCCGGCCCGAGCGCGAGCCGCAGCGGTGTGCAGGTGCGCGTGGAGCGCTACTTCGCGCGCTCGCTCTCACCAGCGCTCAGCATCCCCGCCCCTGCCGGCGGTGGCGTCGAATCGCTGACCGTCACGCTCGACTTCCGCACCGACGCGATCGCCGTGTGGCGTCAGGGCGGTGCCCTTTACGCGCGCGATGAGCCCGCCTCCGGGCGCGTCGCGCCGACGCAGCGGCTGGCCGCCGCCGCGCCCGCGCCGCGCATCACCGCGCTGATCAGCGACAACAACCGCGCGATCGTCGCGTGGGCTGACGAACGCGCGGGCAAGACGAGCGTCTACCTCGACGACTCGGCCACCGGCGTGCGCTTCGGGCGCCCGCAGTTGCTCGAGCGCTTCGTCAACCCGGCCGGCCTGTCATATCCGCGCAGCTCGCCGCGGCTGGTGCGCCTCAGCTCCGAGAGCGTGATGATGGCGTGGACGGGCGCCCAGGACGGACACTGGGTCGTGCGCACCGCGCCGATCGACCTCAACGGCCTGCGCAAGGTCTCAACGATCAGCGACCCCGGCGTGGACTCGCTGCTCAGCGATCTCGCGCCCGGGCCCGACGGCGAGGCGATCGCGCTCTGGAGCCAGCCGCAGCCGACGCCGCACGGCCTCGACACCGGCCGCCAAGCGATCCTCGCCGCACGCGGGATCGACGCCTCGCCGGGCAGGACGATCTTCCAGGCGCCCGAAGCGGTAGCCGCGCCGGACGCCAACAGCGAAGCAAGCGTCGCCTTCGATCCCTCCAGCGACCGCGCGCTCGCGCTGTGGCGGGGCGCAAACGGTCAGCTGGAGTACGCCGTGCGCACCCCTGCCGCGCCGTGAGCGCAGCTCAGGCGAACTGCTTGTAGATCAGGAACAGGTTCAGCGCGGTGATGCCGGTGGCCAGCGTCCCGGCGACGAGCGTCGTCAGGCGGCCATTGACGTGCGCGCCCATCACGTCCTTGCGCCTGGTCAGCAGCACGAGCGGGACGAGCGCGAGCGGAATGCCGAACGACAGCACCACCTGGCTGAGCACGAGCGCATCGGTCGGGTTGACGCCGATCGCGAGCACCGCGAGCGCCGGCACCATCGTCACCAGACGCCGGAGCAGCACGGAGATGTTGACGTTGATGAAGCCGCTCATCACGACCTGCCCGGCATATGTGCCGACGCTCGAGGAGGAGGCGCCTGAGGCGAACAGGGCGACGGCGAATGCCAGCGCGGCGAGACCGCCGACCTGATTGCCGAAACCGTGGTAGGCGGCCTGGATGCTGTCGATCTCCGTGTGCCCGGTCGAATGGAACAGCTTCGCCGCGACGGCGAGCATCGCCATGTTGACCAGACCGGCGCACGTCAGCGCGATTACGATGTCCAGGCGCTCGAAGCGCAGCACCCGCCGGCGCTCGTGATCGTCGCGCATCGGCATGCGGTTCTTGGTCAGCGCCGAGTGCAGGTAGATCGCGTGCGGCATCACGGTCGCCCCGATGATCCCGACAGCCACGTACAGCGACTCCGAGCCGCCTAGGTGTGGCACGAGCCCTGAGAGCGAGCCGTGCACCGACGGCCCGATCTTCAGCGTCTCGTAGAGGAAGCCGAGGAAGATGATCCCGAGCAGCGCCGTGATTGCCAGCTCGAAGCGGCGAAAGCCGTGCGTCTGAAGCTCGAGGATCGCAAAGGCGATGAAGCCGGTCATCACACCGGCCCACAGCAGCGGCACGCCGAACAGCAGGTTCAGGCCAAGCGCGGCGCCGACGAACTCCGCGACATCCGTTGACATCGCCATGACCTCGGCCTGCAGCCACATGATCCTGCTCGCCGCGCGCGGGTAGTGCTCGCGAAACAGCTCCGGGAACGTGCGGTCGGTGGCGATGCCGACCTTCGCAGACAAGTACTGGATCAGCATCGCCATCAGGTTGGCCGCAAGCACCACCCACAGCAGCAGGTAGCCGAACTTGGCACCGCCGGAGATGTTCGTCGCGAAATTGCCCGGGTCGACGTACGCGATTGCCGCGACGAAGGCCGGGCCGAGCATTGTCAGCGTCGCGCGAAAGCGGCCTTTGGCCAGCAGCAGTTCGAGGTGGCTCGCATCGAGCGCGATGCCCGCGCCCGCGCCTGCTACGCCTGCGGGCGGCGTCACGCCGCCGGGCGGCACGGCGGCGCTCGCGGGTGCGCCCTCGAGCACCGGAGCCGAGGGACTCGGGTTCAAGCGGAGACTCCGCTGCGCTCGGCGCTCTCGACGCCCGCGCCCGCGCCGCTCGCGCCCGCAGTCGCGCCACCCGACCCGCCGCGCGAGACGATCGACTCGCGCCGCGCGCGCTCGCTCTCGCCGGCGTCGCTGTCGAGCTGATCGAGCTGCACGCGCATCGCACGCGCCAGGCGGCCGCCGATCGCGTACTCCGAAGCGGCGCCGGCGAAGCTCACGAGCAGCGGGCCGCCGAACGGCTGGCGCTCGCGCACGTGCAGCCGGTCTCCCGGCGATATGCCGCGGTCGCTCAGGTACCTGAGCATCTCCGGGTCGGCGTCTGAGACGCGCACGAACACGCCGCCGTCGCCCTCGTCGAGCACCTCGAGCGGACAGGTCTCCAGCTCGTGCAGCTCCAGCTCAGCGCTCGGGATCGGATCGCCGTGCGGATCGAGCGTCGGGTTTCCGAGCTTGGCGGCGATCAGCTGCTCGAGCTCCTCTGAGATGACGTGCTCGAGCACCTCCGCCTCGGCGTGGACACGATCCCACGGCATCTCAAGCGCCTCCGCGAGGAACAGCTCGAGCAGGCGGTGATGGCGGATCACCTCGAGCGCGACCTTGCGACCCTCCGGCGTCAGGCGCACGCCGCGATAGGGGTGGTGCTCGATAAGCCCGATCTCACCGAGACGCTTGAGCATGGCTGAGACCGAGCCGGGCGTGATCCCGAGCCGCTCGGCGAGCGGGTTCGTCGCGACCGGCTCCTCGGTGCGCGACTCGAGCGTGAAGATCGCCTTGCAGTAGTCCTCGACGGCCGGCGAGCGCACGCCTTCTCTTGCTGACATGAAACTAATATTATGGCTTGCCAAGTTTTCTGTCAAGGTGCCGCTGGACTTTCATCGGTCTGGCGTTTAGGAAAGGATGCAGCGCGGATGGACCGCGACTACGAGCTGCAGACCCATCGCGCCGAGGACCGCCACTGGTGGTACCGCGGGCGGCGCATCGTGATCGAGCGCGTGATCGAGGATCTGCAGCTGCCGGGCGGCGCGCAGATTCTCGACGCCGGCTGCGGCAGCGGGCGCAACATGGTCGAGTTCGCGCGCCACGGAACGGTCACCGGCGTGGAGCTCTCTGACACCAGCGTCGCGCTGGCGCGCGAGCGCGACGCGGGCGAGGTGATCGAAGGCTCGGTGCTGGAGATGCCGTTCGAGCCGGGCACGTTCGACCTGGCGGCCTCGCTCGACGTGATCGAGCACCTGCAGGACGATCTCGCGGCGTTGCGCGAGCTGCGCCGCGTCGTCGCCCCGAGCGGCGCGCTGCTCGTGACCGTGCCCGCCTATCAGTGGCTGTGGAGCGGCCACGACGAGATCAACCACCACTTCCGCCGCTACACGCGCCGCTCGCTGCAGCAGATCGGCGAGCAGGCCGGCTGGCAGCAGGTGCGCACGACCTACTTCAACTCGCTGCTGCTGCCCGCGGCGATCCTGCTGCGCGTGCTCGACCGCTTCAGCCGCAAGACGACCGAGTCGAGCCTCGACCTGTGGATCCCGCCGGCACCGGTCAACTGGGTGCTCGAGCGCCCGCTCGCGCTGGAGTCGGCGCTGATCGGCCGCGGCGGGCGCATCCCCGCAGGCCTTTCGCTGCTCGCCGTGTTCCGCTAGATGTGTTGCCCACGGACTTAGCGAACGCGACTGATCGGTGGCCGATCGCCGAGCGAGGTGTGTGGCCTTCGTCGGTTGTAGTAGCGCAGAAATGATGCCAGCGCTCGGTTGCGTTGCGTTGAGGAGGACCAGATTCGTGCGT
>JBBSDZ010000025.1:0-31975 GCA_038240205.1 Solirubrobacterales bacterium | reverse complement strand
GGGCGAGCCGAAGTGCGCGAGCAGCGCGCGCTTGCGCGCCGGTCCCACACCTGGCAGTCCGTCCAGGAGCGAGCCGGTCATCGCGCGATCGCGTCTGTTGCGGTGATGGGTGATGGCGAAACGGTGAGCCTCGTCGCGCACGCGTTGCAGCAGCTGCAGCTCGGGCGTGGAGTGATCGAGCACCAGCGGCGCGCGCCGTCCAGGGATGAACAGCTCCTCGAGGCGCTTGGCACGCGAAACGACCGCGACGCCGCGGTCGCGGAAGCCGCGCAGCGGGCCGAGCCCAGCCGCGAGCTGGCCCTTGCCGCCGTCGATCACGACCACGTTGGGCAGCGCCGCGAAGCTCGCATCAAAGGCCGGGTCGTGCGGTGAGAGGTCCGCCTGGCGCTCCCATTGGGCGAAGCGCCGCCCGAGCACCTCAGCCATCGCCGCGAAGTCGTCGGACTCGCCCTCCGCCAGCGTGCGGATCTTGAAGCGCCGGTAGTCGGACTTCTTTGCGGCGCCGCCCTCGAACACGACCATCGAGGCGACCGTGTGCGTGCCGCCGAGGTTTGAGATGTCGAAGCACTCGATGCGGATCGGCGGCACGTCCAGGCCGAGCGCCTGCTGCAGTCCGTCGACCGCCTCCGCGCGGCTCTGGCGGCGGCGCTCGGAGCGCAGCCGCTCCTGGTCCAGCGCCAGGCGGGCGTTGCGCTCGGCGAGCTGCAGGATCCTGCGCTTCTCCCCGCGCTCGGCCGCGCGCAGCTCGACCGGGCCGCCGCGGCGGCTGGCGAGCGCTTCGTTCAGCGCCGGGCGCTCCTGCGGCTCGGCCAGCTCGCGCTGCACCACGAGCAGCGCCGGGATCGACATGTGCCCGCCGTAGTACTGCAGCATGAACTCCTCCGCCACCTCCGCCACGCTGCGCTCCGTCTCGTTGGCGAGGTAGAACGACTGGCGATCCGAGAGCACGCCGTCGCGTACCTGGAAGACCTGTGCGTTGGCCTCGCGTCCGTCGATCGCCACGGCGATCGCGTCGAACGTGCCGACCGACTCGTTCGCGACGCGCCGGCGCTCCAGCAGCGAGTGGACCGCGCGCAGCCGGTTGCGCTCAAGCGTGGCCTGCTCGAACTCTTCCGCCGCTGCCGCCGCGCGCATGCGCTCCTCCAGCTCGCGCTCGATCTCCTTGAAGCGCCCAGAGAGGAAGTCCATGACCCCGTCGACGCTCGCCCTGTACTCCTCCTTGGAGACGAAGCCGACGCACGGGGCCTCGCAACGCTTGATGTAGTAGTCCAGGCATGGGCTGCCGCTGCGCCGGCCCGGCTCCGGCCCGGTGCACGAGCGGAACATGAACACCTTCGCGAGCACCTCCAGCGTGCCGCGCACGCGCTTGGCGTTCGAGTACGGGCCGAAGTACGCGCGCTTGGGGCGGTGGCGCTCGCGCGTGAAGTAGACGCGCGGGAAGTCCTCGTCCAGCGAGATCGCGATGAACGGGTAGGACTTGTCGTCGCGCAGGCGGATGTTGAAGCGCGGGCGGTACTGCTTGATGAAGCTCTGCTCGGCCAGCAGCGCCTCGGCCTCGGAGGCGACAACGACGCACTCGACGCTCTCCACGCTCGCGACCATCTCGGCGTGTCCAGGACTGCTCGGGACCTGCGCCTTGGAGAAGTGCGAGGCGACCCGCTTGCGCACCGACTTGGCCTTGCCCACGTAGATCACGCGGCCTTTACCGTCCCGGAACAGGTAGACGCCGGGCTGGTTGGGCAGCCCGCGGCGCTGCTCGGAGAGGCTCGACCTCGCCTCGCCCTCGCTCGTCGATGTCACGCTCGCCATCGCATCCGAGGATACGAGGAGCCCAGCGAGGGACAGCCGCGTGCGCTCAGTACGTGCGCCAGTGGCGATACACGACCATGAGGCCGTAGATCACCAGCGCCACGAGCGCGAACCACGTCAGCTCGCCGAGCGTCGTCTCCCACATGCGCGCCCTGCCGACGGCGACGAAAGCGACCGTCGCCAGCGACCCGTACAGGATCGCGCGGTGGCGGTCGCCGAGGCCATGGACGGCGACGCGGTTTTCGCGATAAAGGCGCAGGCCGAGGTAGCCAAAGCCGACGCCGAAGCCGATCAGCAGGATGGCTTCAAAGGTGGTGGCCGCGCGGTCACCACCTGGGAGCAGGTCGACGGCGAGCGCGATCGCGAGCACGATTGCGATGTTGCGTGCCATACGGAACCGCTCCATGCCCGAAGTGTAGGTCAGTCGATCAGCGCCTCGAGGCGCGCGTAGGCGTCCTCGACGGCGCGGCGCGCGGCCGTGTGCCGCGCTTGGGACTTGGCCGACTCGTACTGCGTCGCCCACGCCTCCGGGTCGGCCAGCTCCTGCTCGAGCGCGCTCATCGCCGCCTCCGCCTGCTCGATCAGCCGCTCGGCCTTCTGCTGGTCGGTGAGGCGGTTCTTCGATGGCCCCGTCGCCTTGGCCTTGGCCTTCTTCGCGGTCGCGCCACCGTTCGCGCTCGCGCCGTTGACGCCAGCGGCGGCGCCGTTGACCGACCCGTCGCGCCCGGCGGCGGGCGCGCGTTGCGGCGGCGGGGCCAGCGCAACGTGAGCGCCGCCCGCGCGCCGCTCCTCGCGCACGCGCACGTACTCGGGCCAGCCGCCCTCGTAGCTGTGCAGGGCGCCGTCCTCGACGGCCACCGTGCGCGTGCCGACCGCGTCGAGCAGCGCGCGATCGTGGGAGACGAGCAGCACCGCGCCGGTGAATCCGCGCAGGGCATCCTCGAGCGCCTCGCGGCTCTCGATGTCGAGGTGGTTGGTCGGCTCGTCCAGGATCAGCACGTTCGCGCCCGAGTGCACGAGGATCGCCAGCGACAGGCGCCGGCGCTCACCGCCCGAGAGCCCCACCAGCGGCTTCTCCGCGTCCTCGCCCGAGAACAGGAAACGCCCGAGCAGCGCCCTCCCGCGGCCCTGGTTGAGGCCGGTCGCGCGCTGGATCGCATCGAGCACGCTCTGGCCCTGCTCGCCGCCCGCGCCGAGCTCGTCCGCGTGCTGGGAGAGGTAGCCCACCTGGACGTTGTGCCCGGTGCTCAGCTTCCCTGCCGCGAGCTCGCGCCTGCCGGCGAGCGTCTCGATCAGCGTCGTCTTGCCGGAGCCGTTGGGACCGACGAGCGAGACGTGCTCGCCGCGCTCCAGCCACAGCTCGGCGTGCTCGAGCAGCACGACCGGCGTCGCGCCGACCTCGACGCGCCCGTCGAGCAGCTCGAAGATCACGCGGCCAGAGCGCTCCGGCGCGCGGAACTCGAACTCCAGGCCCTTGCTCGCCGCCGGATCGCGCTCGATCCGCTCGATCTTCGCCAGTTTCTTCACGCGCGACTGCGCCTGGCGCGCCTTGCTCGCCTTGTAGCGGAAGCGCTCGATGAAGCGCTCCATGCGCTCGATCTCGGCGCGCTGGGCGTCGATCGCACGGCCGAGCGCCATTTCGCGAGCCGCCTGCTCACGCCGCCACTGGTGCCAGGTCCCGGCGAAGAAGCGCGAGCGCCCCGCCTCGAGCTCGAGCACAGCCGTACCGACGGCCTCCAGGAACCAGCGGTCGTGGGCCACGAGCACGACCGCCGCGTCGAGGTCCACGAGCGTCTGCTCCAGCCACTCGAGCGACTCGATGTCGAGGTGGTTCGTGGGCTCGTCGAGCAGCAGCACGTCGGCCCCCGTGGCGAGCGCGCGCGCCAGCGAGGCGCGCGTGAGCTGGCCGCCGGAGAACGTGTCCAGCGAGCGATCGAGGTCGGCGTCGGCAAACCCCAGTCCGTGTGCCATCGCCGTCGCGCGATCGCGCCAGAGGTAGCCGCCGCGCGCCTCCAGCCGCGCCTGCGCACGTGAGTAACGAGCGAGGAGCGCCTCGTCCGACTCGCCCGCCGCCATGCGGCCCTCCAGCTGCGCGAGCTCCGCCTCGATCTGCAGCTCCTCGGCGCAGCCCGAGAGCACGTAGTCGCGCAACGCCATCGAGCGCACGCGCGGCGGGCGCTGGTCGTGCAGGGCGATGCGCACGCCCTTGGCCACGCTCAGCTCGCCGCGGTCGATCGACGTCTCGCCGGCGAGCATCCGCAGCAGCGTCGTCTTGCCCGCGCCGTTGCGCCCGGCGATCGTCATGCGTTCGCGGCGCTCCAGCTTGAACGAGACGCCGCGCAGCAGCGGCTGCCCGGCCATGTCCTTGTGCATATCCGATGCGATCAGCAGTGCCATCGATGCTGATGGTAGGGCGCGGCGGCCCGCGCCTTCGCTAGCATCCAGCCGGATATGCGCCGCCTCTCGACAACGCTGTTCCTGTGGGCCCTGGCGCTGTCGCTGATCGCCGCACCAGCCGCCCAGGCCACGAACGACGGTCGCGGCTTCTACGGCGCGACTGACGACAAAGTCATCACCGACGCAGGCTTCATCCTGATCGCGTTCTTCCCGCTGTTCATCTTCACCATGAGCCGGCTGCAGCGCCGCTTGGAGAAGCGCAAGGAAGCTCGCAAAGCCGCGCAGAAGGCGCACCTGGGCAACGCCCAGTGGCGCGGCGGCTGGTAGCCGCTGCGGGACCTCGCCCGGCACGCGCGAGGCGGTGAGCCGACGATGAGCGAGGACCGCGCCGAGCGGCCGGCCGAGGCGCAGCAGCCCGCGGGCGACGTTCAGGCGGTGCGCTACGAGCGCCGCCGCGCGAGCGCGCTCGTGACGATCGATCGCCAGCACCGGCGCAACGCGGTCGACGGGCCGACCGCCGCCGCGCTGCACGAGGCCTATCTGCGCTTCGAGGCCGACGACGACGCACGCGTGATGGTGCTCACTGGAGCAGGCGGCGTCTCCTTCTGCGCCGGTGCCGACCTCAAGGCCACGCGCTCGTTTGTCGAGCGGCTCATGAGCAAGGAGGGGCCGATGGGCTTCACGCGCCTGACTCCGTCGAAGCCGACGATCGCCGCGATCTCAGGCTTCTGCCTGGCGGGTGGCCTGGAGCTGGCGCTGTGGTGCGACCTGCGCATCGCCACCGAGGGCTCGACGCTCGGCTATCCGGAGCGGCGTTGGGGCGTACCACTGATCGACGGCGGCACGCAGCGCCTGCCGCGCATCGTCGGGCTCGGCCGCGCGCTCGACCTGATCCTGACGGGGCGCATGATCGACGCGCAGGAGGCGCACGCGATCGGCCTGCTCACGGAGATGGTGCCCGAGGGCGCGCACCTCGAGCGCGCCCTTGCGCTGGCCGACGGACTGGCCGCCTTCCCGCAGCGCACGATGCTCGCCGATCGTCGCGCCGCGATCCAGGGCCTCGGAATGCCGCTCGCCGAGGGTCTCGCGCTGGAGGCCGCAGCCGGTCCGGAGGTGTTCGAGGATGGCGCGCGCGGCGCCGAGCGCTTCGCCGCCGGCGAGGGTCGCGGCGGCGCCGGCGCGGGCGCCTGAGCAGAGGCACTCACGGCTCCGCGCCGGCGCCGGGCGTGGCCTTCCTCACTCGTCGTCGCAACGGTTGACATCAATCAGGCAGCGACCACCGCTTTCAAGGTAGGCTCTGCTGCGCGATGGCCTACTTCGTCACAGGAGCGACCGGCTTCATCGGACGCCGACTGGTCGAGCAACTGCTCGACAAACGCCAGGGCAAGGTGTACGTGCTCGTGCGCGAGAGCTCGCTGGAGCGCCTCGACGACCTGATCGCGCGCTGGAGCGTCGTCGCGGGCGCGGCGGCCGCCAAACGCGTGCAGCCGGTCATCGGCGATCTGCGCCGCCCGCTGCTGGGGGTCGAGCAGGAGCAGGTCTCCGAGCTCCGCGGCAAGATCAAACACTTCTTCCACCTCGCGGCCGTCTACGACATGACGGCGCCTGCCGAGCTGAACACGGCGGTCAACGTCGGCGGCACGACGCACGCGGTCGAACTCGCGCGTGCGGTCGATGCCGAGCACCTGCATCACGTCTCTTCGATCGCCGTCGCCGGCGAGTACAAGGGCACCTTCGAGGAGGACATGTTCGACGAGGGCCAGAAGCTGCCCTCGCCCTACCACCGCACCAAGTTCGAGTCCGAGCGGATCGTTCGCGAGCAGCCGTACGTCCCCTGGCGCGTGTATCGCCCAGGCATCGTCGTGGGCGACTCGCGCACCGGGGAGATGGACAAGGTCGACGGGCCGTACTACTTCTTCAAGGCGATCCAGCGCGCGCGCCAGCTGCTGCCCGAGTGGACGCCGCTCGTCGGTCCCGACCTCGGCAACACGAACGTCGTGCCGGTGGACTGGGTCGTCGATGCGCTCGAGCACATCGCGCACGAGCCCGACCAGGACGGCAAGGCCTTCCACTTGACCGACCCCCGCCGCCAGCGCGTGGATGAGCTGCTCAACGAGCTCGCCTCGGCCGCCCACGCCCCGCGCTTCGTCGTGAGCATCGACAAACGCCTGACCGACCCGCTGCCGAAGTGGCCGCTCGTGCTCGCGCTCGACCTGCCGCCGTGGCGGCAGCTGCGCAAACTGGCGTTGCGCGAGCTCGGCATCCCGGAAGAGGTGCTCGAGCACATGGAGCTGAAGCCGCGCTTCGATACGCGCGAGGCGAGCGCGGCGCTTGCCGGCACGCCGCTGGAGCTGCCGCCGGCCCTGCACGACTACGCCGGTCGGCTCTGGGACTACTGGGAGCGCGAGATGGACCCGCGCATGGACAGCGGTCGCACGCTCAAGGAGGCGCTCGACGGCAAGCACGTGATGATCACCGGCGCCTCGTCCGGGATCGGGCGCTCGACGGCGCTGAAGGTCGCCGCCGCGGGCGGCGTGCCGCTCCTGGTCGCGCGCAACGTCGAGAAGCTCGAGGAGGCGCGCGCCGAGATCGTCGCCGCCGGCGGCACGGCCTACGTGTACGCCGCCGACATCTCCGACATGGAGTCCGTCGAACGTCTGATCGAGCGCGTGCTCGCCGACCACCGTAACGTCGACATGCTCGTCAACAACGCCGGGCGCTCGATCCGCCGTTCGATCGCGCTCAGCTACGACCGCTTCCACGACTTCGAACGCACGATGCAGCTCAACTACTTCGGCGCGGTCAAGCTGATCATCGGCCTGCTGCCGCACATGCGCGAGCGCGGCTCCGGGCACATCGTGAACATCTCCTCGATCGGCGTGCAGACCAACCCGCCGCGCTTCTCCGCCTACGTCGCCTCGAAGTCCGCCCTCGACGCCTTCACGCGCGTCGTTGCCTCGGAGGTCGTCGGCGACGGCATCACGTTCACGACGATCCACATGCCGCTCGTGCGCACGCCAATGATCGCGCCGACGAAGATGTACGACGCCTTCCCGGCGATCACGCCCGACGAGGCCGCGACGATGATCTGCGAGGCGCTTCGGTCGCGACCGAAGCACATGGGCACGCGCCTGGGCACGGTCGGTGAGATCGCCTACGCGCTCTCGCCCAAGACGGTCGATCGCTTGCTGCACCTCGCCTACCGGGTGTTCCCCGACTCGGCCGCGTCCAAGGGCCAGAAGAACACCGAAGAGAAGGCCTCCTTCGAGCAGATCGCGATGGCGACGCTGACCAGGGGCGTCCACTGGTAGCAGCGAGCACCGGCGCCGCGCCCGGTGTTGGGATGATGAGGGGCGTGAGCGATACCGCCCCGGCGATCGAGGTTCGCGCGCTGAGCAAGCGCTACGGCGAGTTCGAAGCCGTGCGCGGCATCGACATCAGCGTGCAGCGAGGCGAGGTGTTCGGCCTGCTCGGGCCCAACGGCGCCGGCAAGACGACGACCGTGGAGATCCTCGAGGGTTATCGCGCGCGCAGCGGCGGCGAGGTCTCGGTGCTCGGCCACGACCCCGGCAACCGCAGCCGGGCGCTGCGCGAGCGCATCGGCATCGTGCTGCAGTCGGGCGGCATCTACAGCCACGTGACCCCGCGCGAGGCGCTGCGCCACTGGGCGAGCTTCTACCCGCACCCGCGCGACGTCGCGGAGGTGCTCACGCTCGCCGGTCTGCAGGAGCAGGCGGAGGTGCGCAGCCGCCGCCTCTCCGGCGGGCAACTGCGGCGCCTGGACTTCGCACTGGCGCTCGTCGGCGACCCCGAGCTGATCTTCCTCGACGAGCCGACGACCGGCTTCGACCCCGAGGCGCGGCGCAGCGCGTGGGACACAGTGCGCAGGCTGCGCGATCTCGGCAAGACGATCCTGCTGACCACGCACTACCTCGACGAGGCCCAGGAGCTCGCCGACCGCGTGGCGATCGTCAAGGACGGGCGCGTCCTCGCGATCGGACCGCCGCGCGAGCTCGGCGTCGGCGCGTCGCACTACCGCGTCGCCTATCGCGATCGCGACGGCAATCTCGTCGAGCGACAGACCGACGACCCGACGGCGCTGCTCGGCGGGCTGACCGCCGAGGCGCTCGCGCGCGGCGAGAAGCTCGAGGAGCTGAGCGTCGGGCGCCCGACGCTCGAGGACGTGTACCTGGAGCTGACCGCCGATGGCTGACGTACTCAGCGGCGCCAACCCGGTGGCGCTCGGCTGGCGCCAGTACCGCCTGGAGCGGCGCATGTTCTGGCGCAACCCGAGCGCCGCTTTCTTCAACTTCCTGCTGCCGCTGCTGTTCCTCGCCGGCGGCGGCGCGATCCTTGCCGGCAACCAGCACGAGCTCAACCGCCTGATCCCGTCGATCGCAGCGATGAGCGTGATGTCCACCACGTTCACGGCGCTCGCGTACAACATCGTGTTCTTGCGGGTGCGCGGCGTGCACACGCGGATCCGCGGCACGCCGCTTCCGACCGGCTCATACTTCGGCGGCGTCGCCGCCAACGCGGTCACCAACGCGGCGCTACAGCTCGCGATCGTGATCCTCGCCGGCAAGCTCGTGTTCGGCATCGGCTGGCCCCGCGACTGGGTCGAGCTGATCGTGTTCGTGCTAGCCGGCGTGATCTGCCTGGCCGCGCTCGGGGTCGCCTTCGCGCACGCGATTCCCAACTTCGAGTCCACCGCCGCCTACGTCAACGCCGTGTTCCTGCCGGTCGTGTTCGTGTCCTTCTACGTGTTCGACTCCCACAGCGCCCCCGGCTTCCTGCGCCAGATCGCCGAAGCGCTGCCGCTGAAGCCGCTGATGGACGGGCTCTCCGGCGCGCTCGTGACCGGCTCCGGGCTTTCCGACCACCTCGACGCGCTCGCCGTGATCGGCCTGTGGGGAGCGTTCGGGCTGTTCTTCGCCGTGCGCGGGTTCTCCTGGGAGTCACGCAGCTGATGGAGCAGCTCGCCGATGGTCTCCAGCTGCTGCGCGGCTTCCCGCCGAACGCGATCAACGTGTACCTCGCCGAGGACGTGCTGATCGACGCCGCGACGAGGCAGGCCGAGCGCCGGATCATGCGCCAGCTTCGCGGGCGGGAGGTGCGCGCGCACGCGCTCACGCACGCCCATCCCGATCATCAGGGCTCGAGCCACGCGATCTGCGAGCGCCTCGACATCCCGCTGTGGTGCGGAGCGGCCGATGTGCCCGCGATGGAGACCGCCGGCGCGATCTCCAACAGCCAGGCGCCGGGCTGGCTGAACCGCTTCCAAGCGCGCTTCTGGACCGGTCCTCCCCACCCGGTCGCCCGCGCGCTCAAGGAGGGCGAGGAGGTCGCGGGCTTCACTGTGCTCGAGGTGCCGGGGCACTCGCCCGGCCATGTCGCCTACTGGCGCGAGTCCGACCGCGTGCTGATCCTCGGCGACGTGCTCAACGGCATGAACCTGATGACCGGCATCCGTGGCCTGCAGGAGCCGCCCGCGGTGTTCACGCCCGATCCCGCGCGCAACCGGCAGTCGATCCGCCGGCTCGCAGCCCTGCAACCGCAGCTCGTCTGCTTCGGACACGGCCCGCCGCTGCGCGATCCGCGCGCGCTGTCTCAGTTCGCCGCCGGCCGACCCGACTGACTGCGATGAGCGAGAGCATCTTCATCGCCGAAGGCGACCGTTTCATGCCGACCGAGCAGGCGCGGGGGCCGTGGGACCCGCGCGCGTTGCACGGCGGTGCGCCGGCGGCGCTCATGACCGCCGCCTTCGAGCGCCTGACGCCCGGCGAGGAGCTGCGCATCGCGCGGTTGAGCTTCGAGTTCCTGCGCCCGATCCCGCTCGCCCCGCTGAGCCTGCACACGCGCATCGTCCGCCCCGGGCGGCGCGTGCAGGAGCTCCTCGGCGAGCTGTATGCAGGCGAGGAGCTGGTCGTCCGCGCCAGCGCCCTGCGCGTGCAGGAGGTCCCGGCCTCAGTGCAGGCAGCCGCGCAGGCAGCGGCGCAGGAGTCGGGCCGAGGCGATGGCGAGGGCGACGGCGAGGGCCAGCGCGAAGGCGAAGAGCCACTGCCAGCGCCGTCGGACGGCATCCCGATCCGCTTCGCGCTCGACGGATCGAGCGAGGACAGCTTTGCCGCCAGCACGATGGAGATGCGCTGGCTCAGCGAGCCGGACACACCCGGCCCGGGCCGAGTGTGGATGCGCATGCGCCATCCGCTGCTGCCCGGCCAGCCGCTGACGGCGCTGACGCGCCTGGCCGCGACGGCCGACTTTGGCAACGGCGTCAGCGCCTCGCTGCCATTCGAGCGCTTCCTGTTCGTCAACGCCGACCTCACGCTCCACCTCCAGCGCCCACCGCGCGGCGAGTGGATCGGGCTCGACGCGCGGACGCAGCTGCACGGCGGCGGCACGGCGCTTGCCGAAAGCGTGCTGCACGACAAGCACGGGCCGCTCGGGCGCTCCTTTCAGACGCTCGTCGTGCAAGAGCGCTGAGGCCGCCCCGCGGAGCCGCCTTGTCATCCGACTGCGCCGGCCGGTGGCGCTCGTGGGAGGCGGTCGAGTGCGGCGCCGACGGCGCTTTCAGCGCACGATCACGTCGGCGAGCGCGTTGTCGATCGCCGCGAGCGTGTCTGCGCTCAGCGTGATGGCCGACGCGGACGCGTTCGCGTGCACCTGCTCGGGACGGCTGGCGCCGACGATCGCGGAGGCGACGTTCGCCTCGCGCAGCACCCAAGCGAGCGCCATCTGCGCCATCGTCAGGCCGGCTTGCTCGGCCACCGGTGAGAGGCGCTGGACGGCCTCCAGCACGCGCGGCTCGGTGAGCCTGCCGATGAACCCGCTCATGCTCTCGCTTGCGGCGCGCGAGTCCGACGGCGGCGGCTCGCCGGGTAGGTACTTGCCGGTGAGCACGCCCTGCGCGAGCGGAGACCACACGATTTGTGAGATCCGCTCGCGCTCACACAGCGGGATCACCTCCGCCTCCGGCTTGCGCCAGATCATCGAGTACTGCGGCTGGCTCGAGACCCAGCGCTCCGCGCCGGGCGCTTGCAGCGACTCGTCGATGCGCTCGGCCGGCCACTCGCTGAAGCCGATATGCCGCGCCTTGCCGCTGCGCACGACCTCGCTCAGCGCCTCCATCGTCTCCGTCAGCGGCGCCTGCTCGTCGTAGCGGTGGCACTGGTAGAGATCGACGTAGTCGGTCTGAAGTCGTTGCAGCGAAGCATCGATCTGCTTGTGGATCTGCTCTGCAGAGAGGCCGAAGTCGCTGTCGGACATCGGGAAGTAGGCCTTCGTCGCGAGCACGTAGGAGGAGCGGTCGTAGTCCGCAAGGACCTCCCCGAGCAGCGTCTCCGAAGCGCCGCGGCCGTAAACGTTGGCGGTGTCGATGAAGTTGATGCCGGCGTCGAAAGCCGCCTGCACGCACGCCTTCGCCTGTTCCTGCTCGACGCCGCCTGAGTACGTCAGCCACGAGCCGAGGCTGATCTCGGAGACCTCGATGTCGCTCGAGCCGAGCTTGCGAAGGTTCATGCAGCGAGCTTATCCCCCGGAGCTCGCGCCGGTGAGCCGGGTCAGCGGGCGCTCGGGTTTGTAGCCTGAGGCAGGATGAACGCACCGGCCCCGATCGACCCCTCGCTGAGCATCGGTGCCGTGCGCCTGGCCGTCGGCGACCTGCCGCGCAGCGCCGACTTCTACGAGCGCGTGCTCGGGTTGCCGCTGATCTCGCGTGAGCGCGGCGAGGACCCACCCGACACCGCGCGCCTGGGCGTCGATCGCGAGCATCCGGCGCTCGAGCTGGTTCAGATCGCCGAGCCGACGCCGCTCACCCCACACAGCACCGGGCTGTTCCACGTGGCCTGGCTGCACCCATCGCGCTCGGCGCTCGCCGACACCGTGCGGAGGATCGCGAGCGAACGCTGGCCGATCGACGGCGCCGCCGACCACGGCGTCTCCGAGGCGCTGTATCTGAGCGACCCGGACGGCCTCGGCATCGAGATCTACGCCGACCGACCGCGCGAGCAGTGGCGCCGGCCGGCCGACGGACATGGCGTGGAGATGGTCTCGCTCGCGCTCGACATCGACGACCTCATGGCCCAGGCTTCTGGCGCTCCGGGCACAGCCATGGCGTCCGGGAGCGGCATCGGGCACGTGCACCTGAAGGTCGCAGACGTGCCGCGCGCCGCGTCCTTCTACCGCGACTCGCTCGGGCTGGAGGAGCAGGCGACGATGCCCTCCGCGGCCTTTCTGTCGGCCGGCGGCTACCACCATCACATCGGGCTGAACTCGTGGCAGAGCCGCGGGGCGCAGCCGCCGCCGCCCGGCGCGCCGGCGCTGCGTGAGATCCGCTTCGAGCTCGCCGACGCTGCGGCTGTCCAAGCGCTCGAGCACAGGCTCGCCGAGCGCCAGGACGCGGAGGCGGACGAGCGCTCACGCGCGCACGGCGTTTCGTTGCTCGACGCCGACGGCGAGCGGCTCAGCTTTCGCCCACGCGCCGCGTAGCGGAGCGCAGCGCCCTCACGCCCCGGCGAGTCGGCCCGCGCGGCCCCGCGGCCCAGGCAGCTCGAGCCCGGGGTGGCCCCCTCAGCCCTCCCCCAGCCGATCAGCCGACGGCCGAAGCGCGGTCGAGACGCTCGATCTCCTCGGCGGAGAGCGCGAGCGTGGCTGCGCTCACCAGCTCCGCCAACTGCTCGACCGAGGTGGCGCTTGCGATCGGCGCGAGGACCGTGGACTGCGCGGCGAGCCACGCGAGCGCCACGGCGGCGTCCGCCGCGTCGTGCTCGCGCGCGATTGCGTCGAGCGTGCCGAGCACGGCAAAGCCGCGCTCGTTGAAGTAGCTGGCGCTCACGCTCTGAGCACGCGGGCTGTCGACAGGATCGCCGTCCGGGCGATACTTGCCGGTGAGAAACCCCCTCGCCAGCCCGAAGTACGGCACGCATGCGAGGCCTTCTCGCTCGCACAACCGCTGCAGCTCGCTCTCGTATTCGACGCGCTCCATCAGGTTGTAGTGCGGCTGCAGCGCGACGAAGGAGGCCATCCCCTCCTGCTCGCCCAGCCGCAGCGCCTGATCCAGGCGTGCGGCGCTGTAGTTGGAGGCTGCCGCGTGGCGAATCTTGCCCTCCGCGAGCAGCGCGCCGAAGGCCGCGAGCGTCTCTGCCAGCGGCGTCCGGGGATCGTCCTGATGGGCGTAGTAGAGGTCGATGCGATCGACGCCGAGGCGCTGCAACGATTCCTCTGCCCCGCGCTTGACAGTCGCCGCAGACAGCCCCGGCAGCTCGGGGGAGATACCGACCTTGGTGGCGATCACGAGCTGCTCGCGGTTGTCGCGCGAGGCCATCCAGCGGCCGATGATGCGCTCGGACTCGCCGGCGCCGCCGGCGCCGCGCCGGCCGTAGGTGTCGGCCGTGTCGATGAAGTTGCCGCCCGCCTCGACGTACGCGTCGAGCACCTCGAAGGAGCGCTGCTCGTCGATTGTCCAACCGAACACGTTGCCTCCCAGGCAGAGCCCGAAGACGTCGAGATCGGTGTTGCCCAAGCGCGCGATGCGCCCAGCGTATCCACGCCGGAGGGCTAGCGCCGGCGCCCCATCGCAAAGCTCTGGATCGGCGGCGCCACGGCGCGCATGCTCGAGCCGACTTCGACCGCCTCGTCCTCGTCCGCCGGCGGCGCGCGCTCGGGAGCGGGCAGGTGATGGACGCGCGCCCCCGCGTCACGCTGCTCGCCCTCGACGCCGCCCGAGACAAAGCCCTCGAGCGCCGCCAGCTCGCGCACGATCAGGTTGATCACGCCTTCGGCCCGCTCGACGCGCCCGCGCGCCAGCAGCAGCGGCTCGGCCCGCGCCAGATGGCGATAGCGCTCGTAGACCGCCCTCGGAACGATCAGGTTGACCGTCCCGAACTCGTCCTCGAACAGCAAGAACATCGTGCCCTTGGCCGTGCCCGGGCGCTGGCGGGCAATGACCAGCCCGGCCATCGCCACCGCGCCGCCGGAGGGCAGGCGCGCGAGCTGGGCGCTGGTCGCCAGCATCGGCACGACCAGGCGCTTGCGCAGGATCGCCATCGCATGATCGCCGGCCGTCACGCCGCTGGTTGCGTAGTCGGCGATCAGCCGCTGCCAGCGCCCGAGCGAGCGCAGCCGCGGCGCAGCCGGCAGGTCCAGCGGCAGCGCGAGCTGGGTGTCCTCGCCGGCGCCCACGCCCGGGGTTGCCATCCCCAGCTGCCACAGCGCCGCACGCCTGCCGTTGTTGCCAACGATCGCATCGCACGCGCCCGACCAGGCGAGCTGTTCGAGCGTCCTGCGGCGCGCGCCGATACGCCCTGCGAGCTCACCGAGGCCGGCAAAGGGGCCACTCTGCTCGCGCTCGGCCACCAGCTCGCGCATCTCCGCGCCCGTGACGTCCTTGATGTACCCCAGGCCAAGGCGCACGCCCCTGGACTCCACCGTGCACTGCACCTCGGAGGCGTTGACATCGAGCTTGAGGATCTCTATCCCCCGGTGCTCAGCCTCGTGCACGAGGCTGTCCGGCGCATAGAAGCCCATCGGCTGCTCGTTCAGCAGCGCGCACAGGAACTCCGGGCCGTAGTGCACGCGTAGCCACGTCGACTGGTAGGCGAGCAGGCCGAACGCCGCGCTGTGCGCCTTGGGAAAGCCGAAGCCCGCGAACCCCTCGACCATCTGCCACACGCGCTGCGCGGTCTCGAGCCCGGCGCCCGCATGCGCCATCGCGCCGGCGATGAAGCGCTTGCGATGGCGCTCGAGCATCTCCTGCGAGCGCTTGCGGCTCATCGCCCGGCGCAGCCCCTCAGCCTCGCCCGGCGTGAAGCCGCAGAAGGCTTCCGCCACTTCCATCACCTGGTCCTGGAAGATGATCGTGCCGAGGGTGTCCTCGAGCACCGGGCGCAGCGCCGGGTGCTCGCAGGGGATCTCATAGCCGGGGTCCTCGCGCAGGCGGCGACGGCGCTCGACGTAGGGGTTCACCGCTCCGCCCTGGATCGGGCCGGGGCGGATGATCGCGACCTGGACCGTCAGGTCGTCGAGGTTCTCCGGACGGGTCCGGCGCAGCGACTGCATCTGCGCGCGGCTCTCGATCTGAAAGACGCCGACCGTGTCCGCCTCGCGGATCGCCGCGAACGTCTGCGGATCGTCGAACGGGATGCGGGAGAGGTCGATGCGCTGCGAGCGCGTGCGCTCGATCGTCTCCACGCAGCGCTCCACCGCCGAGAGCATCCCCAGCCCGAGCAGGTCGATCTTCAGGAAGCCGGCATCGGCGCAGGAGTCCTTGTCCCACTGCACCATCTGCCGCCCCGCCATCGCCGCCGGCACGACCGGGCAGCAATCGATCAACGGCCTCGTGGCGATGATCATCCCGCCCGAGTGCTGGGAGAGATGGCGCGGCAGCCGATGCGCCTCCTCGACCAGTCGCTCGAGCCAGTGCCAGCGCCCCGAGGGCGCCAAGGCCAGCGTCGCACCTGCGAAGGGCACGGCCCCCTCCCGAGCACCGGCCCCGTCGCTCCGACTCCCCACGCCCTGCGCCATGTCGTGCTCGGCGCCCGCCGGCCCGTATCGCTCAGCGCCCCGCGCCAGGCGCTCGATCTCAGCGGCAGGCAGGCCGAGGACCTTGCCCAGCTCGCGGATCGCCCCCCGCGCGCGAAAGGTCGGAAAGGCGGCCACCAGGGCCGCGCGATCGTTGCCGTAGCGCTCGTGCACGCGCGGGATCAGCACCTCGCGGATGTCGCGCGGGAAGTCGAGGTCGATGTCCGGAAGACCGCGCAGGTCCTCGTGCAGGAAGCGCCCGAGCGCGAGCTTGTTGGCGATCGGATCGATGTGCGAGAGCCCGATCAGGTAGCAGACGAGCGAGGAGACCGACGATCCCCGCCCGCGCCCGGGCGCCAGCAGCGCGCGCACCGAGTCGGGGCCCCTCACCTCCACGGCGACCTCCCGTGAGAGCTCGAGCATGTCGTGGTGAAGCAGGAAGAAGCCCGCCAGTCCCAGCTTGCCGATCACGTTCAGCTCCTGCGTCAGGCGCGCCTGCGCCTCGGCGCGCTCGGCCGAGCCCGCGTAGCGCTCTTGCAGGCGCATGCCGCAGAGCTCGGCCAGGCGCTGCCCGGCACCCGCATCCTCGGCGCCGGGATAGCGGTAGCCGAGATCCATGTTGAGATCGAACGTCAGCTGCTCGGCGAGCAGCAGCGTCTCGCGGACCGCCTCGGGGTGGTCCGCGAAGCGGCTGACCATCGCCTGCGGCGTCGCCATCACGTGACTGTTGTTGCCGCGCCGCAGCGGCTCGGAGGCATCGAGCGTGGCGTGATTGCGCAACGCCACGAACGCGTCCTGCAGCTCGGCTCGGGAGCGCGCGTGCGCGTGCACGTCGCCGCTCGCCACGCACGCCACCCCCAGGCGCCGGGCGAACGCCGAGAGGGCGCGGTTGCGAGCGCGATCGTGGCGCGCGTAGGGGCGCTGTAGCTCCACGCGCAACCCCTCTTGCCCGAACGCGTCGAGCAGCCGCCGCGCCGTCGGCTCGTCGCGGACGCCCCCGCCGATCGCAGAGCGCTCGGCGCAGCCGGTCAGGCAGACGAGCCCCTCCGCGTGGTCGAGCACGACCTGCAGATCCACCGACGGCTCGGCGCGCTCGCGCCGGCTGCTCCCGTCGCGGGTGTGCGCGTGCGCATGCGTGATGATCCGGCAGAGGTTGCGCCAGCCGCGCTCGTCGCGCACGAGCAGCGTGATGTGGCGGCCGCTCGCCAGGTCGAGCTCGGCGCCGTGGATCGCGCGCACGCCATAGTCGTCCGCGGCCTGGGCCAGCTCCATCGAGCCCGAGACCGAGTTGTGATCGGTCAGGGCAAGCGCCGAGTGGCCGAGCTCGCACGCCTGCTGCGCGAGCTCCTGCGGCAGCGAGACGCCGTCCAGGAAGGAGTAGGCCGAATGGCAGTGGAGCTCCACGTAGGGCGGCGTGCAGGCCATCTCAAAGCTCTCGGCGTCCGCTCGCGCGCATCCTCACGCCACCTGCGCGAACCAGCCGCCGAGCTCGCCGTCGCCGGCGCTCAGATCGTGGAAGACGACGAGGTTGCGCCCGCTCGTGCTCACCACCTCCCAATAGCGCCGCCGCAGCGGCTGCGCCGTCCACCAGCGATCCTCCACCAGCCAGGACTCGCGCACGAGCTCGATCGCGCGCCCGTCCACCTGCAGCGGAGCGCCCGCCTCGCCCATGCGCACCCGCGCCGGGTGCGGCAGGTTGAGCAGGACGCTCGAGGCAGCGGCCATCAGCCCGCAAGCGGCGTGAGCACGACGCGCCGCTCCGGCACGCGCGAATCGGGATCGACGCAGACGGCGCGCAGCGCCGCATCCTCTCCGGCCGCCGCGCGCACCTGCGAGACGGCCTCGCGCAGGCGCGTGGCCCGCGCGGCGCGCCCCTCTTCCAGCAGCGCTCGCTGCTCTCCCACCGCAGGCCCGAAGCGCTCGACGGCCAGTCCGAGCGACGCCGCCGGGGCCGGAAGCAGGAGCAGGCGCAGCGACAGCGCCAGGCCGATCCGGTCGCGGTCGCAGAGCGCCTGGCGAAAGACGACGCGCTCGTACCAGCCGCCCCCGGAGAGTAGGCGCGCGGAGAGCGTGACCGCGCGCAGAGTGCGCCCGCGACGCTCGCTGCGAGCCAGCAGCCGGTCGACCAGCACGCCGAGCACGCGCTCGAGCGCCTGACCGGAGCTCGCATCGCCGACGCCCATCGTCTCCTCCAGGCGCTCTTCGGGCAGGCGCGCTCGCAGCGGGGCGTCCGCACCGCCGGCGAGCCGGTGCGCAAGCACGCCCGCCGCGCCGAAGCGGTCGGCCAGCGCGGGGCGGCCCAGGCGAGTCAGCTCCCCGAGCGTGCGCACGCCGAGGCGCTGCAGCGGCTCGAGCAGCGGCTCGGTCTCCGCGCGGAAGCCGAGCAGCTCGATCGGGCGCCCGCCGAGCCAGCGCCGAGCGTCCCTCTCCTCGACCAAGAGCGGGCGGCGCGAGCGCACCGCCAAAGCGGCCGCCAGCGCGCAGAATCGCGTCGGCCCAGCTCCCAGACGCACGTGACGCTCGGCGAGCGACGGGCCCGCCTTGGCGCGGGCGCCCGCGGGCGAGAGGCTGGCGCTCCGCACGGCGGCGATCACGGCCGCGTCGGAGCCGTGCAACCCGCGCAAGGGCTCGGTCTCGAAGTAGGCGAGGCCCGCGCGAGCCGGCTCGACGGCCGCTCCGATCGACTCCAGCGCGCGAAGCGCCGACTCCCACGCCTCCCGCACCCCCACGGGATCGGCCGGAAGGAGGGCCAGGTCGGGGCAGCGCGCGAGCGCCTCGCCGAGCGCCATCCCCTCTCTCACGCCACGCGCCTCGGCGGCGCCGGAGACTTCGCCCAGGCGCTGCTCCGAGCCGACGGCCGGCGCCACCGCGAGCGCGCGCCCGACGAGCGCCTGCGCCCCGCCGGCGGTCAGGGCGAGCTCGAAACGCGGTAAGTGGACGCACACGACCATACGAACATATGTTCGCATACACGCAAGACAGATGCTGCGGCGGCCGGTACGGCCTCCCGGCGCCCACGCGCGCGCCGCGCCGGGCGGTGAGCGGTCCTGCGAGCCGCTCAGTCCATCGTCAGCGGGCCCTCGGCGGAGCCGCTGAGGAACTGGCGCACGAATGGGTTCTCAGAGGAGAACATGCGCTCGGCGTCTCCCGCTTCGACGATCCTTCCCTTCCACAGCACCGCCAGGTACTCGCCGATCTGCCGCGCCGAGGCGATGTTGTGCGTCACGACGATGTAGGTGCCGCCGTGGATCGCGTGCATCTCCTGGATCAGTTCGCACAGCAACGCCGTGCGTACCGGATCGAGGCCCGAGTCGGGCTCGTCGAAGATCACGACGTCCGGCTCCATCACGAGCGCGCGCGCGAACCCGGCGCGCTTGCGCATCCCGCCGGAGAGCTGCGAAGGCGAGTCGTCCATCGCGTCGATGAGGCCGACATCGGTGAGGCGCTCGGTGACCACCTTGGCGATCTGCGCCTCGGTCTGGTCGGTGTGCTGGCGCAGCGGGAAGGCGACGTTGTCGAACACGGACATCGACCCGAACAGGGCGCCGTCTTGGAACAACACGCCGATCCGCTGGCGCAGCGCGAGCAGCTTGGGCATCGTCAGCGTCGGCACCGATTCGCCGTGCACGACGACATCACCGGAGTCGGGGAACATCAGCCCGATCAAGTGCTTGATGAGCACGCTCTTGCCCGTCCCGGAGGGCCCGAGCACGACGGTGATCGTGTCGTCGGGGATTGCGACGGTCAGCCCGTTGAGGACGGACACGCCGCCGAGGCGCTTGTGCACGTCCGTGCAGCGGATCGACCAGTTGCCCTCGTCCGGGTTGCCGGAGAGGTCCAGGCCGGCCGTGTGGTACTGGTACTCGTCGCTCATCATTTCCCTCCGTAGACCACGTGGGGGAATTTGCCGGTCTGACCGTTGAAGGTGAACGTTCCCTGCTGGTTGCAGGCCGGCGCGGGCACGTCGTTGGGCGTTTCCGGCGCGTTGGCGACCTTGAACTGGATGATCTGTTCGATCAGCGTCTGGGAGATCGTTTCGTTGGCCGGGCCGCTGACCGACGGGACGGCGTTGCCGCACGAGCCGTCGTTGAACACCTGCAGCCCGCCGTTGTTGAGGAAGCCGAAGGCCCCCGGTTTGAAGTACGGGTTCGAGCGGTCGGTGCCGACGCGCTGCGAATAGACCGCGAGGCTCTCCGGGCTGAGCACCTGCATCGTGCGCAGGTAGTGCTGCTGAGGGCCCTTGCTGGCGCCGCCGACGGCGAGGTTGCTGTTGTTGGACTTGGCCTGGGTGGCCGCCGTGAAGTTGGCGAAGAACGCCTGCAGCTCGGGCACGTATTCGCCGGCGTACTGCAGGAACGGATCGAGGTTGTGCAGCACCGGGCGGATGTTTTCCAGCTGCACGGTCGTCAGGTCGAGCGTCTTGCCGACGAGCGGCAGGCCCTTCTTGGCGGCCTTGGTGAGCGGCCCGACGGAGGTGAGGAAGCTGTCGAAGCTCGGCGCGAACGGCTTGACCGCCGTGAGCAGCGGCGTCAGCTTGCGCTCGACGGCCTTGAATTCGTCGAGGAACGGGTTGGCGACCTTCGAGAAGCGATCGATTTCTTTCAGGGCAGTGCGCGAGCGGGTCTCGAACGCGGGCAGCGCGCGGAAGGCGTCCGCGAATGCCTGGCTGCCTTCGGCGGCGGCATGGAAGGTGCGCTCACCGTTGGTGATCAGGCCTTCGAGCTGGTGGTCGCGGCCGGCGAGCGCGTCGAACACGACGCCCGTGTTCTTGACGAGCGCGCGTACGGCCCCTTGCTGGGAGGCGAGCACGCCGACGAGCGTGTTCGCGTGCTGCACGAACGGGTTGATCGAGGCGAAAGCCGAGTTGATCTGTTCGCCGCGCCCGTCGATGCCTTCCGCGACCGACTGTTGCCAGATCTGGAAGGCGCGGCGGGTCTTCGGGTCGAACGCCGAGAGGATCCCGTCAAGCGTGACCGACGGTTCCACCTGGCTGTCCGCGAGCTGCGCGCCGTCCTTCAGGTACGGGGCGTTGCGGCCCTCGGGGATCAGCTGCACGTAGGTCTCCCCCAGCAGCGTCTTCTGGCGCAGGATCGCGTGCATGTCCGAGCGGATCGGCGCGTATTTGCCGACCAGTTCCATCGTCGCGTGGGTGCGGCCGTCGTCGCCGAGCTTCAGCGCCACGACGTGACCGATGTTGACGCCGCTGATACGCACCTCCGACTGTTCGGCGAGCGCGAGCGATTTCGGGAAGGCGACCGTGAAGCGATAGCCCTTGGGCTTCAGCGGCAGCGGGCCGCCGAAGGACTCCCACAGGAACAGCAGCAACCCGAAGCAGCTGAGGACGAACAGGATGATCACGAGCATGTTGGCCAGCGTCGGCGCGCGCTTCTGCATCTCAGCGACCCCCCCCGGCCGTCGTCGACGAGGTGCGCGGGGCGCTGAAGGTGGGCGTCAGGCCCGAAAGCAGGCCGGCCGCCGGATCCTTCGGTTTCGTGAGCACGTTCGCGGCGCTCGCAGTCGCTTTGATCCCGGCCGACTGGCACTGGGCCTTCGTCGGCGGGTTCAGCAGCCCGACGATCAGGTTTACCGTCTGGTTGACTTCCGCCGCGCCTTTGAGGATCGGCGCGACTTCGCAGTTCAGGTACAGCAGGCTGCGACCGAGCACACCGTGCGCATCGGCGGAGCTGACGACGCTGTTGAGGTTGTGGTTGGCCCAGTCGAGGAAGAACAGAAAGCCGCCCTGTTTGCTGCCCGGGTTGTTCGCGAGCTCGTTGAAGAATTCGTTGAGCACGGAGAAGCTCGTGGCGAGCTTGGGGAACGATTCGGCGAGCCCCTGCGTGTCCGGCGCGAGGTCATTGATCGTCGGCAGGACTTCGCGCGCGAACGGCCGGATCTGGTTCTTGATGATCGGCGTCGTCGTCAGCGCGAGCCTGCGCGTTGCGTTGTTGGCCGGGGCCAGCGATTTCGCGAACGGGTCGAGCGTGTGCAGCGTCGGGCCGAGTTCGTGCGCCGCCGTGGCGATCTTGCCGAGCCCGCTCTTGGTCTTCGACAGCGCACCCGGCAGCAGGTGCAGCGTGCTCTGTACGTTCTGGTCCTCCTTGGCGAACGTCGCGAACACAGCGTTGGAGGCGTCGACGAGCTCGGCGAGCTGCTTGTCCTTGCCGCCGAGCGCTTCCGTTAGCAGGCGGAAGTTGTGGATCGATCGCGCGATACTCGCGTGGCGCACTTCCAGCTGCGAGGCGATCTTCTCGACCTCGCGCGCGGTCGGGTCGAAGCGCTTCAGCGTCGCCGCGAAGGCCTTGCCGTTGTCCTTCAGCCCCCCGCCGGCGCCCGCCAGCAGCTCCTGGAGGTAGGTGCGCGTTTCGGCGTCGAGCGCCGAGAGGAACTCGTCGAAGTTGACGTTGGGAGCGGTCTGTGAGAGCGGCAGTGTCGAGCCGCTCGGCAGCTTGCCGCTGGAGGGGCTGCCCGGGTTGATCTCGACGGTGATGTCCTGCAGCTGGGTCTTGGGCCGCAGCAGCATCGTCGCGTTGCGATAGAGATGCGCGTACTTGGGCGTGACCCGCATCGTCACCAGCGCGACGCCGTTGCGCAGCTCGACGCTGCCGACTTCGCCGATCTTCGCGCCGGCGATCGTCACGGCCTGGCCCTGCCCCGGGGTGACAGCCTGCGCGGTCTGGATCTCGGCCTTGAGCGTGTAATAGCTGCGCCCGAACACGGGCACCCAGCCTGGAAGCTTGAGGTTCTCGTGCGCGAGGATGTAGCCGCCGACGACCGCCGCGATCACGACCATTACGATCACGGCGACGAACGCCGTGCGGTAGCGCTCGATCTGGTCACGGACGGTCAACCCGCCTTCGTGCTTGTTCTCGGTCGGCGCCATCAGCCGCCGCTCCCGTCTGCTGGGCCTTGCGCCAAGGGCCCATTGATGTCAGGCACGGCCTGCGTGTAGCAGGGCACGAGCGGCTTGTACGCGGGCTCGCTTGCCGGGAAGGCAGGTCGCGTGCCCAGCGGCGGTTGCGAGGCGTGCGCGAGCAGCTGCAGGCCTTTCAGGCTCGTGCCCTGGATCGAGGTCGGCGCAGACTTGATCGTCGGGCCGCCACTGCCGAGCAGGAAGTGCGTCATCGTGCCGTTGCCGTCGAAGCTCTGCCCGATGCCGGCGAGGCCGGTGAGGCCGTACCAGAACTCCTTGTAGTCCTCGACGCCGCTCGTCGCCGCGCCATCCTGGATGCGCGTGTTGCCGGCCGGGTAGAAGACTTTGCTCAGGCACTTGTTGAACAGTTCGGTCTGCTTGTAGAAGGGCGTCTGTTCGTTGCCGAGCTTCGCCAGCTGCGGGGTCGCGGCGAGCAGCCCCTTGGCGATGCCTCCGAGCTCGGCGGGCGCCAGCGAGGCTTCAACCTGTTCGATCCACGGCAGCGTCGCCGTGACCGTCTTGGGGGTGTTGTTGACGCCCGGGATGATGTCCAGCGCGAACGTGCGCGTCGAGGGGAAGGCGGCGTCCAGCTCGCGCAGGCCGCGGTTGATGTTGTGCAGCGAGCTGGGCAGCACCGCGACGGTGGCGCGCAGGCTGGAGGCCTGCAGCGCGAACGAGCGAAGGAAGCTGTTGAAGTTGCCGATCAGTTCGCCGAGCTGCTGCTCGTGCACGTTCAGCGCAGAGGTCACCTTGCCGATGCTCAGCACCAGCTTTGAGAAGTCGTGCGGTTCGGTGCCCGTCAGCGCCTGGTTGATGACGGCGCCGCCACGCTCAGCGGCCGGTGCGTGGTGGTAGGTGTCGTTGAGCGCTTCGGCCGCGTTCAGGCCGCGGACTTCGGGGTACTGTTCGGCGTCGTCTGCAGCCGAGGGCTTGCGCGTCAGTCCGTCGCCGTAGCCGATCAGGAAGTTCTGCAGGTTGGCGCGCGTGTCGGTGTTGAGGGCGTCGAGCACCTGGTCGAGCTGCACCGGGTCCGAGGCCTGGGTGATCGGCAGCGTCGAGCCGGAGGACAGCGACTTCGCCGAGGGGCTGCCCGGCTGCAGTTCGACGAACCAGTTGCCTTCCAGGAAGATGCGCGGGCGCACCTTGACCGTCGCGTCGGAGTGGATCGGCAGCCCACGCGATTCGATTTCCATGCTCACGAGCGCATTCGAGCCCTGCCGCTTGATGCCTGTCACCTTGCCGACGTTGACGCCGGCGATGCGCACGGGCGACTTGCCTTTTATGTTCACGGCGCTCGCGAACTGTGCTTTGAGCTGGTAGCCGTGTTTGAACGGTATGTGCTTGGTGAAGCCGAAGTACACGGCGATCGCGACGATCACGATGAACACGATCGCGAAGCGCACCGGGTTGGAGCGCCCGAGCTCGACGACCGGGATTTCGTCGTGGCGGCGCCACCAGCGAAGCCGGCTCATTTCTTCTTCCCTTTCGCGGCCGTTTTCTTCTTCGTTTCGGCCGGAGCGATGCCGAGGTCCTTGAGCGTCGTCGCGGGGTAGGTCTGCCCGAACAGGTCGGTGTTGCGCCCGGTGAGTTCGCGGTGGGTTTCGGGTTTGGCGGTGTTGCCGGTGACTGCGGTGCCTCCCTGGTAGACCTCGTTGCCCGCTTCGCAGACCTGCGCCTGACCGGGCGCTGCCACGTTCGGGTAGGGGTTCGCGTGGACGTGGTTGTTGTCGATGATCGCCGTGCTTTTGAAGGGGTGTTCGACCGACGGGCCGTTGGCGGGCGCGCTCGAGGGGTAGCCCTCGTTGTTGGGCCCGCTCGGGGCGAGCACCAGGCCGGCGCGAGCGAGCGTCCCGACGCCGATGTTCTCCGCCTGCAGGCTCGCGACGTTGCGGAAGGTAAGCGTTATGTAGTTGCACTGCGCCTGTGCGGGCGCGAGACCGGCGAGCACCGGGTTGCCGTACTGGAGCGTCTGCGTGAAGTCTTCCAGGCCGGCCGTCACGATCGGGTCTGCGGCGAACTTCTGGAAGGCCTGGGCCGACAGCGCCAGGCGCGTGTTCAAGGTCGTCGCGGCGCGCAGGTTGACCGCGCCGACGGCGAACGCTTCGCCGAGCGGTTTGGCGACGGTGCGCAGGATCTTGGCGCTCGGGCGCAGCAGGCGCATGAACTCGGTGCTCTTTTCGATCAGCGGCGCCTCGTAGGGGAGCGAGTGGATCGCTTGTTCGAGCGAAGCAGGGCCGCCCTCGGTCGCGAGTTCGAGCGAGTGCGCTGCGCCCGCGAAGGCCGTAAAGAAGGTGTCCTGGTCGCTGAAGAAAGCAGCCTGCTCGTTGGCGACCGGCGCCACCTGTGAGGAGACGGCGTCGAGCGCTTTGAAGAACTCACGCAGGCCGGTCTGCGGCGCCGCGAGATTACGCAGCACCGGGATCGCCTTGGTGACCAACGGGCGCAGGGTCGCGATCGCTTCGTTCAGTTCCAAGCCGCGGCCCGCGAGACCGTCACCGAAGTTGTTGAGGTTGACCTGGCTGGCCGTACGCGTCTTCTCGTCGAACATGTTGAAGAGCTGGTCGATGTCGACCGGTTCGGTGGCCTGACTGACGGGGATCTCCGAGCCCGCCTTGAGCGTCTTTGTGGAGGTGCCCTTTTCGAGTTCCAGGTACTTCAGCCCGATCGCCGACACCGACAGCACGGTCGCGTGCGTGTCGGCCGGGAGCTCCTCGACCTTCTTTTCGAGCTTGAGGTTGGCGATCGCGGTGATCTTGCCTGTCTTGGGGTCCTGGTAGGGAGTCAGCGAGCTGACCAGGCCGACGCGCGTGCCGCCGATTCGGACCTGGTTGGAGGGCTGCAATCCGGAGGCCTGCGGGAGCGCCACTTTGATGTTGTACGTCGGCACGAACGGGAGCCCGTTGTTGGCGTTGTAGGAGAGGAAAACGGCGACGACGACGATCAGCGTCGTGACCGCGCCGATCAGCAGCGGGCTGCCTGCGAGGGAGGTGTTGCGGCGCCGGTTCATGGCGTTTGTGAGGGGTCGCAGCTGAGCAGTTCGTTGTCCACGAACGGCGAGGAGCCATCTGTCGCCGGCTGTGTCGCGCCGCCCGGGCAACGACGCAGCTGGCCGGTTTTCAGCGGCGCCAGCGCCTGCGCGGCGCTGGCCGGCGTGAGGTTGTTGTTGGCGCCGAGGGAGAAGTCGGGGAAGACCGGGCTGATGCGCGCGTAGTGACCGTTGGCGTCGTAGTAGGCGGTCGTCTGCCCGAACTCGCGCAGGGTGCCCTCCAAGTCCGGTGTGTACGGGCCGAAGAACGCCGTGATCGGGACCGATTCGCGCAGCGAGGTGACGGCGACCGGCGTGCTCGTTTCCAGCTGCTTGGCGAGCGTCGGCAGCGAGCGCACGAAGTCGGTCAGATCGTTGGCCGCTCCCGGCTGGCTGAAGGACTGCGAGAAGTTGCTCACAACCGGCGTCGCCGTCGTCACGAGCGGCCTCAGCTTCGTGAACAGCGTCGTCAGCGGTTTGACTGTCGGCTTCGAGGCGACCACCAGCTTTTCTAGTGCTTTGAAGGTGGAGGGAAGCGCCGCGAAGGTGCGATTGCCCTGCCGCAGCGCGACCGGCAGTTCTTTCAGTCCCTTGGCGAGGTTCGCCTGCTCGGAGCCGATCGCCGTGAACGTCGTGTTGGCATTTTCGACGAGGCCGCTGAGCTGTTCCTTGCGCGCGCCGATCGTCGTCACCGCCTTCGCCGTTTCCACGAGGAACTTCGTGAACGTCGACTGGTCGCGCACGAGCTCGGAGAAGAAGTGGTCGGTGGCCGCGAGCGACGGCCCGAAGTATTCGGTCGTCTTGCCGAGGGCCTTGCCGGCGCCTACGTACTGCGCGGCCGAGCCCTGGATGAACCCCTGCAGGCCCTTGCGGGTCTTCGGGTCGAGCGTGTTGAAGAGCTGATCGAGGTCGGTCACGTTGCGTGTCGCGCTCGCGGGCAGCTTCGTCCCGGCCTCAAGCGCCGGGGCGTTGTTCGGCCCGAGCGAGAGCGCCACATAGCGGTTGGCGACGCTCGACAGCGAGGGCACCCGCACCTGCGCGACCGTGCCCGCGTGCAGCGGAACGAGCGATGAGTCGACGCTGATCGTCACGACCGCTTTGAAGTCGTGCGTCAGCGCGATGTTCGTGACACTCCCGACCGGAACGCCGCCGACCTGAACCTGATCGCCCTTGACGAGCTGGTCGGCTTCGTTGAATTCGAGCTTGTAGGAGGAGCTGCCGCCGCCCGCGAAGACGAGATAGGCGACGATCAGCACGACCAGCGCGAGCGCGCCGATGGCGAGCGGGCGCACGAAGCCCGGGCGCTCCGGGCGCGCGGCGCGGGGCGACTGCGGGTCGCGCGGCGGGGGCGCGGAGGGCGGGCGCGGAGGAGTGGTCGTCGCCATCGCTACTTCCCGCCCCCGGCGCTGCTCGGGTGGACCTCGATCGCCGCCGCCGAGGGGCCGCTGGAGACGCTCGGATCCGGGATTTCACCGAGCCTCGCGATCAGCTTGATCCACTGGCTCGGCGTGATCGCCGAGGTCAGCGAGCCGGTCAGTCGCGCGCTTTCCGCGAACAGCGGCCTAAAGCCGACGTGGATGTGGTTGTAGTGGTCTGCCATCGCGAGCGTGTTGTCCTCGCCCGGATAGGTCATCAGGCTGATGATCTGGTGCGGGCGCATCGAGCCCTGAAGCGTCAGCAGCTTGCGGATCGTCGTATCGGTGATCGAGCCCGGGCCCTGGTGGCCGACGATCGGCGTCCCGTTGATCTCGGAGATGTCGAGGGCGTTGCCGGAGTAGTGCTCGGAGACGTTGCCCGACGTCGTCAGCTCGGAGTGACCGCACTCGAGCGCGGAGACGGTCGGCTTCAGTCCCGAGACCTCGAGGAACTCGAGCGTCGCGAGCACGCGGCGGTCGATGCGGCCGGTCTGGATGTCCTGGCGCCCGCACGGGTAGATGTCGATGCCTGGATTCGCGAGCACCTGCTGCTCGAGCTGTTCCTTGGACTCGAGCAGCACCTGACCGGCGCTCGGCCCGTTGGCGAGGAACGGGTTCTGACCCTTGGCCCTGAAGATCGAGCTGTTCTCCAGCTGCACCCAGCCGTCGAGGATCGGCTTCGGGTCGATCAGCGGAGCGCCAACGCCGGCCGGGCGGATCTGGAAGAACATGCGCGCCTCGGGGCTCGCGCCGCTGCTCGAGCCCGCTTCGGAGGAAGCTTCGGCGACGTGGCCGAGCACGGTCCCGGCGATTACCTTGGCGCCCGCGCGCAATGGGTGCAGGTAGACATCGTTGGGGCCAGAGCGGAACACGCGCGGCGCCGTCGCAGGGTCGGGCGGCGTGGCGCTCTGCACCGGCGGGATGGTGGCCGCGGCCGGGTCCGGGGTCGCCGCGCCGGCTGGTGCCGGCGATTCGCTGCTCGGCTGCCCGCTCGCCGGCTGCGCGGGGTCGCCCGACCCCGGCGCCGCGGCTTCGAGCCCATTCGCGGCCCCGAGCGTGAGCGCCGGCGCCGCAGACGCTTCACCCGCCGGCGGCTGGGTGTCGGTGTGCGTACCTGCGCTCGCAGGGCCGCTCGGACGCGGTTCGGCCGGTTCACCGGACTTGGCCGTGCCCGCTTCGGCCGCGTTCCCGTCATGCGGGCGCAGGACCGGATACAGCTCGGCGACGCTCCCAAGCTGCGCGTAGGTGTAGGTGTTGCCGTAGGCGTCGCGCAGGGAGATGAAGTGCCCGAGCTCCGAGGTGCTGCCGATCTGCACGACCACCCCGTCCTGCACGGCGATCACCGGCGCGCCCGGGTCCGCGTAGATCGTCGTCCCGGCGAGCGTTTTGGCGGGCCCTGTGCCGGTGCTTCCCAGCGTCGGGAAGCCGTCGCTGAAGTGCGCTTTGGAGTGCACGGGGAAGCGCGCCTCGGTCAGCCCGGTGATCGCCCCAAGCAGGCCCGAGGGAGTGCCGCCGAGCAGCTTGGCGCGCAGCATCACCGATTCGACGTACGTCTGCGAGTGGTTGTAGGAGAAGATCGCTCCACGCACGTCCGTGGCGGCGCCGGCCGCCCGCAGGTAACGCCCCGCGGCGAAGATCGCGTCCGCCGGGTTGTACGGGTCCTTGAAGCCGTCGCCGTTGGCGTCGACGCCATAGCTCTCCCACGAGGAGGGCAGGAACTGCATCCACCCCTCGGCGCCGGCGCTCGAGACGTTGAGGTCGCGGCCGTAGTCGGTCTCGACCTCGTTGATCGCCGCCAGCACTTGCCACGGCACGCCGTAAGCGGTGCCGGCCGCCTGGTAGATCGGCAGCAGGAACGGCGGGATGCGGAAGCTTTCGATGAAGAAGCCGGGCACACCGGCGATCGATGAGGACAGCGACAGCGGCAGCGCCGGCGTCAGCGCCGAGGGCTTGGGCGCGCGGCGGCCGCGCTTGAGCTTCGCCTTCGAGCCCCCGGTCGGGTTGGCGCCCTGCGCCCCGGAGCCCGCGCCGGCCGACGATTTGGTGTGGCTGGGGCTCGTGTTGCGAGGTGACGGGCTGCTCCCCTGCGCCCTCTGCCCGCTGATCTGCGGCGTCGTCGTGACTTCCGGAGTTGTCGTGGTCGTACCCGGAGCCGGCGGCGCCGATTCCACCGCAGAGCTCGTCGTCGGCGGTGCGGCGGGGGTGGTCTGCGGTTCCGGCGTGGGCTTGGAGACGGTCGTTTCCGGCGCCGTCGTCGTTTCGGTCTGCGTCGTCGACGGAGCTTCTTCGGCTGCGAACGACCCAGCCGGGGCGAGCAGCGCGAGCGCGGCGAGGATCGCGAGCAACGGGAGGGTGATCGTGACGCGCCGGGTCATCGCGCTCAGTTCCCGAGCAGGTAGTTGAGGAGCATCCCGCTCGCGCTCGAGCTTTCGCCCGAAGGTGAGTAGTAAGTCGTCCCTGCGCTCGCGCCGCCGACTGGCTGAGCGGTCGTGGCGCCGCTCGTGCTCCCGCCCGCGGGCGCCTGGGCCCCGGTTTCGGTTGAGCCCGGGTATTTGGCGAGCGCCTGCGCCGGCGTGGCGCCTTTGAGCACCGCCAGCGTGCGCGACATCACGAGGCTCGTCGTGTTGGGCTTGCCGACTGAGGCGGCCGTCGCGCTGGCGCTGGTGCCGGTCGTGCTGAACAGCTTCGCGCCGCAGCCCCCCTGAGGTGTGAGCGCGTAGGTCACGCAAGCGGTGCCGACACCCTCGGCGCGCAGGAAGTGCCCGAGCGAGTCGTACCCGTTGGAGGCGCCTGCGCCGAGGAAGATGAAGTCGAGGATGCGCTCTAGGCCACCGGTCGAGCGCAAGCTCGTGAGCAGTTCGGCCGCGTTCCCGGAGAATGGCTTGGCCGCCGTCCCCAGCGCGCCGAGCCGGGCGAGCAGCGGGCGGATCGACACCAGTGCCGGCCCTGCGGTTTTAGACGTTTCGCCGAGGCTTTTGAAAAAGGTCGTGGAGCTGTTGGCGAACGCGGGCAGGCTCGTGAACGCCTTGTTGATCCCTGGCGCCGCGACTTTGAGGTCGCTGAAGACGGGCGCCGTTTGATCGGCGAAGCGACCGAGCCGTTCCATCGCCGGGCCCAGCTGCTTGAGAAACGGCGGGAACAGCTGCAGGTTGCGCGCCAGCGCGCCGCGGTGGCGCGCCGTCGCCTGCGCGACCGTGTTGCTCTGCACGATGAAGTCCGCAACGCGATTGCGCACCGCGGCGAACGGCTGCAGCGCCTGGTCTGAGTCGACGGCGAGCTTCGAGAGCACCTTGTTCTCGCTCGAGAGGATCGCGAGCACGCGGTCGAGTTCCTGAAGTGCTGGGTTCGCGCGGCGGATGACGACGTTCAGATCGCTGCCGCGCCCGGCCAGCCCGGCGCCGAGCTCGTTGAGGATGATCGTCAGGCGCTGGCGCTCGGGCAGGCGCGAGATGTCGCCCAGCAGGTCGACATCGACCGGGCTGTGCGTGTTCTGCACCGGCAGCAGCCACTGTCCGGAGCCTTCGTGGCCATTGCCGATCTTGTGCAGCGACGGCGGCAGCGCCGTGCCGGCGACGCGCGGTTGCGTCGGCAGGCAGTCGACGAACTTCTCGCCGATCAGCGCTTGCGGGCGCACCGTGCAGCTCGCGTCCGCGCGGAAGTCCTTGAAGCCGGGGTCTGAGATGTCGAGGATCACGGCCGCCTTCGCCTGCGGCGTCGCGGTGACCGCTCCGACCACGCCGACCTTGACGCCGCCGATCTTCACGTTCTCCCCAGAGATGATGTTGCCCGCGTCGTCGAAGATCGCGCGCACGGTGTAGCTCCCGTTGGAGCCGCCCGCAGAGGTGGCCAACAGCACGACCGCGGCAAGCGCGGCCACGGTGAAGAGGCCCGCGACCGCGGCCGCGCCTCTCCTCCACCCTCCGGTCTGCGTCCTCAACCCTTTCCTTCCTTGCCGTTCAAAACGAGCCGGGCGGCCCCACCTTTCGATGGAGCCGCCCGTCCCACCTCACTTCGGCCGAGTTTACGCCCCTGCGGGCGCGAGCTCGCCGTTCCTAGCTACTTCTTGGGGCATGGAGCGTTGTACGTCGTCGTCGCGCTTTCGCCGCTGTTGAACATCAGTTCGAGCTTCAGCGGGAATCCGGCCTTCGGGCACTTTTTCGGAAGCGTCCCGTAGTAGACCGTCTTTTTGCCCTGCTTGTACGCCGCGCCGACCTTGATGTTGATCGATTCGGTCGAGACCGGCGGTGCGCCGGGGACCGAGTTGATCAGGTTGATGGTGCCGATGAACTCCGGGCCATACGGCGGGGCCGAGTTGACGTATTTACCGCTCGAGGCGATCAGCTGCGCCGAGATCGGCGAGGCCGCGTTCGCGTAGAACTGCAGCCCGCCGCCGGGCGCGAAGAACGCTTGGAGTTCGGCGTTCTCTTTGACCAATTCGCCACCGATCGGGTCGACCACGCCGGCGGTACCGACAGGGCTGGCCTGCGACTTCTTCGGACAACCGCTCGGGCCGATGTTTTCCAGCGTCGCGGGCGGGCAGGTCACGAAGCCCTGCGAGTGCAGCTTGGATCCGGCCGGCAGCCAGGTCTTGACGCCCGTTAGCTGTGAGGGAACGCCCCCGGTCGATTCCGTGCCTTTGATCGTGATTTTGAATTCGACCGCGGCGCCGGCGCCGAGGATGTTCCCGGTGTGCGGGAAGCCCTTCAGCGGGACGGCTTTCGCGACCAGCGTAATCGTCGGTGCAGCCGAAGCGGCGGCCGGGAGGCCCAGGGCTGCAAGGCAGCCGAGCAGGGCCAGACAGGTGGATGCTCTGCGCATCAGTTTTCTCTCCTCTGTTGATGGACAGGTCCGCCTCGATCCGGGTAGCTCCGGAACCTTTGCCGGTCCGGCGTTATCGAG
>JBBSDZ010000024.1:0-32487 GCA_038240205.1 Solirubrobacterales bacterium | reverse complement strand
GCTGCGGCTGGCGGTGGAGCGAGCGCTCGGCGATGCTTCGATCAGGGCAAGAGCGCGCGAGCTCGCAGCTTGGTCAGCGTCGCATGACGCCGGTGCGACCGCAGCCATTCTGGTGGAAAAGCTAGCGGCATAGAAAACAAGCTCCGGGGGTGGGACTCGAACCCACAACCGTTCGGTTAACAGCCGAATACTCTGCCAATTGAGCTACCCCGGATCGCCTGGACGCGCCTTGGCGGAAACCGCCTGGCCCAGCCTAACTGCCGGGAGGGCGGCGACGCCATCCTCGACTTCAGCATGGCAATTAGAGCACAGAAGCACGCACTTGCGAGCCTCCGCGCGGAGGGTCTCAAGCGACAGCGCCACGCCCTTTGCGTTGATTTCGATGCGCTTTTCGAGCGGCTGGAGATGATGGAAATGCAGTGCCCGCATGTTCTGCGCATATCCGCAGATCGCACATGCGCCACCTGCCTCCCGCACAAGGGTCTCCTTCACCTTCCGGCGACGTCGGGACACTGCCTCAGCACGACATCGTCGGCACCTGTAGTAGCCACGTCCGTCGAGTACATACGGAGTCTTGCCGTGTCTCACGCAAACCATCTCGATGACGGCGGACCCTGCCGCGCTCGCCGCACGCGACTCAGGCGATCGTCTGCGCCCTCGGCTGCTTAGCGTTTTCAAACCGTGCCGTTGCAACCAGTGCCGGACGGTTGTCTTGCTCCGTCCGAGCGTGCCCGCGATCTCAGCGATCGTGCGGCCATCCTCGATCAGCGGCTGCAGCTGGAGGTACGTCAAGCCGCCTCTCGCGGCATGCCGACCGGCGTGAGCTGCGGTCAGACCCAGCCTCTCCACCCAGTAAGCGACCGTCGATTCATGTCGATCCAGCCGTCTGCCCATCTCGGCCAGCGACAGCCCTTCCGCGAGCATCTCCTCCAGCACAGCCTGATCCATGCACCCTATTGTCCGCACTGCTTGAGACGCAACGGCCTGTCCGCGCCGCCTGCCGCGAGTCGCCCGCCTCAGCCCTCCCTATCCCCCGTCTCCTCCAGCACCCGCCCGTAAGCACGGTCGAACTCGAGTTTGACGGTCGCCTTGCGCCGCGCGAGCTCGCTGACCTCGCCGCTCTGCTGCCCGCGCGCCTGCTGGATCTGGCGCTCGACGCGCGCGAGCTCCAGCTGCAGCCGCTGCGCCTCGAGCATCGCCGGGTGCGAGGCGTCGCGCCCTGCCGCGACGACCAGCTCGGTGAGCAGCGCCTTGAGCTCCGGATCCTCCTCCAGCGAGCCGTCGGCGCTTGCCGCAGCCATCGGCTCGCGCAGGTTCCCCGCGCGAAGGTGCCGCGCGGCGCGGCGCAGCAGCTCGCTGGAGAAGTGCTGATCGATGTCCAGGCCCTGCAGCGCCTGCTCGCCCTCCTCCGGCGAGGCGATGCACAGCGCCAGGAACGCCCGCTCGGTGTCCGCGCGCCCGGACAGCGCCTTGCCCTCGCGGCGCGTGCCGTTGCGCTGGCGCTGCGCCGCCGGCGCTGCGGCCCCGCCGCCGCGCGCCGGAGCCTCTCTACGCGGCTGCGCCGGCGCGGCCGCAAGCTGCTGCTCGAAGAAGCTCTCCGGCACGGCCAGGCGCCCGGAGGCCACCCGCGTGAGCTCCATGCGCATCGCGCTCGGCGGCAGCTGCGCGAACACCGGCCGCAGCTCGTCAATCATCCGGTCGCGGCCCTCCGGCGTCGAGTCGTCTCCCGCCGCGAGCACGCGCTCGACGCGAAAGCGCACGAACGGGACCGACTTCTCGACGGCCTTTGCGATCGCCTCGGCGCCGTCGCGCTGGATCAAGTCAGCCGGATCGGCGCCTGCCGGCAGCGGCACGACGCGCAGCTCCAGCTTGCGCTTCGCCGCCAGGCCGGACGCGCGCAGCATCGCCTCCTGCCCGGCGCTGTCCGCGTCCAGCGCCAGCAGCACCGTCTGCGCCATTCGCGCCAGCTCTCCCACCTGATCGCCCGTCAGCGCCGTCCCCATCAGCCCGACCGCGTTGCGCATGCCCGCCTGGTGCAGCGCGATCGCATCCGTGTAGCCCTCGACGAGAATCACCTTGCCCGCGCGCGTGGCGTGCGCACGCGCCAGATCTGCGCCATACAGATGCAGGCCCTTGTGGTAGACGTCATTGTCAGACGTGTTCAAGTACTTCGGGCGCTGGTCCTCTCCCATCGCACGCGCGCCGAAGCCGAGCACGCGCCCGCGGATGTCAGTCAGCGGGAACATGATCCGCGAGCGAAAGCGGTCGTATGGCTGCCCGTTCTGCTTTGAGCGCTGAGCCAGCCCCGTCGCATACAGCTCCTGCTCGGAGAAGCCGCCTCTACGCGAGGCCAGGAGCACACGATCCCACGCGCTCGGCGCATACCCCACGCGGAACTCCCTCAATATCTCCTCCTTCAAGCCCCTGCCGAGCAGATACTCGCGCGCCTTTGCCGCCTCGCTCGACTCCCACAGGTACCGCTCGTAGTAGGCCGTCGTTCGCTTCAGCAGCTCCAGCAGCCGCTCGCGGCGCTTGCGGCGCTCCGCCTCGCGCGGGTCCTCCTGCTCGAGCTGCAGCTCCACGGCGTAGCGTTCCGCCAGCAGCTCCAGCGCGCCCTTGAAGTCCACGCCCTCCGTCTCCTGCACGAACGTGAACACGTCGCCCGAGGCCTGGCAGCCAAAGCAGTGGTAGACCTTCTGTCCCGGGTCGATCCCAAAGGACGGCGTCCGCTCGTCGTGGAACGGGCACAGACCCTCAAAGCGCGCCGGACCCGCCCGGCGTAGCTCCGTGCGCGCCGAGACCAGCTCGACGAAGTCGACCGCGTCGCGCACGCGATCCTTTGACTCGTTCGTGTACAGCGCCACCTCGAACTACGCTAGCGGGCGAACGCCTGCGGCACATCGAGCTCCGTGTAGCGCCTGATGCAGTAGCGGTCCGTCATCCCCGCCAGATAGTCGGTCACGCGTTGCGCCACCGCCTCATCCGGCTCCGCGCCTCGCCCCGCTGCCGCTTCCGACGGCGCGCGCGGCGTCGCGCGCGTGCCCTCCGCGCCGCCGCCGTCACTGCGGCTGCCGTCCCCGCCGCCGTCACCGTCACCGTCGCTCAAGCTGCCGTCCCCGCCGCCGGCGCCATCCTCCCGCGCGAGCAGCTCCGGGCGCTCGACGTAGTGCTCGAACAGCCGCCGCACGACGCCTGCGATCTTGCGGTGCTCCGCTCGCACGGCCGGCCCGAGGTACACGCGCTCGAACATGAACTCGCGCAGCGCCGCCATCGCCGGCCCCGCCTGCGGCCCCTGCACGATCTCCCCGGCCGCCTCGGAGTGCTCGACCATGTCGTGCACCAGCGCGTCGATGCGCTCCGAGCCGCTGGACCCGAGCACCGCGATCGGCTCCTCCGGTAGCTCGTGCTCGCGCAGCAGCCCCGCGCGCACAGCGTCGTCGATGTCGTGGTTGATGTACGCCACGCGGTCAATCACACGCACGATCTGGCCCTCGAGGGTCTGCGGCAGCGGGGCGCGGCTGGAGTGACCGGCAATACCGTCGCGCACCTGCTCGGTCAGGTTCAGCCCTGCACCGTCGCGCTCCAGACGGTCGACCACGCGCAGCGAATGCTCGTAGTGGCGGAAGTCCCGCCCGAAGCGCTCTTTCAAGCACGCGTCGAGCACCTCCTCGCCGATGTGCCCGAACGGCGGGTGCCCGAGGTCGTGCCCGAGGCCGATCGCCTCCACCAGGTCCTCGTTCAGCCGCAGCGCGCGCGCAACCGTGCGTGAAATCGTCGTCACCTCGAGCGTGTGTGTGAGCCGCGTGCGGTAGTGATCGCCGCGCGGCGCCACGAACACCTGCGTCTTGTGCGTCAGCCGCCGGAACGCCTTGCAGTGAACGATGCGATCGCGGTCGCGCTGAAACGGCGTGCGCAGAGCACAGTCGTCCTCCGCTCGCGCCCGTAGCGCCGGGTAGGAGCGCGCCGCCAGCGGCGAGCGCAGCTGCTGCTCTTGGGCCTGCACGCGCGCGGCAAACCCGCTTGCCACCGTGTCCTCTACGCGCGCGATGCTCACCAGCCGATTGTGCCAGCAGCCGCGTGCCCGAGCCCGCTCAACCCTCGCGTTTCCAATCCCCGCGCATCGTCACCAGGTTGACCCAGTGGCGCCAGCCCTTGACCTCGCCTGGGTCCTCGCCGAACACCGCCGCGCCGCCGCCAGGCTCCGGCAGGCTCGTGGCCGCGGCAGAGTCGATCCGCAGATCGACCCCGTGTTCATGCAGCGACGCGACGTCCGCCGCCTCCACGAAGCGCTGACCTAGCCCGGGCACCGAGATCACCAGGCCGTGGAAGATGTCCTTCTCAGGCGCCGCCACGACGTGATGCACCGTCCCGAGCTCCTGCCCGTCAGAGCAGTGCACCGGTACGCCCTTCTCGAGCACCTCATACGCGATCGGCAGTCCCTCGTCCATCTGCACAACGATACCCCGGCCGCGCGGTTGCGACACGCGCGCTGTACCGACAGGCGCAGCGCCGAGCTCGCGGCTGCCTCAGCCGGAGCGCCCCACGGCCGGCATCAGGCGCAGGTGCGCGTGATGCTCGAGCGTCGCCGAGATCGCCCGCTCCACCTGCGCGAGCGCCGGATCGGGCGCTGCCGGCGCCTGCTCGAGCGAGACTCCGAACGCCTCCGTCATGAAGCGGTACGCCAGCTCGCCGAGTGGGAACGACGCCGCCTCGCACGCTCCGCACACGACTCCACCGGCGGCGCCCGAGAAGCCGACCAGATCCTCGCGCTCACCACACGACGCACACGAGTCCAGCTGCGGCGCCAGGCCCGCCGCGAGCAGCAGCTTCAGGCGAAACGCAAGCGCGCCTGCGCGCCCGATCGAAGCGCCCCCGCCAGCGCCGACCTGCTCGTCCAGCAGCGAGAGCTTGCGGCAGAGCAGGTTGAACACGCCCGGATGCGGCTCGGAGGTCTCGAACAGCCGCCCGACCGCGTCGCAGGCGCGCGCTGCCGCATCGAGCGCCCGCGCATCCTCGCGCAGGCGCGGATGCGCGTCGACCGTCTGCGCGCCTGTCACCGTCAGCAGCTCGCTGCGCCCTTCGTGCAGCTCGATGCGAAGCCGGAAGAATGGCTCCAAGCGCCCACCGAAGCGGCTGCGCGCGCGGCGCACGCCCTTGGCGATCGCGCTCACCCGGCCGCGGCCTGGCGTGTACAGGTGCAGGATGCGATCCGCCTCGCCGTAGCGCATCGAGCGCAGCACGACCGCCTCTGTCTTGACCGGCCCAGGCATCCGATCGAGTCTAGGGGCGCCGACGGCGCGCGGGGGCTCGCTCGCATTGACCCGGCGACCCGCTCGCGCGACTCAGAGTGCTTGCATCAGGGTGCGATAGACATCGAACGCCGGCTTCGGCTCATAGGAATCGCTCATCAGCCCATAACGATCCTCAAAGCTCGCGCTCGAGGAGCTCGCATCGCGCAGGTCGAACCAGCGATAGCCGGTGACGTTGTACGCCGAGCGGTGGTCGTACACGGCTTCCACCGCCGACTGCAGCACCGTCGCCTGATCGGATTCGCTGCGAAGCACTCCAGTCGGCGCGCCGCTCTCGCTGACGTGAATCGGCACCGAGCGAGACAGGCCCGCGAGCGGCATGTAGGTGTGGCGCAGCGCTCCCAGCGCGGCCGTTGTCGCCCGGCGCACGCGGCCCGCAAGAGATGGCGCAGCGGGCATCTCCGGGCCCCACGTGCCCGGGTAGGCGTCGATCCCGACCCAGTCAACCGCGCCCGCGAACGCCGATCCCCCGTGTTCTCCCAGGTAGCTCCAGAAGGCGCTGTCCGCGTCTCCCGGCTGATAGGCCCAGTTGAACCCGATCCCGAGCTGGTCGAAGCCGTCGCGCTGCACTTCCTGCTTTGAACCCTCGACGCCGGCGATCAAAGCATCCGCGGCACCCGCGTAGTAGCCGTCCGAGGCGTTCGGTGCGCCATTGACATTTGCCTCGTTCGTGACCTGCAGCGCCACCACGCCCGGATTCGATCCGAGCTCCGCCACTGCCTGGCGCGCGAACTCCACGAATCCGGGAACGTCCGCCCCCGGGCCGGCTCCTCCGGGTCGTGGCCGGTAGCAGAGCGCCAGTTCGACCTGAAAGCCGGCTGAGGTGTATTCGGCGATTTCGCGACCCGCCTGTGCCGCGGCCGAGGAGCCGCCTGCGCCCCCGTAGCTCGCGTACAAGCGCAGCACGAACGGGCGTCCCTGAGGTCGCAGGAGCTGGAGTGAGCTGAGGCGCTTGGCGGGATCCTCGGGCGCGACCGGCGCCGTCTGCCCGAGCGCCCCCGCGGCACCTCCCGGATAGACGCCGAACACGAGCTCGTGCGCAGATGCTGACTTCACCTCGCGACGACTACCTTCGCCGGCCTTGTGCACGCTTGCCGCATGCCGGCGCCGGCGTCGGGCCGCCGCGCGCCGCCGGACCATCCTGCGGTGAGCGCGACGAGCATTCGCGGCACTCGATCGCGCGTGTCGCGCGTGAGAGCCGCTTGCCCGAGTCGATGCGAAAGCGGTGCGCTCGACGCCGACGCTCGCGCCCGCGCTGCCGGCAAACGACCCCGCAGCGGCACACACGAGCACGACGCCGACCGGGGCTACCCACGACCGTCGACGCCACGTTCCGCCGGCACGCGTGCCCCGGCTTCCTGCACGCCATCTTGCGGGCGCAGCGCCCGAGCTCGCAGCCATGCAGCGCTCATCGGCAGCTCAGGCCGAGGAGATGAGGCGGAGGCGGCGTTCATCGACACGCGTTCAGAGCGCTCGTCCGAGCGCTCAGCGATAGCGGGGGTCCGCAGCCCCGGCGGCGAAGGCATGCTCGGAGGCGCGTGAGCTCTCGATCCGCCAGTCCGAGCTGGTCGGAACGTCGAACCAGACCAGCGAGGTGATCTGCGGGTTCTGTCTCAGCGTCGTGAACATGTCGCGGATCCACTGCGGCTTGCTCCCCCCCTGCTCGGCCGTCCCCACCTCGCTGATCTCGACCGGCTTGCTCGGCGCGATCGCGCGCAAGAGGCTCAGCGGACGATCGATCTTCTGCGCGAATGACTGCCAGTGGTTGAACTTCAGCTGCGCGCCGCCGTTGAAGAGCGAGAGGCCGACCATGTCGACGTATGCATCGCCCGGGTACTGCTCGGCATGGATGCTGTTTGCGATTGCGACCGGGCTCCACACCCACTTCACATTGCTCGCGCCTGCCGCGCGGAAGATGTCGTGCACATGGCGCCAGGCACGCACGAACTGACCGCTGTGATTGCCGTAAGCGCTCTCCACCCACGGATACCAGTTGCCGTTCATCTCCTGGGCGAAGCGCAGCCGCACGGGCTTTCCGTACGCGGCCAGCGCCCGCGCCCATGAGCGCACGTAAGCATCGTGCGAGCCGTCGATAATGCTCGCCAGGTCGTACTTGGGCTGCGCGTGGTAGGAGCCCTGCGAGAAGTCCCACGGCTCCCAGGTGATCTCGGGCACGCTTCCCCTTCGCGCAACCGCCTGCAGCTGTGCCGACGAGACCGAGTTGTGCCGCCAGTCGGAATACCACATGATCACGCTGAGGTGCTTGTGCGCGTGCACTTCGAAGGCGCTGACCGAGCCGAGGTCAGCGGGACGCCAGGTGCGCCACTCGTTGCGCGCGAGCTGCGGCGTCGTGACGCCGAGGTCGACGCTCGCAGCCGCCGCGCGGGCGGCACTCAGGGGAACGACCGCCGCGGCCTGCTGCTGCGAGCTGCTCGAGACCTCGCGCAGCCCGAGCAGCGCGAGTATCGCGACGAGCAGGAGCAGCGGTGCGAGCCTCCCCCCCGCGCGAGCGAGGAGCCTGATCGCGGGCCGCTGGACGGGCTGGTCTCGAGCGTTCACCGTGTACCTAGGAGAGCGCGCTCACCATCGGAGCCCACGCGACGATGCTCGACACGGCCACGAGCCCGAGTAGCGCCACGGCACACGTCACGACGCCCGCGCGCAACCGGATTGCGGCCAGCAGCCCATCCGACTGGCCGGCGATTTCGCGGATCTCTAGGAACAGCGTCGTCTGCAGCAGCACGAGCCCGAGCACGGCGTTCGCGAGCGCCAGTCCGAAGTAGCCCTGCACGCCGCCGCTCGCCGTCTCGTGGAACCACCACAGCGCGCCCAGCGGAAACGCCGTGAGGAATATGTAGGGACCGTAGATGCTCGATGCCCGAGGCCCCCGCTGGCCTGCCACGCCCTTCGGGGTGATCATGTAGGAGTGCTTGATCCTAAGCACGACGTTCAGAAGCGCCCAGAGAACGACCGGCCAGCGGGCGATTTCGAGCAGCACGCCTCGCCAGGACAGCCTCACCCCTCCCGGCTGGAACCACCTGCGCGTCCAGCACCACATCAGACTCGAGGTCAGCGGAATGGGCAGGAAATAGAGCAGGAATTCTGCGACCCCGACCGCGGCGATCGGACGGTGCGCCAGCAGCGCGATCGCCGGCAGCAGCCAGAGCAAGCCCAGCGAGAGCGACCAGAGCGTGTACCAGCTCTGGCAGAACAGGAACTGGAAGGCCTGCCCGAACGTGTACCGACGTATCAGCCGTGGCGTCCGCCGAAGGAAGATTTCGATCATCGAGTTCGCCCACGCGAACTGCTGGCGCAGGTAGGTGGCGAAGTTGTGCGGGCCGTCCCCCACTGCGATCAGCTCAGGTACGAACACACCGCGGAAGCCGTGCGCCGCGAGCATCACCGTGTCGAGGTGATCCTCCGCACGCGTTGGCTGAAAGCCGCCGATCTCGCGAATCGCCGCGGTGCGGTAGGTCGTGTGCGAGCCGATGATAAACGGGGTGCCAGTGGCTCCGTAGAAGCCCATCTGCAGCGGTCCCTGGAAGATCAGGTCCTGCTCGGCCAACCCGCGCGCGGTCCAGCTATCGAGGTTGCCACAGACGCTCGGGGCCTGCACCCAGGCGATCTCGGAGTCGCGGAAGTAGCCGAGCACGCGATCGAGGTAGTCCCGGCGGGGGAGGTGGTCGATGTCCATCTGCACGAAGACCTCGTAGTCCTCGCCGATCTGCGAGACGTGGTCCAGCCACGCGTTGACGTTTCCCGCCTTCGTGGCCACCTGGAAGGGCGGCTCGGGTTGATTCCAGCGTGCCACGCCGCCGCGGGAGAAGTAGCGGACCCCGCACACCTGCGCGAGTGCCTGCACCTCCGGCGAGTTGCCCTCATCCAGGACCCAGCTGTCGTGAGCGTAGTCGACCGCCGCGATTGCCTCGAGCTGACGGCGGATGATCTCCGTCGACTCGCTGGAGGGAACACACAGAGTGATCATCGCCACACGCATTCCCCGTCGCGGCGTCGGCTCGACCGGACGGCGCATCCTGCGCACGTATAGCCAGTAGAACGACGGCAGCACAGTGGTCTGATAGAGCAGCGTGACCGTCTGCAGCCAGTAGAGCCAAGCGGTGCTGTGCGCCGCTTGTCCGAGCCACCAGCTCCAGAAGGAGACCGTGACGATCGCCCACAGGACGCCCAGCGCGAGATGCGCCGCCTTCCGCGAGCTCGACAGCACGCTCTCGGAGGCGTGACGAAAGCTCCCGTCCTCGACGGGGTCGTGCGACGGCTCGAGCTGCCGCTGCCGGGGCGGCCGCGTGATCGCATGCGCGCCGCGGCGGCGAGTGCGCCGCGGTGCGAGCGGCGGCGAGTGCGCCGGCGCGACCGTCCCGATCAGGCGCGGTACCATGCGCGCTCCAACGCTCAGCATCGCCAAGCGCGCTCCCATCAGTGCAAGGCCCGGAGCCGCCTCGGCGAGCGCGCGCGCACCGGCAAATGGGCGATTGGTGTGCAGCGCGCCCGGAGCTCGGGCCGTACCAGGGGGTGGCTTCATGCCGTACGTCCTCCGTCGATCCGTCGTGGAGAACGAGTACTCCGTCACGACTGCGCCGGCCCACTTCGCTCTCAGTCGCGGAATCGTAGGTTCCACTTCGCGCGCCAGGAACGGGACGAACCTCTAGTTGGACCTAGACCAAGGTGCGGCGCGAGCAGTCAGGAGATGCAGCCCGCGAGTCCCCGCCGGCGGCCGGTCGTAAACCTGCACGAAGGTCTAGCCCACACCTAGACCTAGGTGCTGTTGCGAAAGTTGCACGCGGACCGGGATCCTTCGGCTACGCTTTTTCTCAAGCCAATCGCAGGATGCGATCCAAAGGGGCAAGTATGGACACGTCATTGAAGGTCTTGATTGCGGATGACCACCCGCTGATGCTGCAGGGAATCAGGCGGATGCTCGAAGACAGCGAGGGCATCGAGGTCGTCGGCGAGGCTCGCTCCGGCCAAGAGGTGCTCGGGCTGGTCGCACGCAGGAAGCCCGATCTCGTGTTGCTCGACCTGCACATGCCGGGCGTCGACGGGCTCGACTGCGTCACCGAGATCAAGCGCGCCTGGCCGGAGGTCAAGGCCGTCGTGATCTCGGCCTCCGACGATCGCGCCACAATCGACGCCGCGCTGCTCGCCGGCGCGAGCGCGTACATCCTCAAGAGCGTGAGCCCCGTCGACATTCCCTCTGTGCTCCGCCAGGCGGCAACTGGCGCCGTCTATCACGTTCCTTCGACACCGCCGCGACGGCCCTCTGAGGACATCAGCACCGCCGGCGGGCCTGGGCTGACTCCTCGCGAGCTGACGATCCTGACCGCTGTCGCCGGCGGGCTCACGACCAAGCAGATCAGCCAGGAGCTCTGGCTGAGCGAGCACACCGTCAAGTTCCACCTCACCAACATCTACCGCAAGCTGGGCGTCTCCAATCGCAGCGGCGCCGTCCGCTATGCATTCGAGAACAACCTCGCACCCGGGGCGCTCGCCGGCGCCACCGCCTGAGAAGCAGCCGCGCCCGCTCCTCGCTCAGCGCTGCGTGCCCACCTCGTCCGGGGTGAGTGGCTGCCAGCGCTCGAGCGCGAGATCGATCACCGTCGGGCCACCCGGGCGGCTGTCGATCCGGCACTGTCCCCCCAGCAGGCGGATGCGCTCGTGCATCGCCACCAGGCCGAGGCGCCCCTCCTTGGCGGCTCGCAGCAGCGTCGGCTCCGGATCAAAGCCGCGACCGTTGTCGACTATCCGCGCCTCGATGCCCTGCTCGCTAGCCGACACGCGGATCTGAACGGCCGTCGCACCGCTGTGCTCGCGAGCGTTCGCGAGCGCCTCGCGCAAGATGTTGAACAGGGCGATCTCCTGCGAGGCGGACAGCAGCCGCATGTTGCCGTTGAGCGCAAGCTTCGGCGTGACTCCGGTGCGGGTAGAGAAAGCCTCCACGATGTCACGCAGGGCCTCCTGGAAAGGGCGGTTCAGCAAAACCGAAGCGGCACGCACCTCATTCGAGATCCGCCTGAGCTCGCCGTCCAGCGAGCTCAGTTGCGCATCGAGGTCGTCCATCCTGCCGTCGACAATGTCCTGCTTCTCTGGAGCGCCAACGAGGCGACCGAGCTGACTTCGGAGCAGCCGCAGGTCCTCTGCGAGCAGCGCGACATCCTGGATCGGGCCGTCATGGAGATCGAAGCCGAGGCGGGTGAGCTTGCGCTCGCTCGTTTCACGCAGGGCCGCCTCCGAGACCACGTTCGCGGCGATCAGGCTGTCTCGGTCGAGGATCGCGCCGAGCATTCCAACCGCCTCGGCGAGGAACGCCTGAGCCGTATCGTAGGACCCGGGCCTGGCCGACCCCACGAGAGCGGCCGCCGGCTTACGCCAGCGACCGATCGGCAGCGCCAGCAGCACCCGGCGCGGAGCGCCCTCGACACCCTCGCCCGAGAGCAGCCTCGCGGCGAGCAGCTTGGCGCCGCGGGAGGGACGCCCCTCCCCTTGGTGCCTTACGCAGCGCACGTGCTCGACGTCGTCGAGCGTCCACAGCGACACGCTGCGCAGCGGGGCGAGCGCCGCGAGCATCTCCAGCTGTGCATCGACCGCCGCGCCCGGTGAGATCGTCAGCAGCTCGGGCGAGCGCAGCAGCTCCCTCGCGAGCGCGAGCCGCGAGACTCCCATGACCTCCTCCAGGCGCCGTGCGAGGGCGGCGGCCTGCTCGGGAGAGTCCGCAAGCTCGCTGCGCATGGCACTGAAGAGCTCCGCCGAGGCCACGAGCATCGCCGTTCGCGAGGCATCCGCGTGCGTGCCCGCCCCCTCGAAAGCGCGAAGCGCCCGTGCCCGCGCACGCCCGCGCGCCTGCAGATAGGCTCGCCGCGAGGTCCATTCGTGGGTCTCGAACATGCGCTCGAGCGATCGCAGGTCAGGCGAGCTGAGGACCGTGTGCGAGCGGTCACGTGCTCGCGCGGAGCCACTCGTCTTGGCTTTTGCTTGCTTGGCGGTCTTCATCTCGATCATCGCGGCTGCGCGAGCATGCGCGGGACTCAGCAGCCCTCATCAGACCTTCGGCATCTCCAGCGGGCTCCTGAAGCCAGACAAGACACGTTGCCCTGCCGCATGAGCGCCGTCGAATAGGGACACACCCCGGGGCCCGCCTATTCGTTGCTCACGCCGAACGAGTTCGAGAGCTCGACGAGAAAGCTGCGCATGACCGCGCCGGTCGGGGTCCACGCCTCGCTGCCGTGCTGCGTGAGCGGCACGCCGCTCGCGTCCGAGAAGCCGATCTCGATGTGCCCGTGGCCGAGCGACGCGGCGTCGCCCGTATGCCCTACGACCGCGATCGGCTGGCCGGCCGCGACCCGTTGCCCGGGACTGACGAGGGACTCCGCAACGTGACCGTAGTAGAGGTGCTGTCCCGCCAGCGCGCCCGAGCCGGCCTCTACGACCGGGTAGCTCGGTCCAAAGCCCGCCGGATCGCTCGCGACCGCGCTGATGACTCCGGGGGTGATCGAGTAGACGAGCGCACCGTCCGGAGGCGTCTCGAGGTCGACCCCGTCGTCGGTGCGCCCGAGCTGGCTCATGTACGCCGCGTCGAGGGGCAGCGAGTACCCCGCCACGACGTGGGCGAAGCTCGCGCGGTCATCGAGCATCCGCGCGCGCAACAGCACCGCCGTGACATACCAACCGGCGTGGTTGTAGGCGTAGATCGCGCCGGCAAGGTCGGTGGCGGCGCCGCTCGCCCGAAGGTAGCGGGCAGCGGCGAAGATCGCGTCCTGGGGCGAGTAGGGATTCGCGTGCCCATCGTGGTCGGCGTCGAGGCCCCAGCGCTGCCACGTTTCCGGCATGAACTGCATCCAGCCCTCGGCGCCGGCCGAGGAGATGGATACGTTGCGCCCGTAGTCCGTCTCGATCTGGTTGATCGCCGCAAGCACGCGCCACGGCACGCCGTAGCGCCGGCCGGCCTGCTTGTAGATCGGGATCAGGAAGGCAGGCGGCGCGTCGCTCTGCACTGCAGTGAGCGCGGGCGGCAGCCCGCCGAGCGAAAACGCGCCGCCGAGCACACCCGGGACGGTTGCCGGTGCGATCGCCGAGCCGCCGGGCCCGGGCGCGTGGGCGTGAGCTCTCGGCCCGCCTGCCCGCGCGCCCGGCACCCGTGATGCCGGCGCGCCGCCACCGTCCCGGTTCTTCCGTGCGGTCCGCATGCCCTGGGGCGGCGCCGGGCTCCGTGCCTGCTTTCCGGATTCCGCCGCAGACCTCGCCACCACAGTCGCCGCGCCGGGCGCAGCCTGCACAGCGGAGGCCTGTGGCTGCGCCGCACCGACAGCAGACTGAGGCGCCGCGGGCTTGGACGAACCGGCCTTGGGACTCGGGGCAGGACCTCTCACGGGAGCCCGCGGCTCGGATTCTTCGGGTGTAGGCGTCGCCGGCGCTTCCGGGGCGAGCGCTTCGGGCGCAGGCGTTTCCGGGCTGCCTGTTCCGCTTTCGCCCTCGGGCGCTTCCGCGCCGCCGCCAGACGGTTCGCCGAGGGTTTCCGCAGGCGGTGAGCTCGCCACAGTCGGTTCGCCCCCGGCGTCCGCCGGCCCATCCGCGAGCGCGCCCACCGTCGAGAGGCTCGGAGCGAGCACGAGCTGGAGCGCGAGCACCAACACTGCGGCCCGTGCCGCTGCACGTGTTCGGTGGCGCACTTCCGGGCCCCGGCGATCCCCGGGAGCCGGCAGCTCGAGCCTGCCGTGATCGGCCAGACGTACGCTGAAGCAAGCCAAGGGGTCGCATGCCAGCTGCGACGGGACCGCGAACACGGCCCGCAGCCTCAGCTGCAGCTCAGGGGCGTGTCCACCGATGGATCGCTTCGCCGCAAGCCGCTGCGGCTGGAAGACCTCCTCGCCGCCGCAACGCTCGACCACGAGCGCGAGGTGAGCGCCCGGAACACCCTGCTCGAGCAGCAGCGAGAGTCCCAGCAGCTGCGGCGAGCGCTGCGTTGGCACGTAGTCGAAGCGCTCGAGCCGAGCGGGGGCGCCTGCCGCCTGTGCCCGGCGCCCGGGCCCCCGGGAGCGATGCGATCGGAGCCTCATCGCGATCAGCCTGCGCCGAGTACGCTCAGATGAGGTCCGAGCAGCGCGATCAGGCCCGCGAGGGAGAGAAACGGTCCAAACGGGATCGTCCTCTTGCGGGCTCCCAGGCCGTCGCGCAGCAGGACCAGGACAGCAACAGGGAAAGCGAGCAGGAAGGCCAGCAGGATCGCGCCCATGGCGCTCCATCCGAGCGCCACCCCGAGGAGCAGGCCGAGCTTGACGTCGCCCATCCCCATCCACTCGCGTCGCAGGAGCTGGGGGGCGAGGAGGATCAGCGCGGCAACGACTCCCGCGAGCAGCCACTCCGCAGAGCGTCCCGGAGACACCGCGATCTGCAGCAGCAGCACCACGGCACTGCTCGGAAGCACGATCCGGTTCGGGATCACCCCCCGTTTGATGTCCGTCGCGGAGACGAGCAGAAGCACCGCGGAGGTCAGACTGGCGACGGTCGCGCTTCCGGGGGGCAGCGTTGCGAACGCGACGACCGCAGCCAGGAGCGCAAGCGGGGCGAGTATCCCGAGATTTCCCGGCAGCTCGTGCTGCGCCCGCACGGGCGATTGCGAGTGTGCTGCGCCGGTCGCGCTCACCGCTCGCTCACCTCCATCGCGTGCCTGCCGCCCGCCGCTTCGAGGGCTTCGATCAGCGACTCCAGCGGCCCCCACTTGGGCATCACGTGCTCCCCGCGACCGTCGCCCTCGGCGTCCTCGCTGACGAGCACGACGCCGATCGGAGCGGCGCGCGACTCGATTTCTGCGATCGCCTTATCCGCCATCGCACCGCTGCAGTCGACGACAGCCACGTCGATGCCCTCGGCGTCGAGCAGGCGACCGGCCTGGCCGGCAGTCGTCGCACTCAGAACCGAGCAGTTGCGACGCGCGAGCAGCAGCGCCATGACCGTGCGGAAATGGCGGTCCGGGGAGACGACCAGCACCGCGAGCGCGCGTTGGTGAGCGACCGAGCGCTCCGTCCGCCGCGCCAGGACGGGCGCAGCGGTGTCAGCCGCGATTGCCCGGGCGCTTGAGCGCGCCGCGCGACCGAACGAGCTCCCCTCACCTCCGGGGTCAGAGCGATTCTCCTCACGCAGCTCGAGGCGATCGCCGACACCGACGCCCAAGCGCGAGCTTTCGCCTGCCGGGAGCTCGAGCACCGAGCGCGCGTGCCTCTTGGAGGCCATTCGCCATGGACGAAGTGCCTGCACTACCTCTAGCACCTCCAGCTCGCGATCGAGAAACAGGGCGTCGATCGGGAACCGCATGAATGCGGTGTGGATCGCCGGAGCCGGGCTCAGCAGCACACCCTCGCCCTCGGGCAGAGCCCGCCGGCCCATCAGCCCGCGCATGCGCGAGGGGGCGCGATCGGCAATCTCGGCGATGCACAGCCGCTCGCCCCGGGTCGCGTTGAATATGAGCCTGGTCTTCCTCATGCGTTCCCGCGCGTCCCCTCTCCGTGGTCGGCTTCGTGAGCGAGCGCCGCGGCCGTCTCGTGTTTGGCTTGCTGTAGACGCGCCGGGCGGCTCGCCTCACGAGAAGCGAGTCTCCTTGCTGGGGTTCCGCACTCAAACCCCCCGATGGTCTAGTTGGGGCTAGCGCTTCTTCTGATGGACGGCGCCGGCCTCCACCTTCGTCTAGGTGGCCTTAGAGGTTCGTGGCGTATTCACCGCCGAGCGCGAAATCTAGGATCGGCACGAGCTATGCGCAGGATCATCATCCTCATAGGACTCGGCCTCATTGCGAGCACGGGCACCGCAGGTGCTCGCCCGCTGTCCTCGCCCGCGCTCGCAGCGCCCGCAAGCGGCGCGCTCGTCCAGCAGTTCCCGGCGATCTCCTGGAACGCGGTCGCCGGCGCGGCGGGCTACGAATACCAGATCGCGGCGGATTCCCGCTTCAGCTCGATCTCGCTCGGAAGCGGCTCCGGAAAGGGCACCAGCCACACCAAGAACCTCGCGGCCGCGCTCGACAAGCAGCTGCCCAATGGGACCTACTACTGGCGTGTGCGTGCGGTGACGCTCAAGGACGCGGTTGGTCGCTGGTCGAAGGTTCGAAAGGTGGTCAAGAACTGGAGTCAGGCGCCGCAGATCACTGGCGGCGACGGCGGGGCCGTCTCCTGGCCGACGACGCCGCTCGTGCTGCGCTGGAGCTCGGTCCCGTTCGCAGCCAAGTACATCGTGAGTATCGCCACCGATCCGGCACTCTCGAACGTCGTCGTCGGGACCGCCGCTCAGCCCCTTGAAACCCAGGGCACCAACTACGCACTGGCAAGCTCGCTCGCTCCCGGCACCTACTACTGGGCGATCACCCCGCTCGACGCCGACGGTCATCGCGGCGTGCGCTCGCGCGTAGCGAGCTTCACGTGGAACTGGCCCACGGCCGTCGGAACGTCCGTGAGCGATCTCGACCCCGATCCAGGCGTGTTCGACCCGATCTTCTCATGGGACCCGGTCCCCGGTGCAGCTCGCTACGAAGTCGAGGTCAACTCCGCCGAAGGCTTTCCGGCCGGCTCGAAGTGGTGCTGCGCCGGGACCACCACCGGCACCTCGCTGGCGCCCTTGCAGGTGCTTGCGAACAATGCCTACTACTGGCGCGTGCGCGCCGTCGACGCACGGGGCAACGCGGGCGTGTGGAACTACGGCGCCCCGTTCACCAAGGCCTTCGACTCGCTCGACCCGAGCATTCCGAATCTCACCGTTCGCGGCATCGCGGGAGACGCGCTCGCCGGTGCGCCCGCCACCGAAGCGCCGATCGTCACCTGGGACCCCGTGCCGGGAGCGTCTCGGTATGAGGTGCAGCTCGGCGACTACGAACAGACGGGGCACTTCTGCGATTGGAGCAAGGTAAATGAACAGGGACACCACGCCGATACGGTGACGACCGCTTGGACTCCTCTGGGCGTCTCAGGGCATGGGCCGTTCCCGGAAGGCTTCCCCGCCGTACAGCGCGACAAGATGCTGACAACCGGCGTCGCCTACTGCGTGCGCGTTCTCGCCCACAGCGACGACGACGCCCAGCACGCGCAGGTCACCAGCGAATGGACCTATCTCAACGGCTACAACAACCCGGCCTTCACATTCGCCGCGCCTCCGACCGGCGAAGCGAGCACCTGTCCGACAACGTCCGCTGGCGCCTACCGTCTCCCTGCAAGCGGCTCGAGCACTTCGCGTACGCCGTACTTCACCTGGACGAGCGTCCCCGGAGCGGGCGGCTACTACGTGGTCATCGCTCGCGACGCCGGCTTCACGCATGTAGTCGACCTCGGTTTCACCAACGTCACCGCCTACGCGCCGCGACTCGCGAATGGCGCACCGCTAAGCGACGAGACCACCACGTACTACTGGGCCGTCGTACCCGCCAACCGCCCAACGGGCGAAGGCGTGTGCTCCGATGCGCTGCACAACAATCCACAGAGTTTCAACAAGTCCTCGATTCCGCCGGCGTCCCTCTCACCCGCCAGCGGGGCCAACGTGAGCGTGCAGCCGTCCTTCCGCTGGTCGGCATCCGAGAATGCGCGCAACTACCGGCTGCAGGTTTCCCAGGACCCCACCTTCAGCAATCCGATCGACGACGTCACGACTGATGCCACCGCATACACGAGCTCATCGACCTACCCAGCCGACACCGTGATCTACTGGCGCGTGCGCGCGAACGACTGGATCGGCCAGGGTCTGAACTGGTCGCCGACGCAGAGCTTCGTGCGCCGGCTGCCGATTCCAACCCTGCTGCCGAGCCCGCCGACCGGCGGCCAGGGGCTCGAACCGCTCGTGTGGACGCCGGTGCCGGGGGCGATCTCCTACGACCTGCATACCGAAGAACCCGACGGGACCAAGCGGGATTTCAACTTCGAGGCGCCCTCGGCGACTGTCGTCAAATACTTCGGCGTGGGAATCTGGCGCTGGCAGGTGCGCGCGGAGTTTCCGGCCGGCCTCGGCGGCAAAGTTCCCGGCGGCTACTCAGCGCCGCAGGCCCGGCTGCTCGGGCTGGGCGCCCCCGGCGGCGCACGAGGCGTCCGCTCCGGCTCACGCCTGCTGATCACCTGGAACCCCGATCCGGAAGCCAAGCAGTACAGCGTCGAAGTCTCCGCCAGCAACGGTTTCTCCCGTCGCCTCGACTCGCACAGGACCGACGGAACCAGCTGGGCGCCCGACATCGACCTGAAGGCCAAGGGCAACACGGGGACGCTCTACTGGCGCGTGGCCGCAATCGACCAGGGGGCCAACATCGGCAGTTACGCGAGCGGCACCTTCGGCGCTCCGCACCGCCGCGCCTGCGGGGCCTCCAAGAAGGCCAAGAAGCGCGCTCACAAGAGCGCGAAGCGCAAAGCCGCCTGCACGCGCGCGAAGCACCGAAAAGCCTGAGATCTCCCAAACGCGATCGCGCCGATTCGAGCACCTGCTCGGGGCGGTACGTCTGACCGTTTTCACATGCCGCGAAACAGCACCTAAGTCTAGGGTCAACTACCCCTTCTTCTCGTTACTGGCGCGGCCGCGCAGACTTACAGTCCGGTGGCACGAGACCGATCCGTTCACGGAACCGAGCAAGGGCTCCGCGGATTGGTCGCGATCGAACTTTTACCGACCGCGACGCATCGGGAGGGGGTGAAAAACATATGTTGAACCAGATCAAGGACTTCGCCGCGTCACTTTTCGCGCGCGCGATGGTGAGCAGGGAGGACGGCCAGGCACTGGTCGAGTACTCGCTGATCCTGGCGCTCGTCTCGATCGCCGCGATCGTCACGCTGGGCCTCGTCGGTGGCGGGATCGTGACGGAGCTCGAAAAAGTAGTTACAGCTCTCTAGCACCAACACACCCTCCCAGGGCGCCGGCCGCACCTCACGCCACCGGCGAGTCGGCGCGGACCGGCGCCCAAGGAGGGCGCAGTGCAAGCAGTCAAGACCAACGGACAACCAGGAAGACGCACAGACCGAGCGACCAGACCATGAGCACCAGCGCAAGAGAACAGCTTCAGCCTCCTCCCACGGGCATCTACACGGCCCGTCGCGGCGTGCACACGCGCGCCCGTCTCGCGGACGAGCGGGGGGCGGCCCTCGTGGAGTTCGCTCTGATCCTGCCGATCCTGGTGCTGCTGGTGTTCGGGATCATCCAGTTCGGCCTCGCGCTCAACTCGGCAAACGACGAGACGCACCTGGCCAACGAGGTCGCACGGTACGCGACCGTCAACGAAAACCCGTCGGGCAAATCGCTGCAGGAATGGGCCAAGAGCCAGGCCGACAGCAAAGCGCTGAGTGGTCAGACGGTCTGCATCACCTTTCCCAACGGAACCTCGAACATCGGCGACCCGGTTGAGGTGAAGGTCAGCGGCAGCATCGAATGGCTTCCTGTCCTCAAAATCAAAGCGACGAAAACACTCATCGAAGGTAAAGCCGACATGCGCCTGGAGGCGCCGCCAACGGCCTACAAAGCGGGGTGCGCGTGAGCCATGCGCGCCGCATCTTCAAGTCCGCCGGCGACGAGCGGGGGGCGGTGCTCGTGAGCTTTGCCGTCTTTGCCCCCGTGGCGATCCTGCTGGTCGCATTCGCGCTCGACTCGGGCAACTGGTTCCTGCACAAGCGCCACCTGCAGCTTCAGGCCGACGCGAGCGCGCTCGCGGCGGCGCAGGAATTCCAGCCATGCGTCAACGAAGCGATGTACAAGAAGGCCGGCCAGTACGGCGGCGTGCCGGCGGTCGAAACCTCCGGAGGGAGCGTAAACGCGAGCACCCCGCTCTACAACGCACAGGTCGGAGGCACGAGCAGCTCGAACATCCACGAGCGCGTCAACTACAAGACCTACTTCGGGCAGTCCTCCCCAATCGACTCCAGCGCCAGCACCGAACCGCCGTGCGCGGCGCAGATGGTCGACGTGAAGCTGACCGAGAGCAACCTTCCATGGTACTGGAAGGCCCTCGCGAAAGTGCCCTATATCAACGCCCACGCACGGGTCGAAGTCCTGCAGGCGAGCACCTTCAGCGGTGTATCGCCGCTCGCGGTGACCGAGTCCTCGCCCGTGTCCGCCCGCGCGTACTTCGTCAACGAGGACAGCGGCAACGAAGTGATCAAGAACGCCAAAAACGAAGCCGTCAGCGTGGCGCTGGAAAACCTCGGTCCCAACGCCCAGGGTCAAGACGTGTGGGCCAACTCGACCGCGCCCCTGGCCGTACCGCTGAAGGCCACGAACGCCACGACCGCCCACATCGGGGTCGTCGTCGCCTTGAGCGGCAGCAAAGGCGACACGACGTGCGGGCACGAATACGTCGAATGCTTCGGGCGCAAATCCGAAGCCAAGGCGACCCTGGCGACCGCCGAACCGCTGCTGCACATCGCCGGGTACACGAATGCGGGCACGGGCACGCTGGCGGCGCCGCTCGCTCGCCGGGTGACGCTGTCGGCGGTGACCTGCACGGACGCGTACTTCTCCAACTCAGCGAGCAGCTGCTCCTTCTCGATCGCCGCGAAGGTCGACTACGGCAGCGCCGTCACCAAAGGCGTGACCGTCACCCCGGAAGTAAAAGGGACCAAAGGAACGGCCCTGACCTTCAATGCGGGCACTGGGCTCTGGAGCGGCAATGCGACCCTGCCTGCGGGCAGCGGCTCCAACGAAATCACCCTGGTCGTCAAGTGCGTCAAAGAAACGACCTCCGCATGCCCGGCCAAAGCGACCGAAGCGACCGTCAAAGAAGAACGCGAAAAAGGGAAACTCCAGGCCGCCGTGCTGCACCGCATCTTCGCGGCCAACTCGACCCACGCGGGCACGATCTCCGGCGCATGGCTTTCGGAGGTCGGCGGCGCGCCGCAGGATGCGGACACCTTCGAAGTCTGTGCGAGCTGCTCCCACAGCCTTGTCGTGACCGTCGACGTCGAAGGAAGCCTCTCTGACGCTCAGAAATTCTCCGATCCTGTCTTCCACATGCGCTTCGGCAACTCGCAGTCGGAAGTCGTCGGCTGCCCCCCGCCGGGAGCCTCCTCGGGAGCGGTGTATCGCGAAAACCTGGCCAAAGGCTGCAAAGGACGCTACAAGATCAACACCTCCGACCCGGGGTGCACTGCCACGGGAGAACCGTATGACTGCATCGGCTTCGCCAGCGGCGTAAAGACGGGGCCGTTCTCGCAAGGGCTGAGCTCCCGCCTGGAATCCGAACCGCCGCTGGGCGTGCACTTCTACTGCCCCAACAACTGGTCGAACACGAACGGTGGCGGCGTGCCGAACCTGCCGAAAGACGATTCGCGAGTCGTCCAAGTCTTCATCGAGCCATACGACAGCAACGGCTCGAGCAACGTCCCGATTCAAGATTTCGCCACGTTCTACGTGACGGGCTGGGATGGCGACGGCTGCAAAAGCTCAACACACCCGGACGACGCGACGAGCAAAGGTGAAATCGTCGGCCATTTCGTCAAGTACGTCAACACACTCAACACCACCGACGGCGGTGGCCAGAAATGCACGCTGAACTCGCTCGGCGAGTGCGTCACCGTGCTCACGAGATAAAGGAGCGGGAACAGTGGAACTGACAGGGAACAATTACACACGCAATGACTGGCGCAAAGCGCTCTCGACGCGTCGGGGGACCATATTGGTGGCGATTGCGTGCGCGATCGTTGCCGCCGGGATCCTTGCACTGGCGATGAGCCGCTATCGCAACCACGTCGACGCGGGCGTCAACCAGCAGACGGTGCTCGTCGCCAGCGGCCTGATCCAGAAGGGCACCGCGGGCGACGCGATCGCGAGCGGTCAGCTGTTCAAGCCGACCTCGATCGCAGCCAAGCAGGCGAGCGCCGGGGCGATCCTCGACACCGCGCAGCTCCACGGCCAGGTCGCAAAGGCCGACATCGAGCCCGGGCAGCAGCTCACGGCCGCGGACTTCACCAACAACGGCGGCCTGCCCGCGAAGCTCGCCCCGACACAGCGAGCGATGACGATCACATTCGACTCCGCTCACGGGATGGTCGGCCAGCTCCACGACGGTGATCACGTCGACGTCTACGCCGACGTGCAGCTGGGTGGCTCCGGGGAGTCCGTGCTCAGACGGCTGCTCGCGAACGTCCCCGTGCTCGTGCCGGGTACGGGCGCGAGCGCCGGGCTCGGGGCGAACAGCCCGCAGAGCCAGCAGAGCAACGTCACGCTGAACGTCGAGAACAGCAAGGCAGGCGAGCTCGCGTACGCCGCGGACAACGGCAAGGTCTGGCTGGTGCTGCGACCCGCGAATGCCAGCGAAGCGTCGTCTCAGGGCGCTGCGGTCACGGCTCAATCGCTGCTTCTCGGCAGCGGCCAGAACGGGGGAGGATCCAAATGAGGCCTGCCACACAGACACGCGTGGTGCTCGACGACACCGTCGATCGAGCGGTCGTGGAGACGCTCATGACCTCCAGCTCGGAGATCGCGGTGACCGACTACGCCGGGCTCCGGCAGGCCGAGCACCAGAACGGACACGCAGTCGAGGCCGTGATCGTCGCATGCTCGGCGTTCACGCCGGCGATCGGCGAGTACGTGCGTGAGACGCGGAGCGCTCACCCCGAGCGCGCAGTCGTGCTCGTGTGCACCGCGGCGCGCAACGGATACGTCTCGGACGCGATCGAGGCCGGCGTGGACGACATCGTCACGCTGCCTGCGGACGCCAATCCGCAGATGGCGCAGGCGATGTCCCAGCAACTCGTGTTCGCCGTCGAGAAGGTGATCGCCCGCCGAAGCGGCGTGCGGTCGATAGCCGGGCAGGCAATGGGAAGGATGATCTGCGTGCTCGGCCTGAAGGGCGGAGGCGGAAAGACGCTCACGTCCTCGAACCTCGCAGTGGCGCTCGCCGATGCAGGCCATTCGGTGGCCCTGGTTGACCTCGACCTGCAGTTCGGCGACGTCGGGTTGACCCTCGGGATGAGCCCAGAGCGAACGATGTACGACCTCGTCCGCTCAGGCGGCTCGCTGGATGCCGAGAAGCTCGGGGACTTCCTCACGGTTCACCCGTCGGGCGTACGAGGGTTGCTGGCGCCGGCGCGGCCCGACCAGGCTGGGGTCGTGACGGCGGAGTTCCTCAAGGGCGTCTACCCGCTGCTGCGATCGATGCACGACTTCGTGATCGTGGACACGCCGCCCAGCTTCACCCCCGAGGTGATCGGTGCGGTGGACGCCTCGAGCGAGGTCTGCGTCGTGGCGATGCTCGACTCGCTCTCGTTGAAGAACAGCAAGCTCGGGCTGGAGACGCTCGAGCTGATGGACTACAGCGGCCGCGTGCGTCTGCTGCTCAACCGCGCGGACTCGAACGTCGGGATCTCGCGCGAGGACGTCGTCTCGATCCTCGGGCGGACGCCCGACGTGCTGGTCCCGTCCGATCGCAACATCACGCGCTCGGTCAATCAGGGCGAACCGATCGTGCTTCTGCACCGGCGCTCCGATGCGGCGCGCTCGTTCAGCGCGCTCGCCGGTATGTACATCGCCGACCAGGCCGAAGACGGGGCGGGCAAGCCAAAGCGTCGCCGCCTGTTTCGGCGGGGAAGGTAGGGATCGCGATGGAGCTGCACGAGCGACTGGCGTCCTCCCCGGCCGGCGAGGCGTCGCTGCCCATGTCCGATCCGTTCTCGGCCGTCAAGAACCGCATCCACCTCGGCGTGATCGAGGACCTCGGCCGCCAGCTGTTCACCGGCGAGGCCGATCCGGGCCTCCTGCGGGGAACCGTGATCGAGGAGATCCGCCGGCGACTGGAGCAAGAGTCCGGGATCTCACGTGAGGACCGCGAGCGCCTGGTCGAGGAGCTGACGGACGACATCATGGGACACGGCCCGCTCGAGCGGCTGCTGTCCGACGACACCGTCTCGGAGATCATGGTCAACGCCCCAGACGACGTCTGGATCGAGCGCGAGGGGGTCCTGCATCGCACGACCGTGCGCTTCACCGACGAGTCTCAGCTGCGCAGGATCATCAACAAGATGGTCGCTGCGGTCGGTCGGCGCATCGACGAGGGCCAGCCGATGGTCGACGCGCGTATGCCCGACGGAAGCCGCATCAACGCCGTGATCCCGCCCCTGTCGCTCGCCGGCGCACTGCTGACGATCCGCAAGTTCGGCGCCGAGCGGCTCGACATCGACGCGATGGTGCGGCTGGGCACGCTGACTCCCGAGACCGCGGACCTGCTGCGGCGATGCGTGGAAGCGCGCCTGAACATCCTCATCCCAGGAGGGACGGGCGCCGGCAAGACGACGCTCCTCAACGCGATGTCGGCCGCCATCCCGGACTCCGAGCGGATCGTGACGATCGAGGACGCGGCAGAGCTCAGGCTCGTTCAGCGCCACGTGCTGCGCCTTGAGTGCCGCCCGAAGAACATCGAGGGCGAGGGCGAGGTCGTGATTCGCGACCTGCTGCGCAACACGCTGCGCATGCGCCCGGACCGTATCGTCGTGGGAGAGGTCCGCGGATCCGAGGCGCTGGACATGCTCCAGGCGATGAACACCGGTCACGACGGCTCGCTCTCGACGATCCACGCCAACTCTCCCCGCGACGCGCTCACGCGCGTCGAGACGATGGTGCTGATGGCCGGCTACGACCTTCCCCTGCGCGCCATCCGCCAGCAGACCGCGGCTGCACTGGACCTGGTGATCCAGCTCGAGCGTGCCCACGACGGCGGGCGCAAGGTCGTCGCGATCACAGAGGTGCAGCGCATGGAGTCGGACGTGATCACGCTTCAGGAGCTCTACCGCTTCAAGCTCGGCGAGTCCGGAGACGGCAGCCCCGCCGCAGGGCAGTTGGTGGCGACCGGGCTGCGCCCGGGCTTCCTCGACAAGTTCGACAAGCGAGGCATCAAGCTCCCGTCATGGCTGGCGGGCGCCGGGACGAGCCCGGTGCCGCGTGCGGTGGCGCCACGCGAGGCGTTCGCGTGAGACCAGCCCACGAGCTCCGCAGGGTCCCGCCCCGCCGCGCGATCGCCCTCGGCGTGCTGCTGGCCGGGCTGCTGAGCGGTGCACCGATTGCAAGCGCAGCGTCGAGCGGGGACCTGCGCCTGACAGAAGGCGGCGGCGCCGTGTTCCCGGCGCGCTCGCTCGTCCTCTCTGTCCCAGGACGGCGTGCGCTGCCTGCCGCGCGGGTGCACGTGTCCGAGAACGGTAGGGATGTCGGCGGGGCGGTCGTGCGCCCGATCGCGAGGGCCGGCGCGGGCGACTTCGGGATCGTGCTGGCGATCGACGTGAGCCCCAGCATGCGCGGCGCGCCGCTGGAGCGGGCGATGTCGGCGGCACGCGCGCTCGCCGCACAGCGCACGGGCAAGCAGGAGCTGGCAATAGTCACCTTCGACCGGCGCGCCACGGTCGTGCTGGGAATGACCGACGACGCCAATGCGATCGCGGGCGCACTGGCGCGGACGCCGCAGGTGGGCAGGGGCGCCTACATCTACAACGCGCTGACCGTGTCCGTCGGCGAGCTCCAGCGGGCGAAGATCGCATCCGGAGCTGTGATCCTGCTGTCCGACGGAGCGAGCGAGGGCTCGCGGCCGACAGCCGGGCACGGCGTCACGGCGCGCGACATCGGCGCTGCCGCCGCCGCGGCTCATGCCCAGATCTACACGGTCGGGCTTCGCGACTCCTCCTACACACCCCAACGGATGAGCCTGCTCGCCCGCGTCGGCGGTGGCGTGTTCGCCGAGTCGAGCTCGGCCCAGCTGGCTCATGTCTTCACCCGCATCGAGGCCGGCCTGACGAGCGGGTACGTGCTGCACTACCGCTCGAGCGCGCCGGCCGGTGAGCGGGTGCAGGTCTCGGTCGCGGTGGACGGGATCCCGGGGGCGGCGACGCTCGCGTATCAGACACCGCCGGCACCGAGACCGCCGCGCCTGCATCCGGTGCCTGACGACTCGTTCTGGGCCTCGACGCTCGCGCTCGCCCTGTTCACGGGCGTAGCGGCGCTGCTGATCGGGCTCGCGATCGCCGTCTTCCTGCTGCCGCGACTGCGGCGCGGTCACCTTCGCCGGCGCGTCGGGCAGTTCACGACGCCGGCGCTCGGTCCCGTGCAGGACGAGGATCGCGATCCGCGGCTGCTCGCGGCGCTCGAACGCGCGCTCGAGAAAACCACCTGGTGGCCACGCTTCAAGCGCGACGTGGAGATCGCGCGCATCGAGCGCGAGCCCGGCGAGCTGCTCGCAATGACGGCGCTGGCCACGATCGTCACCGCCGGGCTGCTCGGACTCGCGTCGGGCACTCCCGTGCTGGCGATACTCGTACTGCTCGCAGGCCCGATGCTCCTGCGCGCGCTCGTGCACCAGCGGCTGAAGAAGCAGCGCGATCTGTTCGCAGAGCAGCTCCCGACCCATCTCCAGGAGCTCGCCTCGGCGATGCGTGCCGGGCACAGCCTCGTGTCCGGGATCTCCTCGATGGCAGCAGAGGCCCCGGAGCCCTCGGGCAGCGAGTGGTCGCGTGTCGTCGCGGACGAGCAGCTCGGCGTCGCCCTCGACGAGGCGATGGTGCCGATGCAGCAGCGCATGGACTGCGAGGACATCGGACAGGTAGCCCTCGTCGCGGCGCTGCACCGGCGCACGGGCGGCAACATGGCGGAGGTGCTGGAGCGCGTCGCTGACTCGGTCCGCGAGCGCGCCGAGCTGCGCAGGGAACTGAACGCGCTGACGGCGCAGGCGCGCCTGTCCCGCTATGTGGTGACCGCGCTGCCCCCGGTGGTCGCCGGCGCGGTGGCGCTCCTGAACCCGAGCTACCTGCATCCGCTGTTTCACACGAGCACCGGCGTGTTCCTCGTGTTCCTTGCGGCTGGGCTGCTGGTCGCGGCTTCCCTGATCATGAAGTCGATCGCCGAAATCGAGGTGTGAGGAGATGGCGCTGCTGTTCCTGATCGGAGTCCTCCTCCTCGCCGTTGCGGCGGGACTCGTGGCACGCGCGCTCACGCTCTCGAGCGTCCGCGTCACCTCGCAGATGCGCCAGATCGGCTCCTACGGATTCACCTCCTCGGATACCGCGTCGCGCCCGGAGCGGCCGCTGAGCCGAGCCGCAGCTCGCCTCAGCTCGCTCGCGGAGCGGATCGGGCGCTCCGCGCAGGGCAGCGGCTGGCGCGCGCCGGTGAGCGGGACGCAACTGCGCGGAGCCGGGCTCTACAACGTCAGCTCAAACACCTTCCAGGGATATCGAGTCATGCTGACCGCCGGGATCGGGCTGCTGATCGGACTCGAGCTGATTGCCGGGGGCGCCCTCTCGTTCATCGGGATCGTAGAGCTCCTCGCGGCCATGGCCCTGAGCTGGTTCGGCCCCGCGCTGCTCGTCGGAACCCGTGCACAGAGGCGCATGGACCGGGTCGACCGCGACCTGCCTGAGCTGATCGACCTGCTGATCGCAACGATCGAGGCCGGGCTCGGCTTCGCGGGCTCGCTGCAGCTCGTGGCCGACCGCTTCGACGGACCGCTCGGCGACGAGCTGCGCCTGACACTGCGCGAGCAGAGCATGGGGCTCTCCACCGAGCGGGCGCTCGGCAACCTGCTCGAACGGTGCGAGACGCCCTCGGTGCGCGCCTTCGTACGCGCCGTCTCCCAGGGCGAGTCACTCGGTGTCTCCGTTGGAGCGATGATGCGTAACCTCGCCGCCGAGACGAGAAAGCGCCGTCGCCAAGCGGCGAACGAGAAGGTCCAGAAGGCGCCGGTGAAGATGCTCTTCCCGCTCGTGCTGATGGTCTTCCCGGCGTTGATGATCGTGCTCCTCTATCCCGCGCTCGCCCAGGTCCTCGCCGAGCTGTCGAGCAAATGAGCGCTCGCCGCGCGCTTGCCCGCTGGGGCGTGCCGGCGCTGTTTGCGATTGCGGCGGCGAGCACCGCCGGACACGCGGCCCACGACCTCGCCAGAGCCGTCGACGCGCCGGGAGTGAGGCCGTGGCTGCTCGTCGCATACGACCTGCTGCGCACCGCCGTGGCCCTGGCCTTCGCCGTGTTCACGATCGGGCGCGCCGCACCCCATCGCCCCGCGCGCAGCCCGCTCGCCTTTCTCGCGTGCGCGGGCGCAATGATCGCTGTTGTCGCCTTTGCCCCGCCGTCGCCCAGCACCCCAGTGGCCCTGCTGCTGACCGGTGATTTGATCACCGTCGCCTTCGGGGCATGGCTGCTCGTCTCCGTGCTCACTCTTGGTCGCTGCTTCGGGGTACTGCCGGAGGCGCGCGGGCTCGTGTGCTCAGGTCCCTACAGGATCGTTCGCCATCCCGTCTACCTCGGCGAGATCGGCGCGTGCACGGGCCTGCTGATCGCCGCGCCCTCGCTCCGCAATGCGAGCTTGATGGCGGCTCTGCTTCTCGCTCAGAGCGTGCGCATGCGTCTGGAGGAACTCGCACTAGGACGGGCATTCCCGCGGTATGTCGAGTACGCGGCGCGGACGCCGCGGCTGCTGCCGCGTATATCGCTGGGGCTCGCGGCGCCTTCCCGCAGCGAGCGTCCGCTGGGGGGCAGAGCGCGTCTCGGCGAGGCGAGCTTGGCGAGCGCGGTCGAGTCGCGGCTCGAGTCCTAGCGCAGCCGCGGCCCCGTACCCCGAGCGGAGCCGGGCGATGCTAGCCAAAGGTGCAGGTTTCTTCTAGATGAATGTCCGGCGAATGTAGCGGGGGCCGATGCGACGATCCGCCGACATGGAGCAATGACGCTCCAGAATGTAAACAATTCCAAGGAGGAGTTGCTCTGTGTTTCGTTCACTACTGACCAAGAAGCGCGCACTCGTGCTCGGGGCGGTCGCGGTTCTCGCGGTCGCCGGGATCGCGGTGGCGTACTGGACGGCCAACGGCACGGTCTCCGGCACCGGCACCGTTGCCAGCAGCAACGGCGCGCTCACGCTGCACGGCTCGATCGCCAGCGGCCTGACGCCCGGAGGCAGCGAGGCTGTCTCGTTCACCGCCGACAACTCGGGTACATCGGGGCTGCAGGTCGGCACCGTGCACGCAGTCGTCTCGATCGATGCTGAACACGCGACTGCCGGCTGCAAAGCGTCGGACTTCAGCATCGCCGACACCGTCGAGAACCAGACCATCCCTGCCGGTGGCAGCGGCGTGGCCCTGGCCAAAAACGGCTCGATCGCGATGACCGACAGCGCCGAAAACCAGGACGCCTGCAAGGGCGCGACGATCTCCCTCGCCCTCACGAGCTAAGCGGAGGCAAGCCAGAGGGGCACTCGTGGGGGGAAAGCACCGTCTTTCCCCCCACGATGAGCTTCTGCAGCACCCACAGCACCCCATTTCAGCAGCGCACCGTTTCAACAACACCAGCGGCACCAGCAGCACCGGTAAGTCAGCAGCAAGAGGTCAACCGAGCACCCATGCCGAGAGCGTCCCAACACTTACACGATGCGGTCCCCTTCCAAGAACACCAAACTCGACATGGCGACCCAGACCACCATGCAGCCGACTCTGACCGCGCCGGCCAGCGACGCCAATGGCGGCGCGTCGTGAGGCGTCGCTTGACTTGGCGCCCGGCACTCGCTCTCGCCGTGCTGATCTCGGCGCTGATCGCAGTGAGCATCTCGCTCGCCGCCGCTCCCGCCGTGACCCCGCCGACGATCACCGCACAGCCCGCCGCCCCGACGAACGCGACCTCGGCGCACTTCACCTACGCCGACACGCAGTCGGGCGTCAGCTACCAGTGCCAGCTGGACGGCGCCGAATACGTCGCCTGCCCAGCGACAGGGGTCACCTACGCGGGGCCGCTGGCAGCCGGCTCGCACACGTTCAAGGTGCAGGCGCTTGCGGGCACCAAGACCAGTGCAGCGACGACGTACAAATGGACAGTCGACACCACAGCTCCGACGGTCAGCCTCACGTTCCCGGACGCGGGCGACCTCTACGGCGCAGCCGGCTGGGGTGAAGGATGCACGAGCGCGGGCTTCTGCGGAAAAGCAAAAGACGCGCGCGGCGTGACCTCCGTTCTCGTGTCGATCCAGCAGGGCAACGGCAAATGGTGGGGCGGCAGCAGCTTCAACAAGGCAAGTGAGACGCTCAACGCAGCCAGCGTCGAATCGCCAGCGGCGAGCACGACGGGATGGAGCTACCAGCTGGCAGTGCCCGCGGACGGCCCTTACACGGTTCACGTCCGGGCATCTGACGAAGCCGGCAACACGTCATCTCCCACGAACACGACGTTCACGATCGACACCACCGCGCCGCCGGCGCCCACGATCACCTCAGCTCCTGAGGAAGAAACCGGTTTGAAATCGGCGACGTTCGCTTTCAGCGACGGCGAGGCGGGCGTGAGCTATGTATGCGCCAAGGACGAAAAAACGCTCGCCCCATGCACCAGCCCAAAGCTGTACCCGACGGTTTCTCAAGGAGAACACGTCTTCTACCTGGCGGCACGTGACGCCGCCGGCAACCTCAGTGCGACCGTCTCCTACGCGTGGACCGTGGTCAAGGCATTCACGATCACCGGAAACCTCTCCGGGGCTCTCGCTCCTGGGGTATCCAGAGCGCTTCAGCTGACGATCAGCAATCCCAACACCAAGGCTTTGCAGGTGACGAACCTCTTGGTGGCCGTCCAGGCGGGGAGCACCAAAGCGGGATGCGACGGTCCGACCAACCTTCAGGTGACGCAGTCCAATGCATCCGAAACGAACGCACTCACGGTTCCCGCGAAAGGAAAAGTCTCCATCCCCACGGGGACCGTGAGCGCGCCTCAGGTGCTGATGCGCAACCTTGCGAGCAACCAGGACGCATGCAAGGGCGCAACCTTCACGTTCAACTACGACGGAAACGGCCACTCATGAGGCGCGCGTTCAAAACGCTGGGCTCCGGGAGCCGGACCATGACGGCGATCGTCATGCTGGCGCTCCTCGGCGCGGGCGGAGTGCTGGCATTCTGGTCGGCGGCCGGCAGCGGCACCGCAAGTGGAAGCCTCGCCACGCTCGCTGCTCCTACGATCACGGGCGCGACCGCGGGAGCCGGCACGACGGCGCTCAGCTGGAGCGCCGTGACGCCGCCGGCCTCTGGCACAGTCACCTACTACGTGGGGCGTGATGGTGGCCCCGCCGGCGCGTCGTGCCCCAGCGCCACTTCGCCGAGCTCGGTGACCACCTGCACCGACACCGGCGTCGCCGCTGGAACCCATACCTACACCGTCACGGCCGTCTGGCGGTCCTGGACAGCCAAGAGCGCGTCCAGCGCGGCGACGCTTGCCTCCGGAAGCGCAACCCAGATCGTGCTCTCCACCTCGACCGAAGCCCTCGCCTCGGGAGCCGGCCGAACGCTCACGGCGACGATCGAGGACGCCGCCGGCAACACGGTCGTCGCGGGCGCCGACAGCACGCGCAGCGTCACTTTCGCCAAGACGACGGGCAGCGGGTCGGTTGCGGGCCTGGGCGCAACGAGCGCTTCCAGCGGCGTCGCTACGCTCGCGGTGAGCGGCAGCACCGCAGGCAGCGTCACCCTGCGAGCAAGCGCAACGCTCAACGCCGGGGCCACGAATTCCAACACCCTCACCTTCTCTGTCGTCCCCGGCAGCGCGTCCAAGCTCGCGTTCACGGCTCAGCCGTCGAGCTCGCCGGGCGCAAGCGCCTTCGCGACCCAGCCGGCGGTCGCCGTGCAGGACGCGAACGGCAACACAGTCACGACGGACTCCAGCTCAGTGACGCTCGCGATCACTTCCGGCAGCGGCACCAGCGGCGCGAGCCTCGCCTGCACCGCCAACCCCAAAGCAGCGTCCTCCGGTGTCGCCACCTTTGCTGGCTGCAACATCGACAAGGCCGGCAGCGGCTACACGCTGAGCGCCACCGATGCGGCACTCGCGAGCGCGACGAGCGGCACCTTCAACATCACCGTCGGCGCCGCCGCCAAGCTGGCGTTCAGCCAGCAGCCGTCGGGCTCGACCGGCGGCATCGCCTTCGCAACACAGCCGAAGGTGACGGTTCAGGATGCCGGCGGCAACACGGTGACGGGTGACTCCAGCTCGGTGGCGCTTGCGATCACCAACGGAACGGGAACAAGCGGGGCCGGTCTCGCCTGCACTGCCAATCCGCAGGCCGCGTCCTCCGGTGTCGCCACCTTTGCTGGCTGCAACATCGACAAGGCCGGCAACGGCTACACGCTGAGCGCCACCGATGCGGCACTCGCGAGCGCGACGAGCGGCACCTTCAACATCACCGTCGGCGCCGCCGCCAAGCTGGCGTTCAGCCAGCAGCCGTCGGGCTCGACCG
>JBBSDZ010000023.1:0-34636 GCA_038240205.1 Solirubrobacterales bacterium | reverse complement strand
CCATCGCCTCGACAGGGTTGGGAGCGGCCTTGTTCTTCCCTCGCGCCGTCGAGGGCTCGTATAGGCGCTGGATGTTCGTGAGGAACACGACCCCGCGAGCGGTTACCGGTGACGGGTCGTCCTGCAGCAGCACGGCCACGTCAAAATCGTGCACCCACTCGGAGGGGACCAGCGGCTCGCGCCGGAACGTGGCGCCGTCGCCGAAGTCGGACTTCAGCCGCTCGAAGACGATCAGGTTGGGGGCGATGACCAGAAACGAGGTGGTCATCGGCGAGTCCTGCTCGTAGAGCGCGTGGAAGTAGGACCAGACGATGCAAAGGCTCATCGCCATCGTCTTGCCCGAGCCTGTGGCCATCTTCATCGCGAGGCGCTGACGCCGGGACTCTCCCGGTTTGATCGTCATCCCGTGCTCGGCGAATTCCAGAAGGTCCTTCAGCCCTTTCACGGGTTCGATCTCGGTCAGGAAGATGAAGGTCTCGACCGCCTCTCGCTGGCAGAAGTAGAAGCGAAACGGCTGGCCGTCCCCTGAACGATGCTCGTCGGCGAACCAGAAGCTCAGCAGTCGACGCGACGTCGGAGATGCACCCGGATAGCCCTGCGCGCGCCACGCGTCCACGCGCGCACGAACGCCGTTGACGACATAGGTGCCGTCGCTCGGCTTGCGCCGACTTGGAACGGCGTACGGGTCGCCAGAAGGGGCCGTAGCCGCCTCGGCACTCACTTGATGCGCACCTCGGCGAGCTTCGTTGTGTCGTTGCCGAAGATGTCGATGATCTTCACGACGATCGAGTAGCTGCCGGCTTTCGCGTATTCGTGCCAGTCGCTCTGCGTCGCGAGCGACGGCTCCTCGCGCGTGCGATAGGCCTGCCATTCGTTATGGAAGACATCGTCGCTGAAGTCGAAGTCAACCGACCAGTAGTCGATGAGATCCGCCCACGACGCGATGCTCTCACGGACCTTTGGCGGGATCAGCTCCTCACTCGGGATGGCGAAGTCCTTCAGCACGACGCACGCCTCTTGACCCTGGCGCCGTATGTCCAGATCGACGAAGGCCAGCTCGAAGAAGCGCACCGCATCGGCGTCGGCGACCTGGCGCTCCATGACCTCACGAGGGATCTGCCGCGGGCGAAGGTCAAGGCCGCGCCGACGCGCCCGCTCGGTGATCGTGTCGTGGAGCCCCATCTCCCACTCCCAGCCGAGCAGGTCGCACGACTCGATGCCGTTGTCGGCCATCTCGTCCATCACATCCTCGGTCTCGTCAATCGTCACCGGGGCATCCGTCGCGCCAACGTGGACCATCCGATCGGCCTTGCGGCCATGGAGGTGGATGAAGCCCTCTATTGGCTCGGCCATGTAGAAGGCCAAGATCGTGTCCAAGTACGCGCGCAACGCGCCATTACCGGTCTCCGTCTGCCACCGCTGCCGCTCATACGAACCCAGGTTCTTGATGTCGAACGGACGGCAGTCGGGAATGTCGAGCAGGCGCTTGCGTGTCGTGTGAATCGCAAATCGGCCGAGGTCGCACGCGATCCAGCGGCGCCCGAGCTTCTCCGCGACGACGGCTGTAGTTCCAGATCCTGCGAAGAAGTCAGCCACCAAGTCACCCTCGTGGGACGACGCCCGAATGATCCGATCCAATAGCGCCTCGGGCTTCTGCGTCGGATAGCCGGCACGCTCGCGGGACAGGTTGTGCATGGGCTTGAGATCAGTCCATACGTCCTGCAAGGGCACGCCCGGCTGTTCGTCTGCGTAACGCTTGAGCTGAGGGATGCCGCCCTCCTTCTCGGGCCAGTGAATCCGACCCGCCGCATCCATCCTGTCGAGCTCGGCAGGAGGCCATGCCCAGTGACGCCCTTTCGCGCTTACGTCGATCCCGCGCCACGCGGTTCCGGTCTCGCCATGACGAATACCCGCGCCTGTCATGTCCGAACGCCGCCACCGCCGTCCATCCCCGTCGTAATGGGTGTAGAACTGGTCGAGGTAGTACTCCTCATACGGCTGATACGACTGGTTCCAGCGATACTCATCTGACTTGCTGTAGAACAGCAGCGTCTCATGGACAGGTCCGTACCGCTTGGCCGAACTGTGAGCGCTCGTGCGTTGCCAGATCACCTCGCCCCGAAAATTGGATTCACCAAATATCTCGTCGAGTACCAAGCGCAAGTGGCTGCTGGTGCGCCAATCGCAGTGGACATAGATCGATCCGGTCTCAGCCAACAGGTTGTGCATCAGCACGAGGCGCTCGTACATCATCGAGAGGTATGAGTTGTAGCCAGTGCCCCAAGTGTCGCGGTATGCGTGCTCCTCGAGAATGGATGGTGCCTTCACAAGGTGCGTATCACCAACCTGAAGCCGCATCGAAAAGTCAGATCCCGTGGCGAAGGGTGGGTCGATGTAGATGAGCGCCACCTTGCCCGCGTACTCTCGTAGCAGGCTGCCAATCACCAGCTTGTTGTCGCCCCAGACGAGCATATTGCGCCGATCGCTCGGGGACTCTGCGCCCCCAAACAGCGCACCCGAATCACGTTCGCGCGTAGCCCGAGACTCGTTGATCGTCTCAACGGTCTGGAACGGGAGAGTTACCCGCTCGACGCGCTCGGGCTTGCCGTCCCACTCAAGGCGCACAGTCATGATTGGCTCTCAGCGCGAAGGTGTGCTCGGCGCAGGGATGTAGGCGGACTCATGCAGACATTCTCGCGAAGGGTGCGGCGGCCAATCGTGCTTCCGACGATGCGCGGGCACAAAGGCGCCCCAAAGGCGCCCCAACCGAGCGATTTCGGGGGTCACCTGAGGTCACCTGAGGTCCCGGAAAACCTCATAGGTAAGCCAAAAGCACCCTTTCCGGTAGCTCTGCAAAGCCGTTTACACCGGTTCGATTCCGGTCGTCGCCTTGCGGAGAGATTTCCCTAGAGATTTCAATTAGCGACGCCCGGGGCTGTTTCGCCCGCGGACCGAGCTGCAACGAGGAGTTCGCGGGTCCTGGCAGCGGCGCGAGGTTCGTTCAGGCAGTCTCAGGCCGCAAAACGCGAAAGCCGCCCAGGGGTGATCCCCCGAGCGGCTGGTCCGACTATGAAGCTGCGTGCTACTTGCCCGGCGGCGCGCCGCGGGCGCGCTTGGAGGGCGGCGCCCCCTCCCCACGCCCGGACTTCTTGGCTCCGGGGCCGTACGGCGTGTACAGGCCCTGGCGGGCGCGTGTCTTCGCGATGCTCATGGACGCGTCACGGCCCGCTTTGCGCTTCGTCCGCGTGCCGTCGTGGCGCTGGGCCGAGCGCGTTGAGCCGAGCCAGTCGTTCCTCGCCGCGATGCGCAGCCAGTCAACGAGGCATGCAACGTTCGCGCGCAGGCGGTGCCAACCGAGCCCGACGGCCTTTGGTCGATTCGCGAGCGTGTCCGCGGCAACCTTGTAGCGGTCGCGCCAGTAGTCGTGGACGCCCTCGTACGCCTGGTGAGATTCCTTCAGCTCGTGGTACATCGCGTTCGTGCGGGGCAGCGGGAGCAGCGTTCGCCATTCTTCGTTGCAGTAGATCGTCTGCTCACCCTTCTTGCAGGCGTCGGTGAGCTGGAACGTGCAGCGGAACCAGAGCCGCGGCTTGCCGTTGTTCGCTGAGAAGCGGGTCTGATACATGACGCCGCCGCAGTGGTCGCAGCGCTTCACCCCATGACGGTCAAACCTCGGGTAGTCCTGGCGCGGGCCGCCGCGCCACGGGAACACGGGCGCGGTGTCGTTCGTCGTGGCGTGCTCAAAGCACGAGGAGACCGAAATGCCCTTGTCGCCGATCGCCGTTTCCGGCCTCGCGCCCGCCATCGCCTTCGCGCGGTCGTAGAGCGCCGGGAAGAGGTGGCACTCAACGGTGCTCGCCGAGTCAACACTGGGGACGACACCGCCGGTGAAGTGGCAGATTGCCTTCCCGGAGTAGTAGCCGTGCCAGAACCGGCGCAGCCGACCGTTGCTGGTGTAAGCCCGCACACCAGCCTCCTCGTCACGTGTCCGATACCAGCAACCCCCGACGAGCACGCGCTTGCTGCCGGGTTTACGTTCAACCGTGTCTGGTCCGGCGTCCTTGGCGTGCTGCTCAGCGTCCGTTGGCTCCTCCTCGTTCCACTGCTCGCGCGCCTCGCGTGCGACGCTCGTTGCCGCGCGCGGCGCTCGGAGCGCGGAGTTGCGGCCCCAGCGGCGCCGCGAGGAGCGCCATGAGCGGCGCCTGCAAGGGTCCCCGGGCCGGCAGTCGTGGACGAGCGCAGCGTGGGTCTCGTCCTCAGTCCAGTCAAAGTGGACGTGGGCCATCACGCGCGGCTCGTGTATCCGGCAGCGCTGGATGATGCGCGCCGCGGCGTTCAGGAACTCATCGCCGACGCGCTCCAGCTCGCGCAGCCTGCGATACGCCGTGACGTACGACGGGCGACCGTTGAACCCGCACTCGCGCCACAGTTCGTCCGCGGTCTCGTAGTACCACGGCTTGATGTCAACGTGTCCAGAGACGACGAAGGCAACGGCGGCAAGCTCCCAGTGCCCGGTCGCGCGTTTGCGTGCGTAAGTGATTTCAAGTTCGCAGGCTTCGCGCAGCTCGTCCCACGCCCACTGCTGGCTCTTCAGCAGCCGCACGATGTTCATGGAGCCGCTGAGGTCCGGCCGCTTGGAGAAGTCCGAGGCACCGGGGAGGCGATCAGGGGGTTGGTAGCGATTCTTGGGCATGGGCTGTTAGGCAAGGGTTCAGCGAGCGCACGACCGCTCTCCTGCTGCCCTGTTTTGCTGGGCCTCAGGGGAGTTGTTGCCGGTCGTTCCGCCTTGCTAGTGAAGGGGTATCGCGGCTCCCAAAAGCTGCATGCCGACTCGACGTTTGATCGAGTCGCCCCAGCCGGCCAGCTCGTCGCCGCGCACGGCTGTCCACGACGCGCGTAGCCTGCCGCGGTGCGCGACGACGAGGCCGTCCGCTCGGAGTGTCGCCTCGCAGACGGCGATGAGGTCGGCCGGGAGGCGCAGACGCTGGGCGAGTTCGTCGGGGAGCCAGGGCCAGTCCTCGGCGAGGAGGAGCGCGAGCACCGCAGCTTCAATGGGGCGCACGTGATCGCTGGGGATCGGGCTACTACGCTGGTCCTGCATCGGACATCACTCCTCCTTTGCCGGCTTCGGCGTGGACTGCAATCCGCGCCGAAGCCACTTTCTTGGCCGGTCTTCCGTGCCGGCCCTGCATACATCAAAGCTCGATTCGCGGCCCAAAACTCGAACATTCGTCGATCGTTCTAGTCCCGGGCGAAACCGTGTGATAGCGCCCCGTCGCCGTCGCGTCGCCCTCGCGCGCTGCGTTGCGTGCTGTTGAATGGGCGACCATGAGGTGCTGGCATTGAGGGCTCTCGGCGTGGACCTCGCATGGGCGGACACGACCGTCGCCAACGAGACGGGCGTCGTCGCAGCCGACCCGGACGGCACGATCGTGGACGCGGGCTGGACCACCGGCGTTGAGGAGACAATCGCGTGGACGAACGCCGAGGCAGCAGGCGCTGCGATGCTCTTCGTGGACGCGCCGCTGCTCGTCCTCAACCCGGACAAACAGCGGTTGTGCGAGAAGCAGGTCGGGCAACGCTACGGCCGTTGGAAGGTCTCGGCGAACTCAACGAACCTCGGGAGCCCGCGTCTCGCCGGGGTGCGGCTCCGCCGCGAGCTTGAAGCCAGTGGCTGGGCGTACGCCGACGGCAGCGCCGGGCCGCCGCGAGCCGGTCTGGTTGTGAGCGAGTGCTACCCGTACACGACGATCGTGGGCGCCGACGTGCTCGGCTACGACCGCGAACGCCCGCTTTACAAGCGCAAGCCGAAGGGCCTGCTCACGGCGGCGTGGCGTCCGGTGCGCGCGGCCGCCTGCGACGTGCTCATCCAGCGACTCGCCGGTTTGCAGAACGCTTCAACGCCGCTCGATCTCAGCTCGCACCCCGTCACGGCGCAACTCCTAGACGCAATACCGTAAACTTAGTGTCCGTTGGGGTGGTTAGGGTGGTGGTGTGCCTCGGGCTGGTCAGCTCAAGCCGGTTTCGGATTCGCGTCTGTCGGATCATGTTTCGATTGGGGTTTTGACGCGGGTGTTTCCGCCGGAGCTGGTCGATGGGGTGGTCGCGGAGGCGGGGCGTCGGGAGCGTCGGCATCGGTTGTTGCCGGCGCGGCTGGTGGTGTATTACGTGTTGGCGTTGGCGTTGTTCGCGGATTGCTCCTATGAGGAGGTGATGCGTCAGCTGGTGGAGGGGCTGGCGTGGGAGTCGGGGTGGCAGCGAGAGTGGGCGGTGCCGAGCAAGATGGCGATTTCAAAGGCGCGCTCACGGCTGGGGAAGGAGCCGTTGGAGTTGTTGTTTCGGGCGGTCGCTTCACCGTTGGCGTCCATCTCGACGCGGGGTGCGTTCTATCGCGACTTGCGGCTGGTGAGTGTCGATGGGACGTGCTTGGACGTGGCCGACACGCCGGCTAACGATGAGGAGTTCGGGAGGCCTGGGTCCTCACGGCGTCAGGGTGGTGGCGCGTTCCCGCAAGTGCGGCTGGTGGGCTTGGCGGAGTCCGGGACGCACGCGATCTTCGATGCGGCGCTCGGAGGGTACGCGAGCGACGAGCGGACGCTCGCCGAGGAGTTGTGGGGGTCGCTGACGCCGGGGATGCTCCTCCTGGCCGACCGCGGGTTCTATAGCTTTCAGTGCTTCCAAAACGCTCGGCAGACCGGGGCGCAGCTGCTATGGCGGGTGAAGTCCGATGTCGGGCTCCCGAGCGAGCAAGCGCTGAGCGATGGGTCGTATCTGACGAGCATCCACGCCCGCGAGAACCGCAGGGGCCGCCGCGACGGACAGCCCGCTCGCGTGATCGTCTACCAGCTCGATGACTCCGCGCTCCCCGCCGAGGAGCAACGCTACCGGCTGATCACTACGCTGCTCGACCCCGAGCAGGCGCCCGCCGCAGAGCTCGCCGCGCTCTACCCGCAGCGCTGGGAGTTCGAGTCAGCGCTGGATGAGCTGAAGACCCATCAGCGCGGCCCCAGGGTGGTGCTGCGCTCCAAGTCACCCGACGGCGTCTACCAAGAGACATACGCCCACCTCGCCACCCACTACGCGATCCGCCGCGTGATGCACGACGCGGCGCTCACCGCCGACCTCGTTCCACACCGATTGTCATTCATCCGCAGCCTCCGAGCCGCCCGCCGCACCACCCGCACCCAGCCGGGGCTTTCCCCCCCTCACGATCGCCGCCGCCCACCAACAGGCGATCACCGAGATCCTCGCTGAACCACTCCCCGAGCGACCGCTACGCGCCAACCCACGCGTCATCAAGCGCAAGATGAGCAACTGGGGGGTGAAGCGCCCCGAGCATCGCGACTGGCCCCAGCCCACCACGCCAGCAGACCACACAATCACCATCCTCGCCGCCTAAGTTTACGGTATTGCCTCTAGCCGATGCCGTGCGGTTCGCGACCGCGCACCGTCAGAAACTCCCGGACCTCGGCTTGGTAGTCGGGGTGGTCTTTGATCCAGTAGAAGCGCTCGCAGAACTGGTCCAGTAGGTCCAGCGCTTTCTCGTGGTCCTCTGCGAGCGCCTTGACTGCGTGAACGGCAGCGTGCCCAATCTCAGTCGGCTCAGTCACCTACGCCTCCTCAGCGTCGCCAGCGAACATAGTTGCGCGCTCTGGCTCCTCGGCCTGGCGTGCACGCTCTTCAATCTGACCCATGAGTTTACGGAGGCCCTCGGGATCGGATGGTCCTTTGATGAGTTTCTTCTCCACGTCGCGGATGAGCAGCCTGTGCAGCTGGGCGCTGACCTCGCGTGCCTCCATCCCGAAGCCGGTGATGACGGTGGCGTGATCGGACTCCAGATCCACGCGAACCGGCAAGAGGAACCTATCCCCACCGTTAGGTCGGAACCACACGAGGAGTGCGATGTGCGCGAGGCGCTCGTGTTCCACGATCATCTCGCAGGCCGGGCGCGAATCCAGGATGTGCTGGCCGTGGAACCGGACCGATCGGACCTGGGGCTTGTCGACGGTGCTCTCGTCGGATGCACTGCTGGCTCCACGACTCATCTCAAAGCCAGCCATCGTCAGGTTGGCGATCTGAATCGCGTCCGAGCGAAGGCTTGTGTTGAGGAGGTCAAGAAGCACGAGCGTGCCGGCGTCCCATTGGCGATCGTCCCACTCCGGGCTTGAGCCGCTCGGCAGCGTCTCGTTGCGAGGCAGTCCGGCCGCCAGCTCCACAGCTCTTGCGAGGGCGCGGCTCTCGGTCGCACCACCCGCGCGCATCTCCACAAACGACGATCCCGGCCTGATCAATGCCGAGGCGACCAAGTCGCGCCGATCTGCTTTCAGTTCGTACGTTTGCTCGTCGTCGTCTGTCTCGGCAGCACCGACGCGATAGGAGCGGTAGACCCCGTCAACCTCAATGCCACGGTTGGTCTCCTCAATCCTTCGGAAGATGAACCACTGTGCGATGCCGACTCGGATGTACCGACGCGCGTAGCCCGTGAGCCGCTCAACTACGCCTGCTGCCGGAATGGGGCTCTGAAGCGGGTAGAGCCGGGTCGTGTGGCGCAGCTCGGTCGGGAGGTCCTCCTCGTACATCACAACGAGCCGTGCGATCTCAGCTTCGTTGGTTTGCAGGCGGCGCACGATCCGCTCAAGCAGCGCGTCGCGATTCCCGGACTTCGGGACGCCGATGGATTCGGCGCTCGCGCGCAACTGCGGAAGCTTCAGGTTGGCCAGCGCTCGCTTCGCGATCTCGCGGTGCTCCTCCCACGGATCAATCTCGTTCTCGTCGGTCACCGGTGACGTGACCAGGACGTGATCCTCAATCAGCTCGCGTAGCGCCCGGAAGGACTCGTCACGGGCCGGGATGCGGCTCGGGATCGTCGCCCGGTCAATCCCTTCCTTCTTCGCGAGGCGGTTCGCCTCACGCCCGGCCTCCTGCATGGCGTCCAGGAGCCCGTTGAGCTCCTCGTCAAGCTGCTCTCGCGTGATTGGGTTCGGCTGGTCAGTCATGGTTGGGCCGTACGTGTCCATGATCCATCCTCGCAGGCGCCTAGGTAGGCCTGGACGATCACGCTGGCGAGCGCCCGCTCAACCAGGCTCCAGTTCTCCTTCTTCGTGCGCCACTCCAGATTCGTGCGTTTGTTGATCCACGCCGCGAATGCTTCATCCTGCTCCAAGGCCGTGATCAGCGACTCCACGAGCACGTCCGGAGGTGGGTCCTCCCCGAGGAGCAGGCGCTGTTTTGCCCACGCGAGGTCTAGCGCTTTGAACCAGACGTTCTTGCGCTCCTGGCCAGTTTTGGCATAGAAGCTGCTGATCTTGAAGCCGTCCCGCGCCGCCCGCAGGTCGGGGTCCTTGATTACACGAGGCGCCATTCATCACCCAGGTCGTGCGAACATCGCGATCACGAGTGCGAAGAGCGGCTGAGCGACGATCGCGCCAGCTAGCGCGACCCCCTCAACTTCAAGCTTCGCTGCGTCAGGGGCGCCAACTTTGGCTTCGTAGATGTGAGACCAGGCGCTCCATGCACCGACGGCGACAAGCCCTACCACGATGGCGGCCGCCAGCGAGAGCAGGAACGGAACCCACGTTTGGACTTCGCCGAGCTGCGGCTTCGCAACGGCGACCCCAATGCTCAGTGCCGCGAAGAGCAGCCCCTCCACCGTGAGGAGCAGCGTAAGAGCGTCCGTTGGCCCGTAGGCACTCATTCAAAAGGCTCGACTTATCCCTCCCGGCATCCCGGACCGACTATTTTTGCGTGTCTCCCGGACGCGTTGCCGTGCACCCGTACCTGGCCAGCTCCACGGGGCAGTGCGCGACGCCGGATCAGGCCGTCGCCGTCCTGCCGTACGCTCTCGACGATGCCTCCGAAGCGCCCGACCGCCTCGTCCCAGCTCCTCCGAACTCTCCGGCTGGAGGTCGCCCCATGACGGCGTATGACGGCCGGCTGGAGTTGACGTGGACAAACAAGGACCTCAGGTTGCTCGCGCACGAGGACGGCTCCTACGAATGGCTCTCGCCGGCGGACTACCGCGTCGCCGAGGTGCGCCTGCTCCACGACGCGGCCGCCGTCGGCGGCGTCGGGAGGACGCGGGCTGCCGACAACCTGCTCATCCGCGGCGACGCGCTCAACGCTCTGACAAGCCTCTCGCTCCTCCCCGAGTTCGCGGCGCAGTACCTCGGGAAGGTCCGACTTGCCTACCTGGACCCGCCGTTCAACACGCAGCAGAGCTTCCTCCACTACGACGACGCGTTGGAGCATTCAGTTTGGCTGACGATGATGCGCGACCGCCTCGCGCAGGTCAAGGGCCTCCTGTCGTCGGACGGGTCGGTCTGGGTGCATTGCGACGACAGCGAGCAGCACCGCCTGCGCGTGCTCATGGACGAACTCTTCGGCGCCGACTGTTTCGTTGCGACCGTCATCTGGGAGAAGGCGGACTCGCCGCGCAACTCCGCGCGGCAGTTCAGCACGGACCAGGATTACATCGTGGTTTACGCGGCGTCGCCGGAGTGGACGCCGGAGCGCCTGCCGAGAACGGAGGAGTCGGACGCGATCTACTCAAACCCGGACGATGACCCGGCTGGGCCTTGGTTGCCGAGCGATCCGTTCGCGAACAAGCCGTACTCCAAAGGTCTCTACGAGATCGTCGGCCCGACCGGGAGGACGTTCAAGCCGCCGCCGGGGAGGTATTGGAGGATCTCGGAGGAGAGCTTCCGGCGACTGGATGCGGAGGGCCGGATCTGGTGGGGGCCGACGGGTGGTGCTCGTCCGAGCGTCAAGCGCTACCTCTCGGAGGTCGCCGATCTGGTGCCCCGGACCCTCTGGTCGCGCAGCGTCGTTGGGAGCAATCGCACGTCCAAGAACGAGATGCGCGCGCTGTTCGCGGGCGAGGCGTCCTTCGCGAGCCCGAAGCCCGAGGCGTTGCTGCAGCGTGTGATCCAGATCGCGACGAGGCCAGGCGAGGTCGTCCTTGATTGTTTCCTCGGCTCCGGGACGACGGCCGCGGTCGCGCACAAGATGGGCAGGCGGTGGGTTGGTATTGAGCGCAGCGCGGAGACGATGCGAACGTTCGCTCAGCCGCGCCTGGAACGGGTCGTTCAGGGCACCGACCCGGGCGGTGTGACCGAGGCGACCGCCTGGAAAGGCGGGGGCGGCTTCCGTGTGCTGGAGGTGGCGCCGTCCATGTTTGAGGCCGACGGCGGCCTCGTCTTCCTCGCGGACTGGATGACGAACGGCGCACTGGCTGAGGCGACGGCGGCTCAGCTCGGCTTCGCTTACGAAGACGAGCCGCCATTCTCAGGCAGGAAGGGGCGCACGCGTCTCGCCGTCGTCGACGGCGTCGCGAACGAGTCGGTCGTGCGTATCCTGCACGGCGCGCTGCCCGAGGGCGAGCGCGTGGTCGTTTGCGGCACCGGCATTGACACCGATGCGCGTACGGTCCTCCGGGAGCTGCGCCCCGGTTCCACGCTGCGCAAGATCCCGGCCGCGCTGTTGGACGAGTACCGCTCGGCCCGTCAGCTCAGTCTCTTGACCGCGGATGACGGGCCGGCCGCACCGAGTGCGAATGGAGCAGCAGCCGCTGTCGGGGCCACCAGCGCAGTCCCAGCGAGTTGAGAGCTTAGCGAGTGCCCGAGCTGCAGCTCTTTGAGGACGCGATCGCGGAGATCGCGTCCCGGCTGGACCTTCGTGAGCCGAACAAGGCGGCGGTGGAAACGCTCGCGGCGGAGGTCTCCCAGCACTACGACGTTGACGGCCAGCCGCCACCGTTTGAGGCCGTCATTGACTCGGCGACTGGGGTCGGCAAGACGTACATCCTCACGGGAGCGATGGAGTTGTTCGCCGCGGCGAACGACGTACGCGACTTCGTTGTCATAACCCCGGGCCGAACGATCCTGGAGAAGACGAAAGACAACTTCACGCCTGGGCACCCGAAGAGCCTGCTTGGGCCGATGAGTTTCCGGCCCGTCGTCATCACGGCCGACAACTTCGCGACGCCAGCGATGCGCGCGGCGATGGACGACGAGACGCGGGTCAAGATCTACCTCTTCACGGTCCAGTCGCTCATCAAACCGGAGTCCAAAACCGGGCGGAAGACGCACAAGTTCCAGGAGGGCCTCGGGACGGAGTTCTACGCGCACCTCCAGGGCATTGAGCGGCTCGTAGTCTTCGCGGACGAGCACCACTGTTATTACGGGCCGGCGTTCTCCAAAGCCGTGCGCGACCTCAACCCGTGGGTCCTCGTTGGCTTGACCGCTACTCCGGCCAAGAAGACGCCCGAGGAGCAGATCATCTTCCGCTACCCGCTGGCGGCAGCGATCGCCGACAAGCTCGTGAAGACACCGGTGATCGTCGGACGCCGCGACGATAGAACCGACGCCACCACGAAGCTCACGGACGGCGCGACGCTACTCCAGGCGAAGAAGGAAGCGCTGGACGCCTACGCGAAGGCGCACGGCTTTGAGAGTCTGAATCCGGTCATGCTCGTCGTCGCGAAGAGCATTGAGGACGCCGACGAGTACGGGCAGATCCTCGCCTCCTCGGAGTTCTTCGCCGGGGCGTACGCCGACTCCGTTCTCGTCGTGCACTCCAAATCGCCCGACGAAGCCCTGGCCGCGCTCGCGGAGGTTGAGGACCCCACCTCCCCCGTTCGCATCATCATCTCGGTGGGAATGCTGAAGGAGGGCTGGGACGTGAAGAACGTCTACGTCATCGCTTCAATGCGCTCGAGCGTCTCCGACATTCTCACCGAGCAAACGCTGGGCCGCGGAATGCGCCTGCCATTCGGGAGCTACACGGAGATTGAGATCCTGGACACACTGGAGGTCGTCGCACACGAGCGATACGAAGATCTCCTCAAGAAGGCGGGCGTCCTCAACAAAGCCTTCATTGACTACCGAACTCGTGCTGCGCTGCGTATCAACGCCAAGGGCGAACCAGTAGTGGTGAGCGAGACCGTAGAGGCGGGTACGGAGCCCGTTGTCGGCGTGGCAGGCGCGCCCGCGCCAGTCGTAGACGGGCAGCCCGCAACGGTCGTGACCGGCGTGCAGGAGCGCACGACCCAGGCGAGCCAGGCAGTAGTCAAAATGAAGACTGAGATCGCACGCCGAGCGGACGCGCCCGCGATCGTCATCCCGGTCCTCAAGATGACTGTGGTTGAGAGCAGCTTCTCGCTCGCAGACATTACGGAGACCGACGCGTTCCGCAAGCTTGGCGCGATGCTCGCCGCCAACCCTGACGGCGAGTTGAGCAGGACCCTTGTGGGCGCCCGCGTCGTCGTCGGCGCCGACGGCATCAAGCGGACCGTGCTGGTGCGTTCCGTGGCCGCCGACCACATCCAGTCCATCCCCAGCCTCTTCGCCCTACCTGAACTACGGGAGAGCCTGACGGACATCGTGCTCGCGTCGCCAGCAGTGCCGGCGCGGAAGGAGGAGCGCGCCGCGCTCCAGCGTTTCCTGGACGCCTTCTTTGAGGGTCTCGGGGAGAAAGCCGAGGAGGTTCTCTCAGCGAATCTTGAGCGCGCCGGGGCGCGGCTGATGCAGCTCGTGGCCGATGAGCAGAGGCGCTTCATGCCGCCAACGAAGTTTGACGAGATCTTGAAGCTGGAAGACTTCAACCCAGTGCGGACGACGGATAAGGAGGTCAGCGACGACCGGTTCGGCCCGTTCGCGAAAGCGCTGGCGTACGAGGGCTGGAAGCGCTCGCTCTTTCCCGTGGAGTGGTTTGACACGAACCCGGAGCGGACCGTCGCGAACATGGTTGACGGCGACGACACGGTCAAGTGTTGGGTGCGCCTCCACGTCAAAGAGCTGCCCATCCTCTGGAACTCCGGAGGTCAGCAGTACAACCCCGACCTAATCGTCATAGACAGCGACGGCACGCATTGGGTCGTGGAGACGAAGATGAACAAGGAGATGGAAGCCGAGGATGTCCTCGGCAAGCGCACGGCTGCTGTCAGGTGGTCCCAGCACGTCTCCGCCAGCGATGAGGTGGACGTGACCTGGCGCTACCTCCTCGTCTCTGAGGCCGACATCGCAACCGCGAAAGGCTCGTGGGAGGCGCTGAAGAAGCTCGGCGGGGCGTGAGGCAGCCCGCCGAGCACGTTTATTGGCTTGCAACGCCCAAATCCTTTACAGCCGGCAAGCTCCAAGCGTATTTTTATGTGATGGGAGCAGGGCGTGGCAGACATCGCCGCCTGTGGAGAGCGTCGTACGGAAGTGTTCCGAGAGTGTGCTTTCGGCTGGACGCGGTGCCGCAGCGAAGACCGCGTTACGCGCGGTACGTGGAGGTCTTCCGTGGACGCGCTCCTGATGGGACCGGGTTCAGCTTGTACTGGGTGGAGGAGTACACGCGCACCGGCGACACGGCGACGAGCCGGTATGGCGTCGTGGTTGACGAACGTGAGGCGTTCTGGGTTGCCGCTGCGCGTCAGCTCGAGCGCCCGTCGCGAGGGACAGACGGAGACGTTCACCGCCTCCCTCCCCTCGTCCACGCGACGTACCGGAGCATCCGGAACGGCTACGGACTCGGTGACCACCAGCGCGGGGAGTGCGTCGTGTACGCCGTGGAGCAACGGAGCGGCCATCACGGCCTCCACGTGCCGAGCCGGTGCGGCATCCGCTTCGTCGGAGACGACTCGTATTGGGTTGTGCCAGCGATGGAGCTGGACATCGGGCCGCTCGCGGCTTCGGCCTAGCGGTGCTCGGTCGGTGTCGCGCTCCCGTCGTCTGACCGCCAGAGCCCGGGATTCCGGCGCCCGCGGCGCGGCCCGTCGTCAACGTCGGCGCTCGCGTCGTCCGGCTCCGCCCACTCGCGCAGGCAATGCGTCGCCGAGCCCATCCAAACGCAGGCCCGCTGCAAGCGCTCGCCGAGCACGAACCAAGCCTCCGACGATGCGGCGTCGTCAACGAGGAGCGCAGCCGCCTCGCCCAGCAACGTTTGCAGCGCCGCGCGGAACTCGCCAATGCGTGTCTTGCTGCCGTCTCTCGCCTCGCGCCAGGCACGGTGTTGCGGGGACTCGGGCAGCTCTCCGACCTCGCCCGCCCGCCGAGCCGCGTCAAGCCGTTTGCGTCCCTTCGCCGTGAACGTGTACACGACGGAGCCGTGACGCTTGAAGCTACGAATGAGGCCGGCGGCCTCCAGCTCCCGAAAGAGTGGCCGCACCCGCCGGCCCGTGCCCGAGCCCATCCGCAAGCCCAAATGGTTCACGACCATCGCGTACAGCACCCCGGGCTCGTCACGGCCCCTGTGCGACTCCGCCCTCTCCAACGCAGCCAGGATCAAGCCGTCCGACAACGGTCCCTCGGGCATGGGCCAACCACCTCTCATATCCAGGCCCCGGCGGTAGCCGCGGCCAGCTAGGTTCGGAGGCGCCTCGTGGAACGGTGTCGTCGGCGCCCTTGTGAAGTGCTCGTGAAGGAGCGCGTCGAATGTACGCGGCCAGGTGGGCCAAGTCGAAAAGATTTCGAAATCGAGGCTAGATTTTTCGGTCGCCTCCTCCGTAACGGGTGATGAGCAATCCGATGAGGAGCCCGCTGGCGAAGGCGCCCGTCACGACGGCCGCGAGGGCGCCCATGATCGTGATGAGCAGCGCGATGACCGAGACTGCAAGACTCGCGGCGCTAAGGATGATGTTTGAGTTTGTTGTGTTCACGATCATTACGCGGTCGGTGACACCAGGAAAATAGGGTCAGTTGCGCGCTCAACCGGGACTATCCGACGCGCGCTGCTTTTTCTCGGCGAGTGATGCCGCACGCGACCTCGGCGGCGCGATCCCCGGCCCAGACGCCGCTGCTGGCGGCCTCGGATCGGCTACGGGCGCGGGCTTCGCCGCGACGGGCGAGTTGCGAGCGCGTCGGCGCGCGTGACGAGCGTCCCGGGTGACACGCCCAGGGCGCCCGCGATCCTGACTAGCGTCGCGTAGTTCGGGTTGCGCACCCCCCGCTCCACGCCGCCGAGGTGCGTGACGTGGACGCCAGCGGCGTCCGCCAATGCCTCCTGTGAGAGCCCCAATTTCTCCCTGCGCTCCCGAATCGCGTCGCCGAGCCCGGCGTGCTCCGGGGACCGTGGCGTGCTCTGGCGGCGCGGTGGCATCGCGGCAGCCTCGCCTAGAACGATCGACGACGTTAGAGCACAAAAGTCCTAATCCGCGGTACACCATGCCGACTCATACGCGAAACCAGCAAGGAGGCAGTCATGGCGATCACGAGGAAACGAGCAATGACAGCGGCATTCGGGGCAGCTGCGCTGAGCGCCGCAGCGGCGTGCCCGGCGGCGAACGCTGCCGAGGTCAACGCCCCCGCCAAGTCGACGGCGGTGCACCACGCAAAGCCCCACCGCCGCCCAACAGCCCACCGCGGCCCGTACGTGTACCGGGCGACGATCGGTGCCCAGATCGGCGTCACCGGCAACAACATGTTCTGCTCCGGCTCGGCGATTCGCCTCGTCGGCGTGAACGTTGACCCGGAACCCGGCGACAGGGCGGAAGCGCTGTGGGAACGCGCGCCCTCCTCGTGGAAGCGGCACTTCACACTCAACACCGCACCCGGGACGACGATCGGCATGCCCTGGAGCACGGCGCAGGAAAAGCGCGAAGCCGAAGAACACGAGGGCAACGTGCCCGACCCAAAGGGCGTGTGGGCGACGGCACCGGCGAGCCGCGTCTGCGCCGCGACCACGGCGAACGCCGGCCTGGGCAGCGTCGGCGAAGCCGTCGTAACGTGGCGGCTCCGCGCGCCCGCGGCCAGCGTCGGCGCGCTCCTCGCGCAGGCCCCGGCGAGCGTCGCAATCAACGAACTCGCAACCAGCTTCCACATTGAACCCGACGGAAGCGTCCCAACGTTCTCGGCCTCGTAGGTCAATCGCGGCGCGGGTGGCTCGCGGGTAGCCCGCAGCGGAACCACTCCCAGTGGAATCACTCCTCATCCTTAGGCGCGTGCGCGAGGTCGCGTCCCTCGCGAAGCCGACGGAGCCCCAGCGGGTGAGCCAGCGGACGTTTGACGCCGCTGCCGAGGCGGCTCGCTCCGGCAGCGGGCGCAGCCCCGCCCACGCCGACCTGCCCCGGGCGAGGCAGATCACCGAACAGCTCGGCTTGTCGTGGCGCGAAGTGCTCGGCGTCGCCCACGAGCCAGAGGCGCGGCAGAACCAGTTGCTCGCGGTGAAGGCGCGGGAGTCCCGTGCAGATTGGGTCGCGGTGGAGCACGTCGTCGCCGTCCTCCAACTCGTCGCTGGCCGCCTCGCCGCGGATTCGTTGACGACCGGCGAGTACCGCGCGGAGCGGGCGAGGCTGCTGGCCACTGAGCGCTACCGGCCGCGGAACGATCGCTGGCTGCTCCTGCCCGACGACGAGCAAGTCATTGCGTGCGCCGGTTCGTGGGACGCCGCGCTCGTCCTCGCCGGGCTTGCCGCGACGCGGGACCGCGCCAGCCGGGGCCAGCCGGGCGCGCCGACGCTCGTTGACCTCCTGGAACGCTTCCACGGCGAGTACGGATTCCAGCCGTCGGCGCGGGACTTGCGGGGGTTCGCGCGCGGCAACGGCGTGCCGTACCCGTCGGAACGCGGGCAGCGCTTCGGCGCCGCCGTGGCGGAGTGGGTCGCCCAGCGCACCGCTCGGGGTTTGCCGGAGCCCCGCGTCGTGCAGCGAGTGGGCGGCCGTGGCAAGCGGGCGCCCGACTACTCGGGGAATGTCGGCGCGGCCCGAGCCGGGGAGCGCCGACGCGAGAAGTGGACGAGGACGAGCTGCGCCGTCGCGGTCGCTCGCTACCTCGCGCAGCTCGGCCGCGGCGAGCGGTCAACGCAGCGCGCCTACGCCGACTGGGCCGCGGCTCAGCCCCGGGGAGCGGTGCCCGCTGTGGCCACGATCGAGGCGTTCGGAGGCTGGGAAGTGGTCCGCCGGGACGCGATCGCGAAAAACGGGCAGGCTTGATTGTCCGAGCGTAAGTTCAGTTGGTGCACCGCGAACTCCTCAACATGTATGCCGTTGCCTGGCTGTTCGGCGGCGTTGGGCTGATTGCAACCGTCGTCTACTTCGTCGCCGTGTGGCGACTGAGGGCACGCGGCAGTGCGATCTCCGCGCGCTGGGACGGCGTTTACTGCGGCTTCGCGGTGGGGACGATGATCGCCTTGTTCACATGCCTGATCGTCGCTCATCACGGGCCGGGCTTGCCCCATTACTAGGCGCTCGTCCGCGTCCGAGGTGCGCGTTAGTTTGCGTGCGTGAGCGAATCCGGTGGCAGCATTCTCGGGGTGGCGTTCGTTGTCGCGCTCGTTACTCTCGCCGTGACGTACGTGCTTCTCCGGCTATCAGAACCGTGGTCCTGGATCATTCCTGCGGTCACGTTCTGGCTCGCCGTCGCCCGTGGCCTACGGACCCGTCACCCGACGCCGCGTGGACGCCGGCCTCGTAGACGTTAGTCGGCACTGGGCCTCGCCATAGTCCAAGTCCCACGGCGGCTGGGAACCCGGCGTGGCCTCAGTCGCGTCGCAGCGCGCTCGGTAGCCCGATCGCGGTCAAGGCGGACGCGTTCCGCACCTCGCTGATCTTCAAGCCGGGGTCAACGGTGACGAACGCCGTCTCAAGCCAGCCACGCGTGATCTCCGCCTCTCCGAGTTCCTTGCTGTCGGAGCTGCGCTGAGCGCGCTCGCGCGCTTCCTCCTCGCTCAACACGCTGACGGCCACGACCTGCTCCTCGCTCGGCTGCCATGCCTCCGCGGTCACGTACCGCGAGAGGTCCACGACGTAGAGCGCGTCCTTGGGAACCTGGGGGAAGCGGTAGGTCGCTACCTCCTGGAAAACGCCGACGAAGGCGTGCGCCGCACCCTCCGAGAGGTTCCAATCGTCAGGGGGCTTCGCGGAGCGACCCAGGAACGAGAAGCCCAACGCCTCCGAGAGCTGCCACGAGATCGGCAGGAGCAACACGACGGACGTGGGCTCTGCGTCCCGTGCCGCGTCGGCGACGACGACACGAAGCTGCTCGCGAAACTCGGAAGCGCCCTCGGGTCCGCCGTGCTCGTCCGCGACGAGCAACCTGCGTTCAACGCTCTCCATCGGCTGAATCAGGGTGCGCAGCTCGAAGTGCGCAACCCGTCTTCCGAGATCGCGCGCGTTCATGTCCGCGCCGACCCACCGGCTGTCCGCGACGAACAGGCCCTTGTGCGTCTGGGACTGGATTAGGGGCGGGTCGCTCGGCGGTGCGTCCAGCGTGGTCACGGCGCCAGCAAGCCGAAGGAGGCCGGGAACGACACGCGCGTTGGATAGCGACTCGCGCGCCTGCTCGCAGAACTTCGCGACCTTCTCCGTAACGAGCGGCGCTTCGATCGTGCTCATGCGCTCCTGCAGTCGCCACGCCTCGGCGCCAGCCTCAATTGCTTCCTGAACCTTCGCCGCACGCTCGGCCACGTCAGGCAGGTCGTCGTTGCGCTCGTCGGATGCCATCTCCGCCAACACCTTGCGCGCGTGGTCAAGCTGGACCGCCATCCATTCGGCGGGGGGCAGTTCGGGGGCCGGCTCATCCATACGGACCGCCCGCAGCGCCGCGGCGATAAAGGTCTCCACGATGCCAGGCGCAACGCCGATTGAGTGAACCCGGCCCTCCTGGAGTGTGTCCAGTATCCAGCCCGACCACGGAGCGTTGTTCCGAAACTCGGCGTCCATTGCTTTCGTCGTGACGCGCGCGAGACGGTCCAGGCCGCCGAGCTGCGCTGAGAAGTAGGCGAAGGACTCGCGCCAGCCGCTTGGTTTCTGCCTCCACGCCCACAGGGCCAAGCCGAAGCGGAGGATCGTCCGGCGGTCGTCCAGGTCACGCCGTAGCTCAGCGAGTTGCGCGTTGTCCTTCGCCTCCTTCAGGCGCTCGGCCGCGCCGGGGTCGCCCCCGCCAGTCGCCTCCTCCAACTGGCGCATCAGCTCGGGCGGCGTTGAGTACTCGTCCACTTCCCAGTGCTCCAGGAGCGTGTCCCAGTCGCCGTCAACGCTGCGCAGGAACTCCACGTGACCGCGGTCAACGGCGAGCTTGAGGATCGCGCTGAATTGGTCGTACACGAGCGTGACGTAGCCGCCGAATCGGAGCCGATCCGCGATGTCACCCTCCTCCATTCGCGGCTGTAGGTAGTAGCGGGTGAACTCAACGAGGTGGCGAGGGGCATCGTTCGCGAGCAGGGTGCCTTTGTCGCTGCCCTGCGTCCATCCCGCTGCGACGAACACTGCGTGCAGCCGGATCATGTTCGTCAGCAGGCCCTCGGCGTGGTCCTCAATCGCGCGCGAGCACACTCTCATTGGCAGATACGCCGCGGTGAGCAGCACGTCGTCGCTGCTGCCTCGCAGCGCCTCCTTGATGTTCGTGTAGAACTGCCTGGCGATCGTGTCCACCGGCCCCGTGGGGAAGAACTCCAGTCCGCGCGCAACAGACGAGCTGTACTCGTGTCCGTAACGAGCCCACGACCGTGGAAACGCCATCAGCGTCTCGACGTAGGCGTCCGCGATGGCGTCGAACGTAGCCGGTGCCCCCGTCCGGATTGCGGCTACCGCTTCCTCCTCCAGGTCGTCCAGGTATCGCGTCAGCGTTTCGTCGTGGCGGCGTCGGGTCGTCGTCTTCACGACGCGGCGCGCAAGTCTCACGTCGCGCTCGGCCGCATCGGCGGGCAGCAGCAGTAGCTGACTCCTCGTCCCCACGTACTCGTTCAGACGCGTCGTCAGCGTCACGCCACCGGAGTCCCGCACGTGCCTCGCGAGCCGGATCAGGCGGAGCACGTTGATGTCGGCTACTGACCCGGCGGAGTTCGCGAGAACCCCATTCATCGCAACCCCGCCCTCGGGGCGACCGAACGGGTCCAGCTTGATCGGCTCCGCCGCCGCCAACTCCGCGAGCAGCAGGACGCCGTGGCGAGCCTCAACGTCATGTGCGACCTGTTCGCTGACCGCAGCAGTCAGGCGACCCTCGCGCTCCTCCCGCAGGAAGTCGCGCCGCGACGTGCGGAGCGCCCCGCTCAGCAATGGCGGGAGTACGAACACCGATACGAGGCACGCGAGTCCGGCGACGGCGCCCGCTGAACCTGCCGGACCACCGTGTCCGGCGCCGATCAGCACCACCCCCGCAATCAGGAGCGCGACGACGCCCTGCTCATAGCCCTCCTGAAGCCAACTCGCCCGGATGTAACGCCCGAGGGCCCCGTAGCGTTCCTGGTTCGCGCTGCGATACGCCTGGACCGCGAACACGATGATGGCGAGCGACAGTGCCAGCGCGGCTGCCTCCACCTGCCACAGCGTCCGCAGGAACGCTTCCGCGTCCGCGGACGTTGCGAAAGGATTCCAGTCGTTCGGCAACGGCAGGAGAATCAGGGCTGTCCAGGCCGCGACCAGTAGGTAGTACGTGCGGTCGCGCCAATGCGCTCTCGCCCACCGCCACCGGCCGAGCACGAGGGTGGATGGCCAGCCGTGGCCTTCTTCGCGGCGCGCCCGCCACCTCGCGAGTCGCGCGAGCGATCCAAGTGCGAGCCAGCGCCGTGCCCGCAGGGCTATCGGACCGCGCAACGCCCGGACGCCTGCGCTAGTGGAAGGGCGCGTGTGCTCATCGGCGGCAAAGCGTAACCGTCGCGGCAGCCGGGATAACCGCCCGGTTTCTACCTGCGGAACAGCTCCCGGCAGCCGCGCGCGCGAAGGGGTCCGCGCAGGAGTACCGAAGTGTCGGGGAGTGGCGTGGGAACCCCTCATGCTCCTCCGCGGCGTGCGCGCGGTCGCAGCACTCGTGAATCCGGACGAGCCGGAAGCGGTCACGCAACGCGCATTTGACGCCGCGCGAGCGCACAGCCCCGCACACGCCACGCTCCCGCGGGCGCGGCAGGTCACGGAACGGCTGCGGTTGCCGTGGTCCGAGGTCTTGGAACTCGCGCAATTGCCAGTGCAGACGCAGCAGCGACGGCTTAGCAAGAAAGCCGGTGAGGAGGAGCAGGACTGGGTGAGCGCGGAGCACGTGGGTGCCGTGCTCGGCATCGTCGCGGCGCGCCTCGGCGTAACGACCCTGACCGAGATCCAGTACAGCGTGGAGCGCGAACGGATGCTCGCAGAGAGCAAGCGCCGCAAGCCTGCCCTGCTCCTGCCGACAGGCGCACAGATCCGGTTCGCGATGCGGCGGGAAATCCACGGCGACCCGCATCGGGCGACGCCAACGAAGGGCACGTGGGACCGTGCCCTGGAACTCGCCGGCCTGGAGACCAATCAGAGGCCGGCGAGGAAGGTCGCCGGGGTCGGGCCGGTTGAGCTGCTGGAAACCGCTTACGAGAAGTTCGGAACGCAGCTCACCGTCGGCGAGGTTGAGGTGTTCGCGAAGGCAAACGGCATCCGGTACTCAGCGGCCCGGAAGCGGAAATGGTCGGAGATCGTCGCCGCGTGGAAGCAGGGACGCACTGAGCGTGGGCTGGCGGTGCCCGACGGGCCTCCCCCGCTCCCCGAGCGGCCCGACTACGCGGTCGGCGTGGGCGCCGCCCGGGACGGCGAGCAGCGGTACAACAAATGGGACCGAGATGACTGCGTCGCGGTGCTCGTGGAGTACGTGGAGCAGATACCGGCAGGCCAGCGCGCAGGCGCGCGCCATTACAGGGTCTGGGCGCGAAACCAGACCCGCGCGCCCCACGAGATGACGCTAAGGCGGCACGGCGGATGGAGCAAGCTGCTCGCGCTCGCCCACGATGAGGTCATGCGTCGCCGCGCCAGTGGTACCGTCCCGCTCTGACGTGCGGGGCTACGGCGAGGTATGAGCGGTTTGCGTAGGTTTTTGGAAGTTTTCCCGCCGTGTACGCAAAACCCCACGCACGTGTACAAACCCCTCCGATTAGCCCCGATATTTGGCTCTAGCTGGTAATTGAAATCTGTCCCTTGCGAAACGTCTGCAAAAGGGCGCTTTCCGACCGGATGTGAGTGAACGCTGAGCATCTGACGCACACGGCTGGCAGAGCGGCGTCGGCACGGTGAGCGCTGATTACGACCACGTCGAGGCTCTCGACCCCGAGGTCGCTGATTTCCTGGCTAGCTCGCCCGCGTCGCCAAAGCAGCCGCAAGCTGGGGGTGTTGTGTTGTGGTGATGGGGTTGTGATACCGCTGCCCCCGGCGTCGCGCCTGCGTGACGACGCGACGGCCGATCGCCGCAGCAGCTCGCTTCGACATCACGTGGAAGGTTCGGCTCGGCAGGACTGCGCAAGCGAGACTCCGACCCGGAAAGGGATAGTGTCGCTAGGCAGCTCGATCATCCACGCGCTGGACCTCCGCCCTCTTCCACTCGCGCGGCACCTCCATGAGGGTCAGGAGGTCTCGAAATGCGAACGGAACGCCCTGTGGATGCATCTCCCTCACAGTCCCCACCGGTCGTCGTACCAGTCGCGCCGTCACGCTCCGTGCGGCGCTCGACCGCGCATCGCGCCAGCAATCGTCGAGCCACCGCACGCGAGTACAAGGACGATGTCGAGGGGCGCATCCTTGACTACCTGAAAGACCACCCGCACAGCACTACGGGTGACATGGCCAAGGGACTGAACGCCGATCGCGGCGCCGTCGCCACAGGAATCGCGCACATGTTGAGGGCTGGCGAGATCGTTAAGAACACAGACGGCCAGATAGCCATTGTCCACCCTCCAACCCCAGTGACGCGACTTGAGGCGGCACAAATGGACGACACCTCAATCACAAGCAGATCGAGGATCTCGTAGCCGAGGAAGGACGCCGGCTGACGCCCCCAATCCTCTCGCCATGAGCGACAGGAAGCACCCATGAGCTTTTCTGTCGCCGTACCGGTGCGCTCGCCCGGATCTTCCTGTCCGAACACTGGACCCGCGTACAGGCCACGGGGCTCCTCACGTCGCTCGCAGCGATCATCCTCGTGAGCGCGAGCTGACCGTGTCCTCGTAACTCGACCTCGCTTCGCGCTGTCAGCCGGTCCCATGGGTATCGAATGGATCGTGCTGTCCCTCGTCGGCTTTGGACAGCGAGCCTGCGCCGGCTGACTGAGGCGCAGCGGCTCCCCCGTCATGCGCCATGCCGTCTGAGGGGTGCAGCTCGATGCCACTGCCCGCTTTCGTGTGGTAGCCGACGACTATGCCCACGAAGCCAAGCAAAAAAACGCCCACCACGATCAAACCGGTAGCGCTCATCTCAAACCGCCGGCGCGGCCGTGTCCGGGGGCGCCCCAGGAGACCGCTACAGATGCGATCCCTGTCCGCCCTCGTCTGCCAAGCATTCGGCGTCTCCCTCACTCACCTTCGTCTCACCCTGGTTGACGAGAGCCGTCTCGGCGATCGCAGCCAACGCGCTGTCGGTGCTAGGACAGCTAACGGTGGCTGCTGGTTACGCGCGAGCCTCCGCGTTCTTCGCGACCGAAGCGCCGGCAGCGAAAGCGCACGCACCAGAGGGGTCTTTATTCGGGCACAAACCCCGGACGGGCATCTGCCATACCCGTTCCGGAGCCTGCTTAGCCAATCGCGATCTCTACCCGCCGGTGCGCTCGCGGTGCGTGCACCCCGGCCAGCAACATGGGCGGCGCTGGCCTTCCTCCAACTCCTCCCGCGTCCGCCGGATGCGGCGCTCGCGGGTAGCTTCCTGCTTGGCGTCCTCGACCCAGCAGATGAACTCGTTGCGGGCGAGCGGCGTGATGTCCTTCCACGCATCGAGCGCCGTGGTGTTGACGATCAACGCCTCACGGAGGTCCGCAGGCAGCTTGTGCACCACCCCACCTGGCAGTCTCTGGCCGCTCACAGGTCCATTGTATTTGCGCGCGGCGCCCGCCCGACCGTTTCCCGGTGGACCCGCAGCTGCGAAGCGGCTGACGCTCTGAGACGGCGTGCCCGCAGCTCACACCTCCAGCCGGGACTCCTCCAGATCGACCTCGCGCTCGACCGTTCGCATCGCCGCACTGGAGATCTGACCGCTGTCTCGCAGCTGCACCAGGGCGCAGCGCTGGGCCGTGTAGATCTCGTGCATCATTCGCTGATAGCGCAGCGAGCTGTCCTCGAGCCCGTCCTCATCCTCGATCTTGCCGGCGCGGATCTTGAAGCGTCTGCGGCGGAACTCGTAGAGCCTGCGGACCCGCTCGACCGTGGCATCGCGCGTCCACTCCTCCCCCTCGAGCTCTGCGACGCGATCGAGCGCCGCCCGCGCGATGGTCAGTCGCGCGCGAACCTCCTCCTGCTCCTCATCAGCGCCGTCCTCGAGCACACCAAGGCGGCGAATCAGCCACGGCAGCGACAGGCCCTCCCCGACGATCGTGACCAAGATCAGGGCGAACGTGATGAACTGGATCAGCGCGCGGCCGGGCAACGGACGCCCGAGTTGGTGTGAATCGGCAGCGACAGCGCAGCGGCAAGCGAGACGGCGCCGCGCATTCCCGACCAGCTCACCACGACGCGCGTGCGCCAACCGGCTCTGCGCGCGACCTGGGAGGGTCGCCGGTCGAGGAATCGGATCAGCCAAGTGCTGATCTGCGTGCACAAGAAGCGCACTCCGATGACCGTCGCGCACACGGCCACTGCGTAGCCAATCGTCTCTCCGGCTGGCCGTCCGGCGAGGTCATCGACGATCGCGCGCAGCTGCAGCCCGACGAGGATGAACAGGGCGGCGTTCAGCAGGAACGCGAGCACCGACCACAGCCCGTCGGCCTGGATGCGGCTCTCCGGCGAGGCGATCGCCGGCGCGCGAAACCCGAGATAGACGCCACAGGCGACCACGGCCAGGACGCCGGAGGCGCCGAGCTCGTTCGCCGGGATGAAGGCACCGTAGGCGCTGAACAGGGAGATCGTCAGCTCGGTGTTGATGTCGCTGACACGCTTGCGCACCTGTGCGATCAGCCAGCCGACGGCCAGTCCGATGACGATGCCTCCCGCGGCCTCCCCGAAGAAGTCCAAAACGGTGAGGCCGGCCGAGACGCTCCCGCCGATTGCCGCCGCCACCGCGATCTTGAAGGCGACGAGCGCGGTGGCGTCGTTGAACAGGCTCTCGCCCTCGAGCACGTTGACGATCCGGCGAGGCGCGCCGACTCGCCTCATGATCGCCGTCGCCGCCGCCGGGTCGGTCGGCGAGACGATCGCGCCGAGCGCGAACGACACGCCCCACGGCAGCCCGATCAGCTCGTGGCCGATCGCTGCCACCGTACCCGTGCTCACAAGGATGAGCCCGATCGCAGACATCGAGATCGCCCGCGCGTCCGTGCGCATCGCGCGGAGGTCCGAGAAGACCGCCGAGGAGTAGAGCAGCGGCGGCAGAAAGACGAGCAGGACGAGGCTCGGGTTCAGCTGGATGTCCGGCATCCCCGGCACCAGTCCGAGGACGAGTGCGCCAAGCACCCGCAGCACCGGATAGGGGACCTTCAGCCAGTTGGCGAGCGCATTGAGCCCGGCCGACGACGACGAACAGCGCCGCTATGACGATTTGCAGATTTCCCATATGCGCGAGCAGGCGCTCTGCTGACAGCTGGATCGGGCGCGGTGAAGCTCGATCGCAGCCTGCAGCCTGACGCGCGCAGCCTTACACAGGTGCCCTGATCGTCGGTCGCACCCACCGGAAGACCGGCAAGGGCGTTCAGCTCGCGCGTGCAGATCAGCGTCGACAGAAAGGTAACACCTACAGCACCACGCCTGAAAACACGCACTCCGGGGCGGCTACATCACCCGCGAGCGCAACGGCGGGCGCAACCAGTACACGATCCTGTACGACGTCCCACTGCCCGACCGGCCGGGATAGATCCAGCGCGTCGGCGACCTGCTCGCGACGCTCACCGGGGAACCGGCGAGACCTGCGGTCTCCCCCGCCCTGCCCGTCAAGCCAACTCGAAAGGCGCGTACAAGCGTCTGACGGGCGCGGTCCTCAGCACCTGGCCCTCGGGGCGCTGGCCCCCCAGCCGCAGCCGCTACTGCTCGCGCAACGCAGCGCCAAGCGGCAGGCGACGCAGCTTGCGCATCGCGACCAGGACGGCGAGCACACCCCCGAGCACACCCGCCAGCCCGAGCTCCGCCAGGTAGCCCCATGGGACGGCGAGCTGGTCGGGTGGTGGGTCGAAGACGTGCTGGAGCATCGCCACGAGCATCTCCGAGAGCAGCCAGCCGAGCACAGCGGCGAGCGCGAGCGCGGCCGCGAGCACGGCCGTCGCCTCGCTGCGAACGAAGCCGGCAATGTCCCGCAGCGAGGTTCCGACGGCGGCCATCGTCGCGAACTCGCGCCGGCGCTCGCTGACGGAGAGGCCGACGAACAGCCACATCGCAGCAGCGGCGAGCAGCACCGTGAACGCCTCCTCCAGCCGGCTGATGCCGCTCAGATCGACGGCCGTGATCGAGCTGACCGTCCGCGCCGCCTGCCGGCGCACGTCCTTGACGAGAGCTCCGTCACCGACGGTGGCGGCGGCGACGCGCTTGGCAACCGCCGCCGGATCGCCACTCACTTTGGCGAACACGACGTTCGCACCCCCGGAGCGGTCTACGCTTTGCAGGTAGTCGATGTTGGCGACCATGAACGAGTCGCGCGGCGCGGAGGGGAACTCCTGCACGACCCCTACGACGTGGAAGCCGACGGTGCGGAAGTGACCGCTGAGGTGATCGAGCAGGCGCAGTCGCAGCAAGTCCCCGCGACTGAGCGAGTAGTCGGCAATCGTCTCCTTGGATACGAGGATGCCGTCCGGGCGGCTGCGCAGGGCCTGCAGCGCCGCATCGGCGGTACCACCGAGGAAGTAGGAGTCTCGGAGCGACGTCGCGCTACGGATGCTCGCCGGATCGATGCCGAACGTGTCCTGCAGGTCCGGACCCACGTAGGCGTAGGAGTGCTCGACCGGCGAGGTCCCCGACACTCCCGGCACCCGTGCGATCCGCGCTGCCAGGTCGCCCTTGGCCGCCACGCCCGGCGCGCTGCTGGCCGTTACGTCGGCACCGAGCGTCAGCTGCGCGTCCACCGCGGATTGCTGATCGTAGGTCGCGGTGAACACCCCGAGGCTCACGCCGAAGGCCAGCAGCAGGCCTACCAGGACGAGGCCGCGATTGATCGCAGCCCCGCGCCGGCTCGCGCTCGCCAGCAGAAATCCCCGCATCCCGCTCGGACGCCGTCCGCCGCCGAGGCGCCGGGCGATCACCGCCACGACCCGCCCGCGCAGGCGCAGCATCAGCAGCGTCGCGCCGACCCACAACAGCGCCGGGGCGAAGAACATGTAAATCGAAAGCGACAACGTCGGGTTGGAGTCGGGGTTGACCACCGCCGAGAAGCCGGTGCTCGCGGTGAGCCAGTAGACGAGCCCGCTGACAGCCAGCGCGATCGCGTCCAGGTACAGCCGCTGCCACAGCGGTTTGCCGGCGCGCCGCGAGCTGCGCCGCCCCTCAGCGACGGTGCTCGAGATCACACGCAAGCCGGTCCCAAGGCGCGCCGCGAGCGCGCCTGCGACCGCCAGCACGACGCAGGCGAGCACTGTGCTGATCGCGCGCCCGGTACTGACGCCCGCGGACCCCGCGACCAGCAGCTCGAGCGCCGCGAAGGCGAGCAGCGAGCCGAGTAGGCCTGCGCCCAGCCCGATGACAGCCGCTTCCGTGCCGGCCAGCGCGATCAGCCGGCGCCTGCTCGCGCCCCTCGCGCGCAACAGTGCCAGCTCGCGCCGGTCGCGATCGACGGTTCCGAGCGCAGAGAGGTACATCAGCCCGAGCGCCAGCAGCGCCCCTGGAACGGCGAGCATCACGAACAGCGCCTGCGCGTACAGCGAGTCTTCGGCGGCCGTATTGAACGCTTCCGAGAGGTTGTCGACGAACTGCACCTTGCCCGGAACGCTGCGTTCCAGCGCGCCACGGATCTGACCGGCGCGCGCCAGCGCGCTGCTCGGACTGCCGCTCAGCGCCTTCGCGTCCACCTGTGCCTGAACCTGCCATTGAACGCCTGTCTGCGCCCCCGGCACGGCAGAGGCGCCGAGGCCCCCTGCAGGCAGCGCAGACAGCCCCGGCGCGAGCGTTTCCGCGAACGTCGCCAGCGGAACGATCGCAACGTTCGACGGCGGCTGGGCCGGAGCCGGGCCGAGTAGTGGATTCAGCGGCTGGAACAGAGCGTCCGGCGCCGTCACCAGCGCAATGCCGCTGACCTTGAACCGCTGCGCAGGCGCTTGCGGGCTCGCTTGCATCGCGACCGTGTCGCCAACCTGGGCCTGCAGGGTTGCCGCCAACTGCTGATCGAGCACGACCCCACCCGGCTGCAGTGAGCCACGCAGGAAGCGGAAAGTGTCGAACTGGCGCAGATAGCCGGGTTCGACGGCGAGCAACGAGCCGTGCCCGGCGCTCGTGACCCCGGCCGCGCTGCGATGGCTGACGCCCGCGAACGGCGCCGTCGCCACCGCCGCCGCCTGAGCGACGTCGCGCCCGCGTGCGATCGCCGACGCCACAGCTTCGGCGTCGTGACGGGTGGCAACCGGCCCTTGGAGATCGAGCGGGACGCTGCGAGTGACCGATGCGGTCATCGTGCGCAGTGAGTGCCCGATGAAGAGGATCATCGCTCCGAGCAGCGCCACCGAGAGCGACAGCACCATTACCTGCGTGACCGCCTGCGCGGGGCGGCGGCGAAAGCCCGCGAGCGCCAGCTGAAGGGTCGAGCTCACGACAGCTCCTCCCGCTCGATGCGGCCGTCGAGCAGGTGCACCAGCCGCGAGCAACGCGCCGCGACCTCGCGGTCGTGCGTGGCGATCGCGAGGGCGAAGCCAAAGCGCTCGCGTAGGGCGTCGATCAGGTCGAGCACGCGTGCGGCTGTGTCGGAGTCGAGGTGCCCGGTCGGCTCGTCGCAGAGCAGCAACTCGGGACGCTGCGCGAGTGCTCGTGCGATCGCAACCCGCTGCGCCTCGCCGCCGGAGAGATCGGCAGGCAGCGCATCGAGCTTCCCCGACAGCCCCACCAGCTCCAACAGCTCCTCTGGCGTTGGCGGAGGATTGCGCGAGTCGCTCTCAGGCGAGTCCGGGTGCGTGGCTGAGCGCGTGTTCTCGGAGGCGACCCAGGAGGCGAAGGCGACGTTCTCGTATGCGGTAAACGTCGCAAACAGGTTCGAGCCCTGAAAGACGTACGCGATTCCCGCCGCCCGCGCGCGTCCGCGAGCCGCGGCGTCGAGCGAGGAGAGCGGCGCTCCCTTCCACAGCACGCTCCCGGAGCTGGGGACGATCAGGCCACCGAGCGCGTGCAGGAGCGTGGTCTTGCCCGAGCCGGAGGGGCCGAGCAGCGCGACCGCCTCACCCTCTCGAATCGACAGCCCGACGTCCGCGAGCGCCGTGACCCTCACGCTCTCGCGCCCGTATGCGATGGACAGCTCGCGGCAACTGACCAGGCTGCTCGCGACGGAAACCCGCACGCCACTCATGCGAGCACCAAGCCATCGCGCAGCTCGATCGTGCGATCGGCGGCGGCTGCGACGGCGTCGGAGTGAGTGACCACGAGCACCGCGCACCCGTGCTGCTGCGGCAGCCGCCGCAGCTCCTCGAGCACGATTCGCTCGTTTGCCGCGTCCAGCTCGCCCGTCGGCTCATCCGCGAGCACCAGGGGCGCGCGTCGTGCCACCGCCGCGGCGATCGCGACTCGCTGCTGCTCGCCCCCGGACAGCGCACCGACGCGATGGTGCAGACGGGCTCCGAGCCCCAAGGAGCCAAGCGTCTCATCGGCACGCTCGCGCGTCCGGGCGACTCCGGCCAGACGCAGCGCCAGCGCGACATTCTCGCGAGCCGTGAGCGTCTCGAGCAGGTTTTCGCTCTGGAAGACGATCCCGATCCGGCGCGCTCGATAGGCGTCGAGCTGAGTGTCGGTGAGAGTCGAAAGCGAGGTCCCGAGCGAGCGAACGTCCCCCGCCGAGGGACGGTCGAGCCCGGCGGCGAGCGCCAGCAGCGTGCTCTTGCCGCAGCCCGACGGACCGAGGATGGCGAGGAGCTCACCTGCCCGGAGCTCCATGCTCACGCCGCGCAGCGCCACCGTCTCAACCGGGCCCGAGCGATAGATCTTGATGACGTCATTCAGCTCCAGTACCGGCCAGTCGATCGCCGCGGCCTCCAGCTCGGGCTCGCGATAGAGGCTGCTCACCGCCACTGGAAGCTCCTGCTGATCATGCGATAGGCATCCACGTTGTCTACGCCCTTCGGCGTGCCGAGGTCGAGGACCGCCACCCTGCCGCCGCGCGCGTACTCGTAGCGGTCGATCGTCAGCGCCAAGCGCTTGCCCGTGACCGGGTCGGCGCCACTGAGGCGGGTGAATGTGATCTCGAGGACCGGGCTGCCGTTGAGGGTCAGGCTCTGCGGCGAGCCGCTCTTGATCGTCGGATCACTCAGTCTCAGGCGAGCGATCTCGCCGGTGAGGTCGCCTGGGTGAGGCGGCGGACCGCTGAGAACTGCCACGTGGATCGCGTTCGCGCGGTCCTGGAAGGTGGCCTCGCCCGCCCCATTACGCTGCGTCCATCCCTCCGGGTAGCGGATCGAGTAACCGGCCGCACGGTCGGTGAAGGTGAGGAAGGCCTGGTTGTCCGGGATGTCTCCCGTGGCCGCTGACTGCGCATCGCTCGGCACGCTTGCCGAGCCGGCCGGCCCGGAGGAGCCGGCGCTCTGCCCAGCGCCGCCCGCGTTCACGCTGCCCGGATTCTTGGAGGCGCCGCCACAGCCGCCGGCCAGCGAGCAGACGCCGAGCGCGGGTAGGAGCAGGAGCTTCATCGACTTGACGTTCACGCTGCCTCCGTTCAGGTGGTGGGCCGGAACACATGACAGGTCTAGCCAAGCCGGATGAGACTCAGGTGAGAGCCGAGGGCAGAACCATCCACACGTCGGCGCCGCCGTCCGTGCCGTTGGCCAGCCGCGCTTCGCCGTCGTGCGCGCGAGCGATCGAGTCCACGATCGCCATACCCAGGCCCGAGCCGCCCTGGCCGTGCCCGGTGCTCGCCCGGCTGAAGCGCTCGAACGCGCGCGCGGCGAAGTCGTGCGGAAAGCCAGAGCCGTGATCGACGACGTGCAGCTCGAGCCTGCCCTCTGCGCACCGCGCGGAGAGCTCGACCGGGCCCTCGCCATAGCGCAGCGCGTTCTCGACGAGGTTCCCGAGCGCCTGCTCGACGCGCAACCTGTCCAGGCGCGCACTCAGGCCCGGTTCCACCGCGATCCGCAGCATGCGTCCCCGCTCGGCCGCGCGGCGCGAGAAGCGGCTAGCGACGCCTTCGAGCACCTCGGGCAGGTCTGCCCGTTGCAGCGTGATGGCCACCTTGCCGCGATCGCTTTGGGCGATCACCAGCAGATCCTCGGCCAACTGCGTGAGCCGATCGGTCTCCTCGGCCGCCGACTCCAGCGCCATCACCAGCTCCTCGGGGCGGCGCCCGCGTTCGAGCGCCAGCTCGAGCTCCGCCTTGAGGATCGCCAGCGGCGTTCGCAGCTCGTGACTGGCGTCGGCGACGAACTGCCGCTCGTGCGCCAACGCGTCGCCGAGCCGCTGCAGCATCTCGTTGAGCGTCTCGCCCAAGCGCGCGACCTCATCGCCCGTCGGCGGGACCGGCAGGCGCTGATCGGGCTCAGCCGCCGAGATCTCAGCCGCGCGGGAGCGCATCTCCTCGACCGGCCGGAGCGCCGCCGTCGCCACCCCGTAGGCGGCGAGCGAGGCCAGCAACAACGCGATCGGGCCGCCCAGCAGCAACAGCTGCAGCAGGTCGGTGCGCGACTCGGTCAACGACTCGGTCGAAGTGCCGACGACCACGACGCGCCGCGACCCGCCCGCGCGGACCGGAGCGGCAAGCAGCCGCGAGTCTCCGCGCAGGCTCGGTAGCGGTCCGCGGTCGAGCAGGACCTCGCCCCTCAGCGCTCGGCGCAACTCCGCGGCCGTCAGCAGCGAGTATCCGCGCAGCTGAGCTGTCGCATCGAGGACGCTACCGCGTGCGTTGAGGATCTCGGCGAAGTTCTCGGCATGGCCGGCGAGCGTCCGGCGGCCCTCGCTCAGCCCCGAGTCGGCCTCCTTGACGAGGGCCGCGACGTCACCGGCACGCGAGCGCAGTCCGTTGTTGATCGCGCTGTCGAGCTCCGCGCCGAATCGCAGATAAACGAAGCCGCCAATCGCCCCGAGCACGATCGCCATCACGGCCGCGAACGCGAGCGTCACACGTAGCCGTATCGAGAGGCGTCTCAGCGCCCACCATCCTTGCGCAACCGATAACCCGCGCCACGGACGGTCTCGAGCGACTCGACGCCGAACGGCTTGTCGATCTTGTGGCGCAGGTAGCGGATGTAGACCTCGACGACGTTCGAGCGGTGCTCGAAGTCGTAGTCCCACGCCTGCTCCAGGATCTGTAGCCGTGAAAGCACGAGCCCGGGCTGGCGCATGAACGCCTCGAGCACCGCGAACTCCTTTGCTGAGAGCTCGATCTCGACATCCCCGCGCGAGACCACGCGCGTCGCCGGGTCCAGGCGCAGGTCACCGACCTCCAACGTACTCGGCCGCTCGCTCTCCCCGCGGCGGATCAGCGCCCGTAGCCGCGCGAGCAGCTCCGTGAAGGAGAACGGCTTTGTCAGGTAGTCATCCGCGCCGCCGTCCAGCCCTGCAACGCGATCCTCCACGGCGCCGCGCGCGGTGAGCATCAGTACCGGCGCCCAGACCCCGGCGAGGCGCAGCCGCCTGCACGTCTCGAACCCGTCGATCCCAGGCAGCATCACGTCAAGGATGATCGCGTCGTACTCCGAGGCGCGCGCCATCGCGCCTGCCTGCTCGCCGCTCGTAGCGATGTCAGCGCTCAGCCCCTGCGCGCCCAGGCCGCGGCGCAGGAGCGCCGCCATCTTCACCTCGTCCTCGACCACCAGGATGTGCATCGCTCAGAAGATGCCAGAGAACATGAAAGGCAGATGAGAGCGTGCGCTCTATGCAACACCGACGGGTAGCCGAACGAACAGCGGCCGCCGAACGCTCGCGGGCGTGTCGATGTGCGTTCGTCAACCTCGCGCATTCTGCGCCCGCGGTTGACCCAAAACGCCGAGCGCCGCTACTCGGAGGCGGGAACCGTCCGCAGCGGGTAGCCAAGATGCGCGACCCGTTCAGGCAGATCCACGTGCAGCCAGTGCGAGACGTGGCTCGGCAGCGTCTCGAGCATGATTTCCCGATAGTGCCCGCCGCTGAGCTCCTCGACGATGTCGTCGTAGGCATTCGGGCTCGCCGCCACACGGCCTTCGACCGCGCCAGCGACCGAGTTCTGGAGGGCCCGCAGCGCCTGCGCGAGCGCCTCCTCGCCGACGGCCGCGTCCCCGCTCGCCCGGTCGAAGGCCTCCACCGTGTTCTACGCGATCGTCCTCGCAGCTGTGTTCCGCGCCTGGTATGTGAGCGAGGGCACGCTCTCAATTCACAGCATCCACACCAGGCGTCGCGAGCTGTTCTACTGGGCTGCGGTGCTTGCGACGTTCGCGCTCGGCACGGCAGCAGGCGATCTGACCGCCGTCACCTTCGGCCTCGGCTATCTCGCCTCGGGCGTGCTGTTCGCGGGCTTGATCATCGTCCCGGCGCTGGGCTACTGGCGTTTCGCCACGAACGCCATACTCACCTTCTGGTGCGCATACGTGATCACCCGCCCGCTCGGCGCGTCGTTCGCCGATTGGCTTGCTGTCAACCACCACCGTGGCGGGCTCGCGCTCGGCACCGGCGGGGTGAGCAACGCACAGGCGGCGAAGATCGCGGCGATCGT
>JBBSDZ010000022.1:0-35351 GCA_038240205.1 Solirubrobacterales bacterium | reverse complement strand
CTCCGAACGTGATCGCGCCGCCCGCGAGCGTGCCGAGCGTGAACGTTGCCCCCGCCAGGCGCGTGGCGCCGCGGCGCACGTCACCCATCGCGCTGCCGATCGTCTCGACCATAGAGAACCCGCACGGCGACCAAGCGCCCGTCAATCCTGCGACCGCCGCGGTCAGCGCGGCAGCAACCGCCAGCCCGCTCAGCAAGGCATCATCGTTTCGTAGTACTGCACGCAATAAACGTGGCGTCCGCGATAGCAGTAGCCGACCAGCGCTTTGTCGCCGTTGACGCGCACGTCGGTGTGCCCACAGCAGTCCATAAGGCGCCGCACGCGCCCGCCGCAGCAGCGATACCACGAGCCGTCGGTGCTGAGCTTGCGCCCGCTCGCCTGCCCAGCCGCCGCGCACACCTTCGAGCGCGGCGCCGGCGCCAGCGGCTCGCCGCCGGCATCATGCATGACCTGTTCGTGCGCGTCCAGTGGATAGCCACGCGCGTCGACCGGGCGCCCGAGATCGTCGACCGGGTGCCCGTCGGAGGCGCGCAGCGGGTAGTCGTGGCGATCCACCCGCGGCAGGCCCGTCGGGTGCGGGCAGTTGCCCGTCGTGTAGGTGTGACCGCAGAAGTTCGTATACGCCTCGGCGTCGTCCGGCAGCACGCCGCGTGCAAGCGTGCGCGCTCCCGCCAGCGCGATGATCGCCGTCCCTGCCCACTCCAGGAAGCCGCGCCGGCTGCTGCTCCGCAGCACCGCGTCCGCGAAGTGCTCGCCAGCCGCAAACTCCTCCCCGGCTGCGACCCGGTCGCCGGCCGCGGACCGCTCGCCGGCCGCCGGCCGCACCGGCTCGGGCTGCTCAGGCGGCAACCGACAGCCCTCGCTCGCGTAAGCGCGCCGTCGCGAGCACGCTCTCCAGCTGGCCGAGACTGTTGAACGTCCCCTTCGCCAGCGCCACGCCGTCGGCGCTCAGCGCGACCGCGTACGGGCTGCCCGGCACCGCCGCCTGCGCCCACACCTCCCGATCCTCGTGCTCATCGAACGTCCGCACAGCCAGCAGCGGGTCGGCCGCGATGTGCGCGACCGCCGGGGTCAGCTGCCCACACAGCGGACAGCCCTCGGAGGTGAAGACGGCAAGCCGCAGGACCGCGCGCGGTCCCAGCTCGACCGCCGCCGCCCAAGCTTGTGCCTCACCCACGGCCGGGCCCTCCTCGGGGATCTCCAGCGCCCCGCGCCCGCCGGCGCCGAGACGCAGCACCCCCACCTCGCGCGCGAGTGCCAGCACGGCGACAGCCAGCGCACCGAGCGCCGCGAGGCTGAGCGAGAGCCCGAGCGTCAGCCAGCGGTCATAGCCCGAAGGCGCGTCCGGGAGCCAGCCCAGCGCGAGCACGCCTGCAACGAGAGCAAGGCCGGCCGCGCGCGCCAGTGAGGCCCAGCCGAGCCGGCTCGAGCCCCCGAAGCAGGCGCAAGGGCGCCCGCCCCGTCCCGCCAGCAGGGCGCCGAGCGTCGCCAGCGCGAACATCGCCAACAACCCTCCCGCCGCGGCCGGCGCCCAGCTGACGCCTCCCACGAGCGCCGCCGACAGCCCGAGCTCGGCCGCGATCAGCAACCAGATCCCCGCGCGCTGCACGCTGGCGGCGGCGATGCCGTACGTGGCGAGCGCCGCGCCCGCCTGCTCAGATCGCCAGGCCTTCATGCCTCCCGCGGCGGCCAGGACCAGCGCGAGCCAGATCGAGACGATCGTCGTCATGCGGCGCACGCGGCGCAGGCTGCGGCGGGCGAGGGCTGGGTGGCAGAGCGGTCGCGCATCGCCCGGAAGATACGCAGCGGCTCGGATCTCCCGGACTCGCTTCAGTCACGAGCGCCCGCGCGCCGGCGACAGCGGCGGTGGGCGCGTCCGACGGCGCCTGCCGCCGGCGGGCTGCGGCGGTGGGCACCTCCGAGGCGGCACTGACGATCGTGTGAAGTTCCGCGCGAGGCGAGCGCACGTCGGCGCGGCGGTGCTCAGGCGCTGCGGGTGAGCGTGTCCCGGTCCGCCTGCGCGAGCGACGTGTAGCCGCTCAGTGCGAGCGTCAGGTCGAGCTCAGCGAGCAGGCAGCGCAGCACCTGCTCGACGCCAGCCTGGCCGGCGAGCGCGAGACCCCACATGTACGGGCGCCCCACGCAGACGGCGTCGGCGCCGAGCGCGAGCGCCTTGAGCACATCCGCCCCCGTGCGGATGCCGCTGTCGAACAGCACCGCCAGAGCATCGCCGACGGCGTCGCGGATGCCCGGAAGCGCCTCGAGCGCACCGATCGCGCCATCCACCTGGCGGCCGCCGTGATTGGACACGACCAGGCCGTCCACTCCAGCATCGACAGCACGAAGGGCGTCGTCGGCGTGGACAATGCCCTTCAGCACGATCGGCAGCGAAGTCTGCTCGCGCAGCCACTCCAGGTCATCCCAGCTGACCGTCGGGTTCGCGAACTGGTAGGCCCAGTGGCCGATCGCCGCTCCCAAGTCCTCCTCCGGGGGCTTCTGGAGAGCCGCGCGGAAGACCGGGTCGCTGAAGTAGTTGGCGACGCCCTCGCCTTTGAGGAACGGCAGGTAGGCGTTCTGCAGATCGCGCGGGCGCCAGCCGAGGAACCACGTGTCGAGCGTCAGCACGATCGCCCCGTAGCCCGCCGCCTCGGCGCGGGCTACGAAGCTCGCCGCCAGCTCGCGCTCGCGCGGCCAGTAGAGCTGGTACCAGCGCGCGCCCACCCCCATCGCCTCGGCGACCTGCTCGAGCGAGTGCGAGGCAGCCGTGCTGAGGATGAACGGCAGCCCGAGTCCAGCTGCGGCGCGAGCCGACGCGAGCTCAGCCTCCGGATGCACGATCGACTGGACCCCGACCGGAGCGAGCAGCAGCGGCGCCGCCATCTGCGTCTCGAGGACGCTCGTGCCGAGGTCGCGCGTGGAGACGTCGCGCAGCATCCGCGGGACGATCTTCCAGCGCTCGAACGCGTCGAGGTTGGCCTGCATCGTGCGCTCGGCGCCCGCGCCGCCCGCGACGTAGCCATACGCCTCAGGTGTGAGCGACTCGCGCGCGCGCTCCTGCAGCTCGCGCGCGGAAACCGGCAGCGCCGGCGTCTCGCCGGCGAGGCCGCGCGCGTAGATCTCGTACTGGAAGCTCGCGAAGTCGGCGCTCTCCAGCGCCGAGGCCTGCTCGGGTGGCGGGACCTCGCTCATCGCCCGACCCTACACCTGCTCGGCGACCGCGATCTCGCGCAGCCGGTGAGAGTCGACGTCGTAGACGAAGCCGCGCACGACGTCACGGTGAGGCAGGAACGAGGAGCGGCGAACGCGCAAGATCGATTGGCGCACGTCCGCATCCAGGTCGCTGAAGGACTCGATCGCGAACGCCGGCGCGACGCCCGTGGCCTCCTGCAGCTCCGCGCGAAAGCCATCGTCGCTGAGTGACTGCATGCCGCAGTCGGTGTGGTGGATCAGCATCACCTCGCGCGTGCCCAGCCGTCGCTGTGAGACCGCCAGCGAGCGGATCACGTCGTCGGTAATAACCCCGCCCGCGTTGCGCAGGATGTGCGCTTCGCCGTCGTGCAGCCCCAGCGCCGCGAACACGTCCAGGCGCGAGTCCATGCACGTGACGATCGCCAGCCGGCGGCGCGGGCGCACGTCCAGATGGCCCGCCGGCAGACCACCCGCGAATGCTTCGTTGTTGACCAGCAGCTCGTCGATCGTGTCCATGCGAGCGCACCCTAGACGCTCACGGTTCGCAGTGGAAGCAGCGCCTCGCCGGCGCATGCCTCAGCGCACGACCTGGAGCGTCGTGCGCATGCCCAGTCGTTCGTGCTGGGGCAGCGAGCACCACATGCGATACGTGCCTGGGCGCAGGTTGACGATCCCGCTCCAGCGCCTGCCAGGCATCAGCTGCGGCGCCACCAGCTCGCGCCCGCTCGAGCCGAGGCGCAGTCGCAGGTCGTGTGGATCCTTGCCGTGATCGATCGCTTCCAGGGCGATCGCCCCGGCTTTGACCACTGTGTGCGAAGGCAGCACCCGATACTCGATCAGCGACACCTGCAGATGCGATGCGCCCGCCGTGCCCGCGCGCGGTCCTCCGTGCGCGGGCGCGCGCCGATGCTGCTGGGCGAGGGCGCCGCCCGAGAGCGCGAGCGCGGCGAGGAGCGCGGCCACCAGCGCGAGCATGCTCGGCGCTGCGATACGGCGGAGCTCGGTCATCTGCTCAATCCTCGACCGCCCGCAGCCCGCGATCAATCGGGAATCCGTCTAGGAGCGCTGCAGGTAGCGAACCAGCCCCTGATAGCTCTGCTGCGGCGGCAGCGCCTGCGCATAGGCGCCGCCGCGCCCTGGAGCCGCCGTCGCGCCCGCACGCTCGCGGACCTTTGCGACGAAGCCATCCTCGTCGAGCTCGGCCGCCCATGCCTCGACCTCGTCCAGGTGCGCGCGCAGCGAGACCAGGTGCGCCTCGACGTCCTCGTGCACGCCGAAGTGCGTGACCGCCAGGCTCCGTGGCCGCCAGGCTTCGATCACCTCCAGCGAGGAGCGCCACGCCTCCAGGTCGATGTCTGGCGGCGGCGTCGGCGCGAGCACGAGTCCCTCGCCGATGCGCACGCCCGCGACGTCGCCCGTGAACGCGCGCCCGCTCGGCTCGTGCAGGTAGGACACGTGATGGGATGCGTGGCCGGGGGTGTACGCGACCTGGAACGGACCGAGCGTCTCGCCACCGGCAAGCACGCGCACGCGCTCGGCCGGCACCGGCAGCACCTCACCCCACAGCCGCTCCATCTCAGCGCCGTACAGCCGCCCGGCGCTGTCGAGCAGCCTGCTCGGGTCGATCAGGTGCTGCGCGCCGCGCTCGTGCACCCACACCTCCAGCTCCGGGAAGCGCTCGATGAGCGAGCCCGCCGCGCCAGCGTGATCGAGGTGGATGTGCGTCAGCGCCAGCGCCCCCGGCGGATGGCGCTCGAGCAGGGGCAGCAGCGCCGGAAGGCAACTGCTCGGCCCCGGGTCGACGATCACATCGCCCACGCGCCAGGCGCCGATCACGCGCGGGCGCCCCAGGTGCATCAGGTCGATCAGTTCCTGTTGCTCGTCGTTCGATGCGCCTGCGCCGCTCATGGGCAGCGAGGATTGCACAGCGCCTAAGATGGTCGCGTGGAGGGTTCAGCCCCAACCGTCACGCAGAGCTTCGGCGACCTCGAGCGCCACCGCCGTGAGCTCACCGCCCACTGCTATCGCATGCTCGGCTCCCCGTTCGAGGCCGAGGACGCCGTCCAGGAAACGCTGCTGCGCGCATGGCGCTCGCTCGAGCGCTTCGAGGGCCGCTCCTCGCTGCGCTCGTGGCTGTACCGGATCGCGACCAACGTCTGCCTCGACACGCTCGACAGCAAGGAGCGCCGCACGCGCCCGATGGACCTCGGCGAAGCGCGCGCGCCCGACGGCCCGATCGGCGAGATCCTGCCGGAGGCGACGTGGATCGAGCCCGTGCCCGACGGCCTCGTCGTGGGAGAGGGCGACCCGGCCGCCGTGGTCGAGTCGCGCGAGACGATCCGCCTGGCGTTCGTCGCCGCGCTGCAGCACCTCCCGCCGCGCCAGCGCGCTGCGCTGATCCTCTGCGAGGTTCTGCACTGGAAGGCCTCAGAGGTGGCCGAGCTGCTCGACTCCAGCGTGCCCGCCGTCAACAGCGCCCTGCAGCGCGCCCGCGCGACGCTCGACGCAGCCGACGTCGCCGATCCCGGAAACGGCTCGCTCAGCGAGCAGGACCGCGAGTTGCTCGGGCGCTACGTCGACGCCTTCCAGCGCTACGACATGGACGCGCTCACCGCGCTCATCCACGAGGACGCGACGCAGTCGATGCCGCCGTATGAGCTGTGGCTGCGCGGGCGCGATGACATCTTCGCCTGGTGGGTCGGGGCCGGCGCCGCCTGCCGCGGCTCGCGCGTGTTTCCGGCGCAGACCGCCAACGGCTCGCCGGCCTTCGCTCAGTACAAGCCGAGCGAGAGCGGCGACAGTTACGAACCGTGGGCACTGCAGGTGCTCGAGATCGCCGACGGGCAGATCGTCGAGATGACCTTCTTCCTCTCTACCGAGACGATCTTCCCGCTGTTCGGAGTGCCCCTGCAGCTCGAGCAGTAGCCGGGACCGGGCCGCACGGGCCGCGCCACTGGTCGAGCGCCGGCGCCGCGGGCGAGCGGGCGAAGCTTGCGGCGGGTTTGAGACCGAGAGCGCGCCCGGGCTCCTCGGCCCGCAGCACCTCGGCCAGGCCCGCGAGCGCCACCAGCATCCGCAGCTGCTCGCACGCACCGCGCACGCGCACCACGCAACCCTCACGGCCGGCCGCCAGCGCCAGCCGTGCGAGCGCGTCCAGCGCCACCGCATCCGGCGCGATCTCCGCGACCTCACACAACAGCGTCTCGCAGCGACGCTCGTGAAGCAGTCGGCACGTCCGCTCGAACAGCCCCGGCAGGTCCTCGCGCCGGAGGGGACCCCGGATCGTGATCGTCGCGCTCGGCTGGGCCGTCCCCCCCATCTCCGCTCGGGCGCGCCGCTCGCTACCCGGCCTCCATCGAGCCGCCCGCGCCTGCGCCCTGCGCGGCGGGTTCCGCGGCGCGCGCGCCTGCCCGCTTGGGCAGCGACAGCGACAGACACAGGAGGATCGCGACCCCCACGAGCGCCGCTCCGATCACGAATGCCACGTGGTAGCCGCTCGTGAGCGCCACCGCCAGCGGCTTGCCCGCGCGCGTGAGAGCGTGCGTGTGGGTGGCCGAGGTCGTCGCCAGCACGGCCAGGCCGAGCGCGCCGCCCACCTGTGCGGAGGTGTTGACCAGGCCGGAGGCCAGACCCGCATCCTGCGGCGCCGCATCAGCCATCGCCAGCGTCATCAGCGCCGGGAACGAGGAGCCGACGCCCGCGCCCAGCAGCAGCATCACAGGCAGCACGTCGAGCAGGTAGTTGCCGTGAACCGGGATGCGCGCGAACAGCAGCAGACCCGCCGCCACCAGCACCATCCCCGGTAGCAGCGTGCGGCGGGCGCCGAAGCGCATGATCAGCCGTTCGGAGTAGCGCAGTGACAGCGTGCCCATGACGACCGTCGTCGGCAGGAACGCAAGGCCGATCTCCAGCGGGTCATAGCCGCGCACGCGCTGCAGGTACAGCGAGCCGAGGAAGAACGTCCCGAACATGCCCGCCACCAGCAGCGCCTGGATCGCATTCGCGCCGACCGTGTCGCGCGAGCGGAACAGCCGCAGCGGCATCAGCGGGGTCTCTGCCATCAGCTCGCGCACGACGAACAGGATCAGCAGCAGCAGCGAGCCGGCAGCAAACGCGAGCGTTGTGGAGGAACCCCAGCCGTGTTCCGCCGCCGGCGAGACGATCGTGTAGACGCCGAGCATCAGCGAGCTCACGATCAGCGCCGCGCCCGGCAAATCAGCACCGCTGCCGATCCCCAGCCCGCGTTCTCCCTCCAGCAGGCGTTGTGCCGCAAATCCCGTCACGAGGCCGATAGGCACATTGATGAAAAAGATCCAGTGCCAGTTGATCGACTGCGTCAGCACCCCTCCCGCCAGCAGCCCCACCGAGCCTCCGGCCGACGCGACGAATCCGTACACGCCGATTGCCTTCGCCTGTTCGCGCGGCTCCGGGAACATCGTCACGATCATGCCGAGCACCACCGCGGAGGTCATCGCCCCGCCCGCGCCCTGCACGAAGCGAGCGGCGATGAGCATCGCCTGGCTGTCAGCCAGGCCGCAGACCAGCGAGGCCACGGTGAACAGGACCAGCCCGCTCATGAACACGCGCTTGTGCCCGACCAGGTCGCCGAAGCGCCCAGCCAGCAGCAACAGGCCGCCGAACGCGATCAGGTATGCGTTCACCACCCACGCAAGGCCCGAGCCGGAGAAGCCGAGGTCCGTCTGGATCGACGGCAGCGCGACGTTGACGACCGTCACGTCGAGCACGATCATCAGCACCCCTACGCACAGCACGTACAGCGCCGCCCACCGGCCGCGCTCGGCCTCGGCCTCGGTGTCGGCGAGCGGCTCCTGCTCTGTGCTCGTCTGCACGCTGGACATCGTCTCTCGCAAGCCTCCTTCGTGGCATCCGAGCCCGACCCACACGGGCTCCAGCGGTTGTCGTTGTATAGACGGCCGTGCAGCGCAAACCTCATCGGTGCCCGCCCGCAACGGCCGGCTTCGGGGGAAAGCGATGAGATGCGGCAACGCCGTCAGTCCTACCAGCAGACGATCGAAACCTGAACCGGCCGAGCAGGCCGCTCACAGCAAAGGAGCCACGCATGTTTCACCACACCAAGGCGTTCAGCGGGTTTGCAGTCGAGGACCTCGAGCAGGCCCGCGATTTCTACACCGACACGCTCGGGATCGAGACGAGCGAGGAGTACGGCCTGCTCACGCTGCACCTCGCCGGCGAGCGTCCCACGCTGATCTACCCGCGGCCCGGCCACAAGCCTGCCGAGTACACGATCCTCAACTTCCCCGTCGAGGACATCGAGGCGGCCGTCGACGAGCTCACCGCGCGCGGGGTCTCGATCGAGCGCTACGAGGGCTTCAAGCAGGACGAGCGCGGGATCATGCGTGAGGAAGGCCCGTACATCGCCTGGTTCAAGGACCCGGCCGGCAACGTGCTGTCCGTGCTGCAGGAGCGCTAGGCAGACCAAGCAGCGGCCGCGCGACCTGCGAGCGGGGCGACGTAGCGCAGGAAGGGCTCCACCGAGAGCGGCGCCCCACTCGCGTGCTCGACCAGGGGCAGCGTGTCCACGCGCCGGCCGTAGCGGTGCACGTGCTCGGCCAGCCAATCCTGGATCGGCGCGACCTCGCCTCGGCGCAGGTCCTCATCGCGCGGGCCGGCGTCCGCCTCGATTGCCTCCCACAGCTGCGCCGCGATCAGACAGCCGAGCGCGTAGCTCGGGAAGTAGCCGAAGCTGCCGGCGCCCCAGTGGACGTCCTGCAGGCAGCCGAGCGCATCCGAGGGCACCTCGACGCCGAGCAGGCGCTGCATGCCCTCGTTCCACGCGCTCGGCAGGTCCGCGACCGCCAGATCGCCTTCGACCAGCGCCAGCTCCAGCTCGAAGCGAAGGATGATGTGGAGTGGGTAGGTCAGCGGATCGGCCGAGACGCGGATCAGCGATGGCTCGACGCCCACGAGCGTCGCGTGCAGCTCCTGCGGCGTAACCGAGAAGCCGCCCGTCTGCAGCTCGCTCGCCAGCACCTCCGCGAACGCCGAGCTGCGCGCGACGTGGTTCTCCCACAGCTTGCTCTGGGACTCGTGCATCGACATCGACGTGCCGCTGCCGAGGTTCGTGCGCTCCAGACGCGGATCGATCTGGCGCTCGTACAGGGCGTGTCCGTACTCGTGCAACGAGCTCAGCAGCGACTCGACCTCGCCGTCGCCGTAGCGCGTCGTCAGGCGGCTGTCGCGCGGGCCCACCCAGGCGGTGAACGGATGCGCCGAGACGTCCACGCGCCAGCTCGAAGGATCGACGCCGATGCGCCGCAGCGTGCTCTGGACGGCGATTTCCTGCGCCTCCATAGGCACCGCCAGCGTGCGGTGCGGCGAGTGCGAGCGTGCTTCGCCCACGAGCGCCGGCAGCGCCTCGGCCAGCGCCGCGAACAGGCCCCGCAGATCCTCGGTACCCAGCCCGAAGTCGTACTCGCCGAGCAGCGCCTCGTACGGCCCCTGGCCGTCCTCGGCGACGCATTCGCCGTAAGCGCGCGCAAGATCGACGTTGCGCTGAAGCGCCGGAGCGAACTCCGAGAAGTCGTCGTGCTCGCGCGCGTCGCGCCAGCTCTCCTGACCTTGCGCGCTCGCTCGTGCCAGCTCGACTGCCAGCTCCGTCGGTACGCGGCGCGAGCGCTCCCAGTCGCGGCGCGCAATGCGCACGATGTCCTCGTCCAGCTCGTCCAGATCGTGTTCGTCGAGCTCTCCCAGCCAAGCGCCTACCTCCTCGGCCGTCGCGCGTTCGTGAGTCAGGCGCGCGAGCGTGCCCAGCTGCAGCGCCCGTGCCGGCGCACCCTCGGCGGGCATCATCACCAGTTGGTCCCACGCCGCCAGCATCTCCATCGCCGACAGGTCCGCCAGCTCGGCCAGGCGGTCGCGAAGCTTCTCGAGCGCTTTCACGGCGTGCAGCGTACGCGCCAGTCAGGTCGCTTCCGCGCCGGCGGCGCTCAGGAGGCCGCGGACGGCCCGTCGCACCCGTACAGGTGCTCGCGCAGCTGATCGCAGCTCTCAGCCGACCAGCGCTCGCTCGTCTCCAGCGACTCGATCACCGTCTCCGCCGCGCGCACCAGCCGCTCGCTCTCCGGCTCGCCGAACAGCAGCGCGTCAGCCGCCTCCAGCAGCTGCTCGCGCTCCTTGGCGTGGAGCTTCGCGGCACCCTGGTGCTCCAGGATCTCAAGCAGCGCCGTGTAGTGCGCGCCGCGTGTTGTCATCGTCTCGGCAGTCATCATGCTGCCGCTCACGTTAGCGGCACGGCTGGCCGCGCTCGCCGGGTGCCCACCGTAGCTCGCCCCCGCGGTCGCTTCCGCAGGACGCCTGGCCTCGCCCTGAACGTGGACGTCAAGCCTGTACGAGCACGATCGCGAGCACGAGCACGAGCACGAGCACACCGAGCGAGCGGCCGGGCAGCGAGCCCAGCCTTCTCGGGCGATCGATCCTCGGGCGCGTGCATGTGCGGATCATGCGCCCGGCGACGGTTGCTCACGTGTAGTTTGGGCTTCGCATTGCCCGCACTCGAGCACCCCACGCCTTGACCAGAGCAATCCGCGCGACCGCCGCCGGCGAGGTCCAGCAGGTCGGCTTCCGCGACGCCACGCTGCGTCGCGCGCACGAGCTCGGCGTGCTCGGGTGGGTGCAAAATGCCGGCGACGGCACCGTGGCCGTCCACGCCGAGGGGCCGCCCGAGGCCGTTGAGGCGCTGCTCGCGTTCCTGCGCGAGGGGCCTGCCGCCGCCGCCGTCGCCGAGGTCAGCGTCGAGGAGGTCGAGGCCGAGGGCCACGAGCAGTTCGCCTTGCGCGGCGTCAGCGCCGGCGCGTTCGTCGTGCAGGAGCACCAGGCCACCGCGCACCACTTCGATCTGCGCCTGGAGCTCGATGGCGTGATGCGCTCGTGGGCGGTGCCGAAGGGACCGTCGCTCGACCCGTCCGCCAAGCGCCTGGCCGTGCAGGTCGAGGATCACGAGATCGCGCACAACTCCTTCGAGGGCGCCACCGGCCGTGGCGGCGTCGTCGTGTGGGACCGCGGCAGCTACGAGCAGGGCGGCCGCGTGCCGTGGCCGCAGGCGCTCGATCTCGGCCACGCCGTGTTCGTGCTCCACGGCGAGAAGCTACGCGGCGGCTTCGCGCTGCAACGCACGCGGCCCGGCGAAAAGCCGCAGTGGCTGCTGATCAAGCGCCGCGACGAGGACGCGCGACCGGGCTCCGATGTCGTCGCCGAGCAGCCTGCGTCGGTGCTCAGCGGGCGCACGCTCGCGCAGCTGCTGGATGAGCGCTGAGCGACAGGCAGATCCTGGGCGGGACGCGGGCCCTCCTACGATTGGCTGGTGAGCCAGCGGGCGGATCGGCAAGCTTCCGAGCAGGCTGGGCGCAATCCGGACTTCTTCGTCGTCGAGCACGGCAAGAGCGCCGGCGACGTGCGGACCCTCGCACGCGAATGGTGCAGTCGAGGCCTCGCGTTGCACTACACCAGCACCTCGGCCACATCGAGGGCGCTGGCCCTTGGCTGCCCGAAGCCGCGGCCTGGCTGGCCGAACGTTTCGCCGGTCTTGCGGCGCCGCAGAACTGCGCAGAAATCGCACCTGGCAACTCACTGGCGCCGATCAAAAGGGCGAAATAGCGCAGTCGCCCGAGCGTGAAAGCAGTCACGCCGCCGGCTCGGCCCAGCCATAGGGCCGAACCGCCGGCGTGGCCGAGCACCTCGCTACGGGATCGCTTCGAATTCTTTTTTCGCGACGAGTTCCCGTCCACCGAACACCGACGAGAAGTTGCCTTGAGCGAGGTTTTTGTAGCCACCCTCGATCGCTGCGACGGAACCTTCGGTGTGGTTGAGCCGGCCGCCTGTGACCGACGATGCTTCGCCTTCGGCGGTGTTGAATTCGCCGCCCGAGACCGACGAGGAGAGCCCTGACGCAAGGTTGTCAAAGCCGCCGGAGACCGAGGCCTGCGTTTCGGTGGCATCGTTGGCACCGCCACCGGAGATGGACGAGTCGCTCGCGCTTGCGCTGTTGGATGCCCCACCGGCGACCGATGCGAATTCGCCGCTGGCGGTGTTGCCCCGACCTCCGGTCACCGACGCGTATTAGCTGCTGATCGTGTTGCGGAAGCCGGCGACAACGCCGCCGAAGCTCGTGAACGTCTGCTCCTCACCGAGAATCAGATCGTGCGAGCCAGTCTGTGCGTGTCCGCCCGTGTTCTCGTCGTATCCGATCACGAGGTTCCCCTCGCCGTTGACCGCACCGGCGGTCGAGCCCGAGCCCGACACGATTTGCACATTGATACCGGAGAACTGCACCGTCGGCTTTCCGCCGATCCCGGAGGCGACGAACTTGATGTGCGGCAGAATGCCTTTGAGCGTTTCGAGTTCCGCAGCGCTCAGGCCAGTTTTGCCTTCTTTGCCCTGTTTGCCTTCTTTACCTTCTTTACCGGCCGCTCCTTCTTTGCCTTCTTTGCCCGCGGCGCCTTCTCGACACCGATCACTTTCCGAAGTCGGCGGAGTCCATAGCGGTATGTCATCCATCCCGGAAAGGAAGCAGCGCATGACGGCACTGATCCTGAAGATGTCTGTCTCGCTCGACGGATACGTGGCACCGGCCGACGGGAGCTCCGGATGGGAGGCCGCGGGACGCTCTCTCGACGGCGCCGAGTGGGTCCTCGACACCGTGAACAACGCCGGCGCGCACCTCGTGGGCGCTGCCACCTATGCGCGCTGGGCCGACTTCTGGCCCGGCGCATCCGGACCGTTCGCGGCGCCGATGAACGAGACCCCCAAGGTGGTGTTCTCGAAGTCGATCACGTCCGCCAACTGGGGCGAGACGACGATCGCGACCGGAGACCTGGCCGACGTCGTCTCGCGTCTGAAGCGGGAGCGCTCAAGCGGATACCTGCTCGCGCAGGGCGGCGTCCGGTTCGCTCGATCGCTCGTCGAGACCGGGCTGATCGACGAGTATCGCCTCGTCGTCCACCCAGTCGTTCTCGGGGCGGGCGAGCGGCTGTTCACCGCACCCCTCGCCATCGAGCCCGTGAGCACCACCACCTTCAGTGGCGGAGCCGTCGCCCACGTCTTCACAGCGCACCCGTGATCGAGGCCGACCGGCAACCAAGAGCGGACGCTGTCACCTGGGGGGGGTGTGTGCTGGCCGTCCTCGGAAGCTAAGCGCGGCCGAGGCGCTCGAGCACGCGCAGCAGAGCCGCTAGGTCCTTCACAGGCACGTCGCGCAGCGCGGCGGGCGGCTCATCGAGGATCGCCTCGGCGCGCGCGGCGGCGGCACGGCCGGCAGCGGTCAACTGCACGAGCTTCGCGCGCCGGTCCTCAGGATGGGGCTTGCGCTGCACGAGCCCTCGCTGCTCCAGGTCGTCGACCATGAGCGTCACGTACGGCGCATCGGCCGCCAGCCACTCAGCGATTGCGCGCAGCGTTTTCGGCTCGGCGGCCAGCAGCCGCAGCAGCAGCACGCGCGCCCAGCTCACGCCGAGCGCCTCGGAGACGGCGACCTTGCGGTCCTGGTCGTGCACGAGGCCGGACATCGAGCGCCAGGCGCGCCGTGCGAGATCGGTGTCCCTGCTGATGTCGTTGCTGCCCATCAGGCTCCTTGCGGCGCCTCGCTGAGGCGCGCGGCGGTCCGCTCGGCGCTGGCCTCGGCGGTCGCGGTGCTCGCGGCCAGGCCGAGCGCCACGATCGCGGCGCCCAAGGCGACGATCAGCCACCAGGCTGCGTGGCTGGCGCTCGCGAGGTGGTCGTGCAGCGAGCCGTGCACCCTCGCGGTGGCGACGGCGCCGAGCACGGCGACGCCGAGCGTCAGGCCGACCTGCCGGCTGGTCGTGGCGACGGCGGCGGCGACGCCGGCCTGACTCGGCGGCATGCCAGACACGGCGGTGTTCGTGATCGGCGGGTTCACGGCGCCAAAGCCGAGGCCGAAGACGCAGTAGGCGAGGAGCACCCACAACAGCGAGGTGTGCGCGCCCAGCGAGGCGAGCATCAGGCTGCCGGCGCCGATCCCGAGACCGCCGAGGACGAGCGGCCCGCGCACCCCGCGTGTCCCGACGATGTGGCCGGCGATCGGGCTGACGACGATGGTCGTGGCGGCGAGCGGAAGCGTGCACAGCCCGGCGCTGAGCGGTGAGAGGCCGCGGACTTCCTGCAGGTAGAGCGTGTTGAGGAAGAGGAACCCGCCGAATGCGGCGAACGCGGCGACGGCGATCACGGCGGCCGCGGAGAAAGGTCGGCTGGCGAAGAAGCGCGGCTCGATCAGCGGGTCGACCCTGCGCAGCTCGTAGCGGACGAGCGTCAGGAGCGAGCCGGTAGCCGTTGCGGCGAGGGCGAGGATCAGCGGCGAGCCCCAGCCGAGGTTGGGACCCTCGATGATCGCGGAGGTCAAGCTCGCGAGCATCACGATCACGAGCACCTGGCCAACCGGGTCGATGCGACGCGCGCGCGGAGCGCGGGACTCGGGCACGAAGCGCGCGGTGAGCGCGATCGCGGCGAGACCAATCGGGATGTTCACGAGGAACACGGCGCGCCAGCTCAGCCCGACGAGCACGCCGCCGAGGACGGGCCCGAGCGCCATGCGGATGCCGACAACGGCGCCCCAGACCCCGATCGCCTGCGCGCGCTCGCGCGGGTCCTCGAAGGTGTTGCGGATGATCGACATCGCCACGGGGTTGAGCATCGCGCCGGCGGCGCCCTGCAGCACGCGGAAGGCGATCAGCCACTCGATCCCGGGAGCGAGGCTGCAGGCGAGCGAGGCGGCGGTGAACAGCGCGAGGCCGAACTTGAACACGCGAGCGCGACCGAGGCGATCGGCGGTCGAGCCGCCCAGCATCAGCAGGCTCGCGAGCACGACGGTGTAGGCGGCGATGGTCCACTGCAGGGAGGACACCGACGCGCCGAGGTCGCGCCGGATCGAAGGCAGCGCGACGTTGACGATCGTCGTGTCCATGCCGACGATCAGCAGGCTCATGCAGCAGATCGCGAGCACGAGGCGAGGGCGTGTGCGTGGCGCTAGTTCCACCGCAGATCCCGCAGTAGTGATAGTCATATAATAATTATATCGATATAACTATATGCCTCGGCGCAGACCGCTCGACGAAGCTGACGGAAGGCTGGGCGCCGGTCCTGCAATCCTCGAGGAGCTCGTGGTGGAGGCGAAGGCAGTTGAGATGCCCGAGCAGCGTCCATGGCTTGGCGAGCGCTGCGACGGTCGCGTCGGTGCCGGTTTCAGTGCCGCCGAATGCCGTGCCGGCGAGCAGGAACCGCCGGTTGGAGTAGGTGGGTCCGGAGAAGCGAGCAGAACCAGCGATTGGCGAGCGTAAAGGTCTCGGCGAGCGAGTCTGCGAAGGGGGGCACCTCGGGCGTGTAGTAGGCAATCGGCTCGTCCCTGCCTCTCATGCCCTCCGCGTTTTTTTCGGTCCGATTGCGCGCGCATCCCATCTGGCGAGCGCCGAAGCCTCTGTTCACACGCGGGTAACGGATCGGTAACGGACGCGCCACATCTGCGTTGGGAGACAGACGCACAATGCGGCCATGGCGATGCTTCCTCTGCTGTTTGCACATCGTCTCGGCCGCGACTCTGGGCCGGACTCCTCGCGCAAGGCCCTGAACGCCACGCTCGCCGGACCGGTCGACGGCCTGGAGACGGATGTCTGCCTGACCGCCGACGGGCAGCTCGTCCTCCTTCACGATCCCTGGCTCAGCGACGCCACGACGGCCCAAGGCTGGGCTCACGAGACACCTTGGCGCAAGCTGCGCACGACGCGGCTGCGTGATCGTTACGGCAGGGCGACAGTCCAAACCCCGATGCTCCTGGGTGAGCTGCTGGACCGCGTGCCTCGCGAGCTGGCTGTGCAGGTCGAGGTCAAGGCCCACGGCGATCCCCACCTCGCACGCGCCACCGCCGCTGCGGTGTGCCGGCTCGCGAGCTCTCGATCGGATCGCGACCGCGTGGAGGTGATCTCGTTTCACTCTGTGGCTTGCGAGGAGGCGGCTCGCGCCGAGATGGCGAGCCGGCTCATCGTTTGCGCAGACTACTCGCCCGCCGCGCTCTCCCGGTGGGCACGGCGGGCGGACGTCGGCGGGGTCTGCATCGAGCACTTCCTGCTGCACCGAGCGCTCGTCGAGCGCTTGCGGGCTTCCGGCCTCAGCGTCGCGACCGGGACGATCAACGACCCCACGCTCGCGGCCCGGGCAGCCGCTCTCGGCGTGGATGCAATCACCACCGATCGACCGGCAGCGTTGCACGATGAGCTCACTGCGATCTCGCTGGCCGCCTGAGCATCTGCACGACGGGCCTGCTCAGCTGGCGGCCTTCAGCACCGCGAGGATTCGCGGATGGCCGTCGATGTCAAGCTCCTCGACTATCTCCAGCTCGTCCAGGCCGACGATGCGTCCCAGTCGACGTAGGGCCTCGGGGGAGAAGCCCCAATAGACGAAGTCATCCCGCGAGTACACGTCGCCCGGCTCGTGAACCTCGATCGCCGGGGTCTCCGCCGGCAGTCGTGAGCCGTATGTCTCGAGCACGATTTCGCCGCCGGACTCGAGAACATCGGCGAGCGCACCCATGAGCGCGATCGGATCGGTCACGCGGTGCAGGATGCCGAAGCAGAGAACAACGTCGAAGCGCTCGCCGAGATCGCGCACGTCGAGCGCGTCCATACGGCGGTACTCGACGGGCGAGGCGACCATCTCGGCGATCGCGCGGAAGCCAGCACCGCCTGTCAGCTCTACGCCAAAGCGTGCGCGCACCCAATCGACGTACTGCTCGTTGTCGACGGCCGCGACGCGGCTGGCCCCGCGCGACGCCGCGAGGAAGCTGTAGAAGCCGTCGAACGCGCCGACGTCGAGCACGCTGCGCCCAGCGAAGCGGTCGCCGTCGAGCACCTTGACCCGGTAGCCGTGGTCCCGTGCGACTCCTGGCGTGTAGATGCCTGGCGCGAGCGCGAAGGTGTGAAACCAGAGTGGGACCGAGTCGCGGACGCGCTCTGCCTCCTCCGGCGAGGCGCCGATCTCGTGCAGGTCGGCGACATCGCGCTCGGCCGCGGAGGTCTCGGGGATAGGCTCGATCTGCTCGGCTTCGATTGCATATGCCAACGCGTTAGCTCCAGTCAGTACTCAATGGGAGGGTGTCCGACCCACACTAGGCGCTCGCGTGACCCCGGGAGGTTGACGAGGCCGACGGGACGCCAGTTCGTGGCCTAACCGATGATTCCTTCGCGCCGTGCTGGTCTATACGCCGAAAACCAACTCGCGGGAGGCTGACGCCATGCGGAAACTGACCTTTGGCATGAACATGAGCCTGGACGGCTACATCGCCGCGCCCGGCGACGACCTCGGCTGGAGCGTGCCGAGCGACGAGCTGTTCCAGTGGTGGTCTGACCGGGTTGGGGTGACGGGCTTGGCGCTGTACGGGCGCAAACTGTGGGAGACGATGAGCTCTCACTGGCCGACCGCCGACCAGCAGCCTGGCGCCACACCGGCGGAGATCGAGTTCGCCCGCCGCTGGCAGGAAATGCCGAAGGTGGTGTTCTCCTCGACGACCAGCGCGGTCGATTGGAACGCCCGCCTGGTCACCGGCGACGCTGTTACCGAGATCACCCGGCTCAAGACTGAGGATGGCGGTCCCATGGACGTCGGCGGCGCCACCCTCGCCGCGGTGGCCATGCGGGCCGGGCTGATCGACGAGTACGCGATCGTCACCCATCCGGTCCTGGTGGGCGGCGGCACACCGTTCTTTACGACCCTGGAGAACTGGGTGAACCTGACCCTGGTTGAGACCCGGACGTTTCGCGACGGCGTGGTCCTGACCAGGTACGAGACCAGGCGCTGAGTGCCCGACCTCGGATCGCTATCGATCACCCGACGACCATCCATGTGAGGAGGGCCAGTCCCCCAGTTCAGGCCGGGGGGCTTGTGAAGCGCTCCGCCGCTATCGGGGGACCGCGGCGGGACGACCTGCGGGTCCTTTTGCGGTCCCGTTCCGGGAACGGCCGGAACAGGGCGAGAACGGCGTTCCTCGAGGCCCAGCATCTTCGCGGGTTTTCCCGCGTGTTCCCGCCTGTGCTCGGACAACGAACGTATCGGGGAGACAGGATTTGAACCTGCGACCGCCCGGCCCCCAGCCGGGTGCGCTACCAGACTGCGCCACTCCCCGTGGCCAGCAAGCGGGCGACGGGAATCGAACCCGCCCTAGAAGCTTGGAAGGCTTCTGTGCAACCACAACACTTCGCCCGCACGCCGAGCTTGCATCCTACCGCCGCTCCTCGACCGGCACTGCGCCCGAGTCATCGACGAGCCCTGGCGGCGGCCACGGCCCAAACCAGTTGTCGCGCGCCCCGTCGAGCGTGACGGTCGAGCCGCTGAGGGCGGCGCCGAGCGGCGAGGCGAGCAAAGCGATCAGCCAAGCGTGCTCGGCGACGGTGCCCATGCGCTGAAGCGGCACGGAGCGCGACATCCCGGAGCGCACGGCGGCCGGGTACTTGACCATCACCTCGGTGTCGAACGTGCCGGCGGCGACGGCAGCGACGGCCACCCCATCCCCTGCCCACCGCTGCGCGAGCTCGCGCGTGAGCGCCTCGACAGTCGCGCGCGCGGCGCCGGAGTGCGCCATCCCGGGCATCCCGTGGTGCGGCGAGAGCGTGACGTTGACGATCGTCCCCCCCCGCGCGCCGCCATCGCCGCTGCCTGCGCCCACCCTCCGGCCGCTCGCTCCGAACGCGAGCTCATGCGCGGCTTCGGCCATGTTGAGCATCCCCTCGACGTTCAGCCGCCACACGGCGCGCCACCCCTTCGCGGCGATCAGCTCGGCGGGGCTGAAGAACTGCCCGCCGGCGTTGTTGACGAGCAGATCGAGGCCGGCCCCCCGCTCGAGCACCTCGCCGATCAGCCGCCGTGCCTCGTCCGGCTCGCGCACATCCCCGGAGACGACCTGCACCTCGGGCGCCTCACCGCCCGCCAACTCTCCGATCTCGCGCGCCGCGTCCTGCAGCACCTCGGCGCGCCTGCCGGCGATCGTCACGTCGGCGCCGCAGCGCGCGAGCTCGAGCGCAGTCGCCTTGCCGAGCCCAGTGCCACCGCCGGTCACGAGCGCCACGCGCCCGGCGAGCATCGCCGGCGCGAAGATCTCCGATTGGCCGCCTGCCGCAGTCATCGCGCCCGATCATAGGTCCACGCGGCGGAGTACGGGCGACGACCGCGACCCAGCGCACCGCGCGCCGCACCGCCACGCCCGCCGCAAGAACATGACCCGCAGACCGCCCAGTTGCGGTCCGTCTCCCGATCGGTTTAGGGTTTGTGCGTGTCCCAAAGGCCTCTGGCCATCGTCTCAGGGCTCACGATCGGCGACTACCTGCTGTGGAATTGGTCGCTGAATCACAGCTATGACGTGTCTGCGCTGATCTCTGGACTGACGCTGCCACCACTCGCGATCGCGACGGCATGGCTGCTCGTCCTCGGCGTGGCGCGCCTGCTCGCGCGCACGACGCGCCGCTCGACGGCGCAGCCAGGCGCCGCCGGAGGGCGCACGCCCAGGCGCAGGCCCAAGCTCCCGCTCCTGGCAAGGCTCACCACCCGTCGCGCCGCGTCCGCGCGCCGCGCCGCGCTCGCCCGCACAGGCGAGCGCGCGCCTGGCACGCCGTCCTCCCCGTCCCCCGCCTCGACCTCCTCCACCAGCTCCTCGCGCAAGCTCGCCGCCTGAGGCGGCTGCGAGTCAAGCGAGCAAGCGCATGAGGCGTCGTCTGTACCCCCGCTCCAGACGCGCCCGCGTGGGCGTGGCGGCGCTGGTCGTGCTGATCGCGGCGCTCGGGCTCGGCGGCTACTTGTACGAGCGCGACCGCACGGGCAGCATCTACCACCCGCACGCGCCGTTCGTGGCGGAGGCCTCGCCGAAGCTGCCGTCGAAGGTGGATGACTTCTCGTGGCCGATCTACGGCTATACGCAGAACCACACGCGTTACTTCCCGGCCCCGGACAGCCTGCACGCGCCGTTCAAGAAGCTGTGGGTGAACAACGCGAACACGCTGCTCGAGTTCCCGCCGGTGATCAGCGGCGGTCGCATCTTCCAGCTCGGCGACAACGGCGTGATCAGCGCGATCAACAAGCACACGGGGCACACGATCTGGAAGCGCAGCCTGGGCAAGCTCTCGGCATCGACCCCGGCGGTGCTCGACAAGGTCGTCTACGTGACGATGCTCTCGCGCGGGCGCAGCAGTTCGGGCGGGCGCGTGTATGCGCTCAACTCGGGTGACGGCTCGACGCGCTGGTCGCGCGATCTGCCCAGCCCGAGCGAGTCCTCGCCGATGTTCGCGCACGGCAGGATCTACTTCGGCTCCCAAAACGGGACGGTGTACGCGCTCAACGCGAGCAACGGAAGCGTCGCTTGGACCTATCACGCGGGCGGCGCGGTCAAGGCGAGCCCGACACTCAGCGAAGGCGTCCTCTACTTCGGCGACTACTCAGGACACGTGCAGGCGATCAGCGAGCGCACGGGGCGCCGGCAGTGGATCAGCGGCTCGGGCGGCACGCTGCTCGGCAGCGGCACCTTCTACTCGACGCCGGCGGTGTTCTTCGGGCGCGTCTACCTCGGCAACACGGACGGTCGCGTCTACGCCTACGACGCGTCCACGGGCAAGCTCGACTGGGCGGTGCAGACGGGCGCGTACGTCTACGCCTCGCCTGCCGTCACGAACGCCCCAGGCATCGGCCCGACGATCTACCTCGGCTCCTATGACGGCACCTTCTACGCGCTCAACGCCCGCTCGGGGCAGATCGCTTGGAAGTTCGACGCGCACGGCAAGATCTCAGGCTCGGCGACGATCGTCGGGCGCACGGTCTACTTCGCCGACCTCGGCACGCACCGGACATACGGGCTCGGCATCTCCACCGGACGCCAGTCCTTCGAGCTCGGTACCGGCTCCTTCGATCCTGTGGTCAGCGACGGGAAAGTCATTTATCTGACCGGTTACACCGGTCTCTATGCCTTCGCGCCGCGCTAGCGACTGAGCGGCTCGGCCGACCGGCCTAGCCGAGACGACACGCCGGTCCCGCCCCGATCGCCCGGCTCAGCGAGAAGCCGGCGCGCACGACGATCCTGCCGGGCGCTCGCGCCACCACGCGCGTCCAGCCGTTGGGCGCACGCCCAACACAGCCGCTTCCTTCTGAGACGGTCCAGTAACGCGTGAAGTGCACGCGCACGAGGAAGCTCCCAGGCGAACGCGCGCGCAGCGCGAAGGACTCGTGCCCAAGCAGCGTCAGCCGCCCCGGCCCGGACAGGATCGGCGTCGGCGCACGCACGGCGTAGATGCGCCAGTGGCGGCTGGAGGAGACCTCGCGCAGATACGGCAGCCCGGAGCGGATCAGCTCGCCCTCACGCGCGCTCGACGGATCGAGCCTGGCATCGGGCAGCGCCACGTAGGAGACCGCCTGCGCGCGCAGCCACGCCTCATAGCCGGCGGCGTTCAGACCGGGGTCGAGCAGCACGCCGTCGAAGCGCGTGTCGAGCTGCTTCTCCCAGCCGCGCGCGAGCGAGACGTGCGGCGCCAGCTCCGCGGTCTCCCAGTGCGAGCGCGTCAGCGGCACCTCGATGCGCACGGGCGCATTCGCGCGCTGATCGAGCAGCCGGACGACCGGCGCGTAGTAGGCAGAGCCGGTCGACGGGTCTCCGGCGACGGCAGCGGTCTCGCGCACCGGCCCCCACCCGGTCCACACCGCCCACGTCGCGAACGCGGCGACCGCCGTGACGGTCGCCCGCCGGCGCCCGTCCTCTCTCTCGCGCGCCCCTCCACTGCCGTCGCCACGGCCATCGCTACTCCCGGCCTCACCTCCACGCCCCCGAACCGAGCCTCGTCCAAGCGCCTGCCCCCCCTCGGGCGACTCCCCTGCCCGCGACAGCACAGCGCACGCAAGCAGCGGACCGGCAAGCAGCACGCCGTAGCGCTCGATGTTGCTGCCCATCGGCGTGTCAAGCGCGAGGAACGCGAGGCATGCGAGCAGGTACAGAGCAGCTCCGATCCGCAGCAGCGATTGCTCGCGCGGGAGCGCTGCCAGGAACGCGAGCACGACGAGCGCCGTGGCGGCGAACGAGAGGATCGGGAACGGCTCGGTGCCGCCCTCGGGAAATAGCAAGCTGAGCGCGAGCACGACGACGACGGCAGGCGCCGCGAGCACGAACAGCGCGCGCGGCGAGCGCCGCCACAGCGCATCGCTGAGCGCAGCGAGCGCGAGGAAAAGCCCGGCGACGGGGCTCGCGGCGGCGCACAGGAGCGCCAGCGCGCCGGCCGGCACGGCTCGCCCGCGCGAGTAGGCGAGCGCGGCGGCGAGCGCGAGCGAGACTCCGAGCGCGAATGCCAGGCGCCCGATCCAGACGTCGCCGACGGCGGCGATTGCGAACGCGGCGCTCGCCCAGCGCGCGGCGCTCGCGCCGTACGCGCTGCGCGTGAGCCGTTCGAAGCAGAACACGGACAGCAGCGCAGAAAGCGCAGCGACGACACGCAGCCCGAGCAGCCACGCCAGCGGCGGGAACAGGACGCTGTAGCCGGGCAGGTCGTGGCCGGCATACCAATGCTCGTCGTACACGGCCATGCCGAGGTGCTCGAACAGGTTCAGCCGGTACGCGGCCGCCGCCAGATCCGGCGTCCGCGGGCCGGTCAGGAACCACACCACGAGCAGCCCTGCTGTCAACCCAAGCGCGACTGGCGCGGCGCGCGATCGCCCGGTGGGAAGATCTACCGGGGTCCGGTGTGCTACCCCACCGGACCCCGGCCTACCCGCCGGTTCAACGGCGGATGTGTACTCACTTGAACCGCTGAGACGCCCGGAAGTAGCTGTGTAGCTGATCCGCACGCCAAGATAATGACGGCCATGCGCCTCGCGAACTCCCTCATCGCCCCCCGGACGGCGCTCGCTCTGTGCGCGATCCTCGCCGCGACGGCGCTCGCGAGCGGCTGCGGCGCCGGCCAGCCGGCGCCGATCACCGCACGCGAGCTCGCTGAAGCGCAGACGTTCCCGTACTTCCGCGTGTACTGGGTCGGCAAGGCGTTCAACGGCCGTGCGCTCGTCGCTGCGGATGGGCAGAAGGGCTACATCAACCGGCTCGGCGACAGCGTCTACTACGGCAACTGCGCGGGCGGCAAAGGCCTGTTCGGCGGCGGCAGCTGCGTGTTGCCGCTGCAGGTCACATCCGTGCTCTACCGCCTGCACTCCAACTCCACGCTCGGGCGCCAGCGCAACATCGTCGTGCGCGGCGTACCGGCGGTCGTCTACGACGAAGGCCGCTCGATCGAGATCTACAGCGGCCGCGTCGCGATCGACGTCTTCTCCGAAACGTTCGCAAATGCGTACGCGGCGGCGCTGCGGCTGCGCCCGGTCAACGCCCCCGGCGCGGCGAGCGGCGAGCTGCCGGCGCCGATCTACTGCCCGGGTCTCTCCGGCCCGCAGAGCGCGCAGCTGAAAGCCCTGATGGACGCCCTCCCCAAGCACGCCTGCCAGCGCGCGGGCGCCGCGCTCGCCTTCGCCGCCAGCCTGACCTGAGCACCCGCCCGCCCGTCCGTCTGCCGGTCCGTCGCGCGCGCTTCGCGATCCGGGCGACTACCCGGAGACGCCAGGCGCGAGCGGCTTGCCGATCTCGCGGCGCAGGCTGAGGAAGGCGAGCGAGCCGATCACGGCCGGCACCCACAGCGAGATCGCGCGGTAGATGACGACCGCGACGACAACCTGCGAGGCGGGCCGCACGTCGAACAGCAACAGCATCCCGACGAGGCCGCCTTCCACTGCGATCAGGCCACCGGGCACGGGGATCGAGTTGGCGAGCATGCCGACGAGGTAGGCCATTGCGACGACCCACACCGACGGGTGGTGCCCGAACGCGGCCAGGCACGCATACAGCACGAGGTTGTCGAACAGCCAGTAGGCAACTGCGCCGAGCAGCCGCCAGTCGTGCTCGCGAATCAGCGTCAGCGCGTCGAACACACCGTCGCTGAGGGCGCGCATCGCCACCGCCCGGCGACCGCCGTGTGGCCAGGCTCGCGCGTGCACGCGCCCGGCCCAGACGGCCAGCGCGAGGGTCGCGAAGACCGTCGCGACCCCGGCGAGCGCCGGCAGCAGCGTCAACACCTCGCGTTGAGAACCGGGAAGCAGCCCCAGCCACATCGGTATCCCGATGGCAGCGACCGCGAGCACGTTGACGGCGCTCGTGAGCACGAAGATCAGCACCGAGCGCCGCGCGATGCGATCGACGGAGATGCCCTTGCTGCGCAGCACCCACGCGCCGAGCGCGATCCCGGCCAGCCCGCTCACGGAGACGACCGAGTTGACGGCCAGCTCCGACAGCGACAGGCGCGAGGTCAGCCGCCGCCCGAGCATCCCGAAGACGAGCCCGAACAGCACCACATAGCCGGCGCACGAGAGCAGCTCGAGCAGCACGCCGCCGGCGATCCAGCCGGGGTCGGCTTTGGCGACCTGCTTGGTCGCCTCGCGCAGGTCCGGGACGGCGAACAGCAGCGCGACGACGAACGCGAAGAACACGGCCAAGCTGATGATGCTCGTGCGCAACGTCCGCGACTGGGCGGCCATGACGTCGGCCGACTCCTCGAACGTGCCCTGCTCACCGGCTATGAGCTGCTCCCATGACGTCTCATCCGATCCCGTTGGATTTCCGCAGGCACCCCGCACGCGCCGTGCGCGGCATTTGTCACGGTAGCCTCACTGTGGTGCCACATACCCGCGATCCGGCAGCGGAAGCGGATGGACCGGCGCAGCGTCCTTGAGAACATGGCCGAGCAAGCGCGCATATTGGTCGTCGACGACGAGCCCGCCGTTCAGAGCGCGCTCTCGCGTGCGCTCGCGCTCGAGAGCTATGACGTCGCTCAGGCGACCGACGGCCGTGAGGCGCTCGAGCGCCTCGCCGGCGCCGACTACGAGGTCGTGATCCTCGACATCGCGATGCCACACATCGACGGCCTGGAGGTGTGCCGGCGCCTGCGCGACGGCGGCGACCGCACGCCCGTGCTGATGCTGACCGCGCGCGAGCAGGTCGACGACCGCGTCGCCGGCCTCGACGCGGGCGCCGACGACTACCTGGTCAAGCCGTTCGCCCTGCGCGAGCTGCTCGCGCGCGTGCGCGCGCTGCTGCGGCGCTCCAGCGAGGAGGACGAGCAGGAGCACGCCTTGAGCTTCGAAGACCTGCGCCTGGACCGCCTCGCGCACGAGGCGTGGCGCGGCGAGCACACGTTGCAGCTCACGCGCACAGAGTTCCTGCTGCTGGAGATGTTCATGCGCCACCCGCGCCAGGTGCTCTCACGCTCGGCGATCTTCGAGCACGTGTGGGGGTATGACTTCGGCGCCACGTCCAACTCGCTCGGCGTCTACATGGGCTATCTGCGCCGCAAGACCGAGGTCGGCGATGAGGCGCGGCTGCTGCACACGGTGCGCGGCGTCGGTTACGTGCTGCGGGGATCGGCATGAGCTTCCGCCGCCGCATCGCGCTCGCCTCCGCCGCCGCCGTGGCGATCGCCGTCGTGCTCGCCTCGATGCTCACCTATCTGCTTACGTCCAACCAGCTGCACAGCCAGGTCGACGCGCAGCTGCACGACCGCGCGCGCACGGCCGGGCGCCTGCAGCGCTACCTCAAACCGGGCACCAAGCAGAAGGCGATCGCCAAGAAGGACAGCGAACGGCTCGGACTCGACCTCAACGGCCTCGACGGCTCCAAGGACTCCAGTGAAATTGCCGCCGACGAGAGCGAAGCAGCGGCCCTCCCCCACTACGGCCCAGTCGCCAAAAACCTGTTCGGAAAGCTGCCGCCGGGCCCCGATCAGGTGCGCGGCTACCAGCAGGTCGTCAACGCCGCCGGGCTGATCGTCGTGCGCTCGGCGCGCAACCTGACGCTGCCGGTCGACCCGCAGACGCGCAGCCTCGCCCAGCACGGCGGCGCCTCGTTCTTCCGCAATGGGCGCGTCGCGGGTATCCACCTGCGCGTGCTCGCAGAGCCATTCGGGAGTGGGCGCGCAGTGCAGCTCGCGCAGCCGTTGACCGAAGTCGACAGCCTGCTCAGCCGCCTGCGCCTGATTCTCGTGCTGCTCGACGTCGGCGGCATCGCGCTCGCCGCGCTGCTCGGGCGGCTGGTCGCCGGGGCCGCCGTGCTGCCACTGAAGCGGCTCACCCAGGCAACCGAGCACGTCGCGCTCACGCGCGACCTCAGCGGCCGCATCAAATCGACCGGCGAAGACGAGATCGGGCGCCTCGCGCGCAGCTTCAACGCGATGCTCGACGCGCTCGAGCAGTCGATGAGCGCGCTCGACGCCTCCGTGCACGCGCAGCGCCAGCTCGTGGCCGACGCCTCGCACGAGCTGCGCACGCCCGTCACGAGCCTGCGCACGAACATCGAGATCCTGCAGCAGGCCGAGCACATGGAGCTGCCCGAGCGCCGGCGGCTGCTCAGCGACGTCGTCGAGCAGATCGAGGAGCTGACGCTGCTGATGAACGACCTGATCGAACTGGCGCGCGGCGAGCAGCCACACGCGGCCGCCGAGGAGCTGCGCCTAGACCTGCTCGTCGAGGAGATCGTCGAGCGTGCGCGCAGGCACGCGCCCTCCAGCGAGTTCGAGCTAAGCCTGCAGCCAACCGTGCTCCCCGGCGTCCCCGCGCGCTTGCAGCGCGCGATCAGCAACCTGATCGACAACGCAGTCAAGTACAGCCCGCCCGGCGAGTCCGTGCAGATCGCGCTCTCAGGCCAGGAGCTGACCGTGCGCGACCACGGCCCAGGCATCGCCGCCGCCGACCTCCCGCACGTGTTCGATCGCTTTTACCGCGGCGCCGAGGCGCGTGGGCGCTCAGGCTCCGGCCTCGGCCTCGCGATCGTGCGCCAGGTCGTCGATCAGCATGGCGGCAGCGTCACCGCCGAGCCGGCCCCCGGCGGCGGCACGCTGATGCGCGTGCACCTGCCTCGCGCCGAGGCGATCGAGACGGCCGCTGCCGACCCCCGCGCCGAGTCGCTCGCTCGCGCCGGGAACGACGGAGCGCCACCAGCGCCCCAGCGGACGGCCGTCTGACCCCTCACGGCGACATCGCCGCCGCGTCCCACCGCCGTCGCGCTGTGAGCCCGGTGAAGTCGCGCACGCTCGCGAAAGCGCGCCGGCGGCAGGCCGTAGCGGCGCCTGAAAGCCGCCGCGAAGTGAGGCGCCTGGCGGTAGCCGACCAGGCGCGCCACGTCGCGCACGGCGATCGCCGGCTGCTCGGCCAGCAGCTGCGCAGCGACTGACATCCGCCGCGCCAGCAGGTCCTCCTGGAAGCCGCCCTCGCCGAACTGCTCATAGGCACGCTGAACTTGCCGCGGCGAGCTCGACAGCGCACCCGCGACCGCCGCGAGCGTAAGCCGGCTGCGGTAGTGGCGCGTGACGATCACCCGCGCCAGCAGATACAGGCGCCTTCGCGCGGCAAGCGTCTGCGGTTGCATGTCCCCGAATCCGACGCTGCGTGCAGAGCCGGGACGCGCCGCCGGTCAGGTGCCGCAGCGCCGCGGCGCCGCCGCGCCATGCTCAGCCGAGGCGGCAGGGCGGTCAGCCGCCGTAGCGCAGCGCCATGCGTTCGGCCGAGGCGCAGTAGGAGCCGCCGAACAGCAACGCGTGAACGAGGAGCGGCAGCAGCTGGTAGAGGCCGACGCGCTCCTGCCAGCCGTCTGCCAGCGGCGCGAGCTCGCAGTAGCTGTCGAGCACGCGCGCAGGCCGCGAGCCGAACAGCACGAGCATCGCCAAGTCGACCTCGCGATGCCCTCCATACGCCGCCGGGTCGATCAGCCACGGGCGCCCGTCGGCACCCGCGAGCACGTTGCCCTGCCACAGGTCGCCGTGCAGCCGCGCCGGCGCCTCCGCCGGGCCGCACAGCTCGCCCAGCCGCTCGCACACGCGCTCCAGCGCGCGAGCACCTGCGGGCGCCAGGCGGCCGCGTTCGCACGCGAGCTGGCCGAGCGGGCGCAGGCGCCGCTCGGCGTAGAACGACGGCCAGTCGTCGCCCGGCTCGTTGGAGAGCTGCACTGCGCCGAGCCAAGCGACGTCGCCGGCGTCGTCCGCGAAGCGCCCGAAGCGGGGAGCGCCGGCTGCGTGCGTCGCTGCAAGGCCGCGCCCCAGCTCCTCCTCTCCCTCCGCGCTCAGTGCACCCGGCTCGATCCACTCCAGCGCCAGATAGCTCTCGCCGGCCTCGAGCACGCGCGGCGTGCGCAGCGCCCCCGGCTCGGCCAGCCAACGCAGGCCAGCCGCCTCCAGTCCGTACTCGCCGGCCGGCGCGTCGGCTCGCGTCTTGACGAACGCCTCGCGCCCGTCCGCCAGCACGACGCGAAAAGCCTCGTTGATGTCGCCGCCGCCGATGCGGCGCACCTCGCGCGCGCCCGGCGGCAGGCTCACCGCGGCTCGGCGGCCGCGATCTCGCCTGCGCTGATCTGCGCGAGCAGGCCCTCGCAAGCCGCCTGCACGAGATCGAGCACGCGCTCGAAGCCGTCGCCCTCGCCGTAGTACGGATCGGGGACATCCAGGTCCGCCTCACCGGCGCTCTGTGGGTCGAACTCGCGCAGGAGCCTCACCTTCATGCGCGCCCGCTCATCGCTCGCCATCGCCCTGAGGTCCTCCAGGTTGGACCGATCCATCGCAATGATCAGATCGAAATCATCAAAATCATCGGCTCGCACCTGGCGCGCGGCGCCCTCCAGGATCATGCCGCGGGCCGCCGCCGCAGCCGTCGCTCGCTTGTCCGGGGCACCGCCCACGTGCCAGCTCCCGGTGCCGGCCGAGTCGAGCTCGATCTCATCCTCCACGCCGGCCTCGGCGACAAGCGCGCGCATCGTGCCCTCCGCCGTCGGCGAGCGGCAGATGTTGCCCAGGCACACGAACAGCAGCCTGAACGGCACAGGCGTGGGCAAGCTAGTCCTCGCCGAGCTCGAGCACCGCCAGGAACGCCTCCTGGGGCACCTCGACGCGGCCAACCTGCTTCATCCGCTTCTTGCCCTCCTTCTGCTTGGCGAGCAGCTTTTTCTTGCGCGTGATGTCGCCGCCATAGCAGCCGGCGATCACGTCCTTGCGGAACGCCTTGACCGTCTCGCGCGCGATCACGTGCGCGCCGATCGCCGCCTGGATCGGCACGTCGTACTGCTGGCGCGGAATCCGCTTGCGCAGCTTCTCTGTCAGCGTGCGGCCCATCTCATACGCCTTCTCGCGGTGCACGACCATCGACAGCGCGTCCACCGTGTCGCCGGCGAGCAGGACGTCCAGCTTGACCAGGTCCGAGGGCTGCATCCCGCTCAGCTCGTAGTCGAGCGACGCATAGCCTTTCGTGCGCGACTTCAGCTGGTCGAAGAAGTCGAGCACGATTTCCGCGAGCGGCAGCTCGTATGTCATCTGTACGCGCTCCGGTGAGAGGTAGTGCATGCCGGAGTGCACGCCGCGGCGCTCCTGGCACAGCTCCATGACCGCGCCGATGAACTCTTTCGGCGCGATGATCGAGGCTTGGATGAACGGCTCGCGGATCTCCTCGATCGTGCCCGGGTCGGGCATGTCCGAGGGGTTGTGCACCTCCAGCTCCTCCCCGTTCGTCAACGTCAGGTCGAACTCCACCGAGGGCATCGTCGCGAGCAGCTCCAGGTCGTACTCGCGCTCCAGGCGCTCGCGCACGATGTCCATGTGCAGGAGGCCGAGGAAGCCGCAGCGGAAGCCGAAGCCGAGCGCGTCCGAGGTCTCAGGCTCCCACGACAGCGCCGCGTCGTTGAGCGTCAGCTTCTCCAGCGCATCGCGCAGGTCCGGGTAGCTGTCCGAGTCGATTGGGAACAGCCCGCAGAAGACCATCGGCTTGACCTCGCGATAGCCCGGCAGTGCCTCCGTGGCCGCCTCCTGAACGGGCGCTCCTGCACGGGCGCGGGTCGTCAGCGTGTCTCCGACGCGCAGCAGCGTGACGTCCTTCAGGCCCGTGATCAGATAGCCGACCTCACCCGCCGCCAGCTGGTCGGTCGGCATCATCTGCGGTGAGAACACGCCGATGTCGTCGATGTCCGCCTGCGTATCCGTCGCCATCGCGCGGATCGCCTCGCCCTTCTTGAACGTGCCGTCGACGACGCGGATATAGGCGATCACGCCGCGGTACTGGTCGAACTCCGAGTCGAAGATCAGCGCGCGCGGCGGCCCGCTCGGGTCACCCGCCGGCGGCGGCACGCGTGCGATCAGCTCCTCGAGCACCTCCAGCACCCCCTCCCCCGTCTTGCCACTGATCTTCAGGATCGACTCCGGCGCCCCGCCGATCAGCTCGCTCACCTCGCCGGCCACGCGCTCGGGCTCTGCGCCCGGCAGATCGATCTTGTTCAGGCAGGGAATCAGCTCCAGACCCGACTCGATCGCCAGGTAGGTGTTCGCGACCGTCTGCGCCTCCACGCCCTGCGCCGCGTCGACCACCAGCAGCGCCCCCTCGCAAGCCGCCAGCGAGCGCGAGACCTCATAGGTGAAGTCCACGTGCCCGGGCGTGTCGATCAGGTGCAGCTGGTAGGTCTCGCCGTCGCGCGCCGTGTAGAACACGCGCACCGCCTGCGCCTTGATCGTGATCCCGCGCTCGCGCTCGAGGTCCATCGAGTCCAGCAGCTGCGCGCGCATGTCGCGGCTGGCGACCGTGTGCGTCAGCTCGAGGATGCGATCCGCCAGCGTCGACTTGCCGTGGTCGATGTGGGCGATGATCGAGAAGTTGCGAATGTGCGCTTGGTCCATGGGCTGCTACAGCCTAGAAGGCGCACGCAGCCGCCGAGAGCGGCGGACGGCAGGGTTTCGCGCGTGCGCTCGGCGCGTACCCCTCCCGGCGCGCTAGCCTTGTGTCTCCGGCGGATCGCCAACTCGACTACGGATCTTCGAGATCCAACCGCGGCAACGCGCCTGCCCTCGGGTGGGCGGCCAGTCCAGGTGTCGGGAGTGTCACGCCGCCCAGGCAAGACACACGAGTCCTGGGACGTAAGTAGTAAGCGGCGATCTTTGATCGGGCGCAAGCCGGGTGGACTTCGGTCCACCCGGCCTCTGCTCGACCTGAACCGGCCTAAGCGCGGCCGAGCTGGCTGGAGATCAGCCGGTGCACCTGATGCGCCTCCGGGACCTGCATCGCGAGCACAGCGCGCACGTACACGAACAGCCCCGCCGCCGCGGCAGCGCCGATGCTCGCGATCTGTGCCGGCAGCGAGACGCCGAGCAGGCTGTCGAGCAATCGCCACACGACCCACGAGACGCCCGCGAGCAGCGCCGAGGCGACGGTGATGCGCACGGTGATCATCACCGTCTGCGCCCCTTCCAAGCGGCCGTTGAAGCCCGCGCGCAGCCGCTGCATCTGCAGGACCGTCATCACGGCGTTCGCCGCGACCGTGCCGATGATCAGCCCGGCGATCCCCAACGGCTTGTACAGCGCGACGCTGACGACGATGTCGACGATGATGTTCAGCGCCGCCAGGCGCGTCGGGATCCACGGCCGCTGCACGGCGAAGAACGTCCGCGTCAGCAGCAGGTTCAGACCGCCGAACGGCAGGCTGAAGGCAAACCAGAACAGCGCCACCGCGACGATGTGCGTCGAGTGCGCGTTGAACTCGCCGCGCTGGAACAGCAGCCGCACGATCGGGTTCGGCAGAACAATCATGAAAGCCGCCGCCGGGATCAGCAGCAGGTTGATCTGGCGCATGCCGTTGCCAACCGCACGGCGCATCGCGCCGACGTCGCGGTTGGCCGCCATGCGGCTGAGCGTCGGGAACAGCACCGTCGCGACCGCCACGCTGAAGAGTCCCTGCGGCAGCATGTAGACGCGGAAGGCGTTGTCGATCGCGCGCGGCGCCTGATCGGAGACGAGCGTCCCGAACACCGAGTTGATCAGCTGGTCGAGGTTGACGATGCCCAATCCGATCGTCACCGGCAGCATCAGCGTGAAGACCTGCTTGATGCGAGGGTCGTGCCAGTCGACGTGCATCTGCAGGCGGAAGTCGATGCGCCTGAGAGCCGCCACCGCCATCAGCAGCTGCACGAACGTCGCCACGAGGATCGCAATCGCGTACGCGTGCAGCTGATTGCCGTCTTCGAAGCCACCCTTGTAGTGCGGACGCAGGATCACGAGCCCGATCAGGATCACCACGTTCCACACGGCCGGCGAGATCGCCGGGATCGTGAAGTGGTCGTAGGACTGCAGCACCCCCACGAGCAGCCCCGTCAGGCCGAGGATCAGCACGACCGGGAACAGGATCTGCGAGAGGCTCGAAGTAAGCACGTTGAGCGGCCCGTTGAACGTGTCGCCCGTGAACAGCGGCATGATCACGCCGGCGCCGAGGATGAAGAACGCCGTCACGGCGCCCAGCACGATCAGCATGATCCAGAACAGCGTCGAGGCCAGCCGGAACGCCTCCCGGCGGCGCCCCTGCTGGAGCAGTTCGGTGAACACCGGCACGAACGCCGCCGACAACGCCGCATTGGCGAACAGGTTGGCGACGAGGTTCGGGATCTGGAAGGCGATCGTGAACGCCGACGCCGGGCCGCGCGTGCCGAAGAAGCTCGCCGCCACGATTTCGCGCAGCAGCCCGACGATGCGCGAGATCCCTGTCGCAATCGAGAAGATCGCGGTGTTGCGTGCAACCCTGCCGCCGCCCGGTGGCGGGGTGCCGACGCCGCCGGGCGGCACCGGGGCGCTCGGTTCCTCCGCAGCGGCTTCTCCGGGGACAGACAAGGCCGCTATAGTACGGCGCTCCGCGGCGCGCCCGGACAGTTCTTTCCGGGCGCCGCGGCATTTCTCATGGCCAACATTCACTCCCAGAAGAAGCGCATCCTGCGCACCGAGCGCGAGCGTATAGAGAACCGCCAGTACACCTCGGCGATCAAGACGCACTTCCGCCGTCTGGAGTCGCTCGTGCAGAGCGGCGACGACGCCGGCGCCGACTCCACGCACCGCGACCTCGTCAGCACGATCGACAAGGCCGTCAAGCGCGGGGCGCTGCACCGCAACAACGGCGCGCACAAGAAGTCGCGCGCCGCGCGCGTTCGCAGCAAGTCCTCCAGCTAGGCCGTGATCGTCTCGATCGCGCGCAGCGCGACGGTGTCCTCTCCGAGTGAGGCGAGCGGTGTGCGGTCGGCGGCGATCACCGCGCCGCCGCGCGAGTCCAGCTCGAGGTCGGCGAGCGCCGCGAGCGCTGCGCGCAGGCGCTCAGGGCTGCTGCGGGCGACATCCGCGACGAAGCGCTCAGCTGCGCGCGCGGGCATCCTCAGCCCGCGCTTGGCCGCAGCTTCGGACTCCCCGGCCTGCAGGCGCAGCGAGATCGCAAGCGCGTCGCGCAGGCGCTGGGCCATCAGGTAGATCAGACCCGAGAGCCGCTCGCCCTGCTCGCGCAGGCGCATGTACGCGAGCGTCGCCTCGCGCGAGTCCGCGCCGACGAGCGCGTCCGCCAGCGCAAACGCGCGCCACTCGGCTGAGTGCGCGGCCCGGTTCTCGATGTCTTCGAGGCCGAGCGTCGTAGCCTCGCCCATGCCCGCGTCGCCCTCGAGCGCGAGCTTCTCGAGCTCGCGCAGCAGGCGCTGCTGGCGCTCGCCCACCTGCCCGACGAGCGCCTTCGCAGCGGCCGCGTCGATCGAGACGCCGAGCCGAGCCGCCTGCTCGCGCGCCCACGTCGCCAGCTCCCAGGGCTTGACCGTCATCTGCGCGACCACCTGCCCGCCCGCGCGCTTGACCGCTTCGTGAAGGACCGGCGCGACGTTCGCGCGCGGCTCCTCGCGCGCGAACAGGGCCAGCGTCGTCTCGGGCGGCATCTGCTCCATCGCCGGGGCGAGTTGCTTCTCTATGTCTGCCGGGCGCCAGCGCTCGACGCCTTCAACGACGATCACGCGCCGCCCGACCGTCAGCGTCATCGCCGCGAGCGCCTCCGCCACGCCGGACGGGGTCGCCCCCTCTCCCTCCAGCACCTCGACGCTGCCTTCCCCCGCGTCCGGCCCCTCCGCGAGCGTGCGCAACCCCGCACGCCGCTCCGCGACCGCGCCGTGATCGTCACCGTGAATCAGGTAGGCAGGCTTCAGTTCGGCCATAGGCGCCCGAGTCTATGACCGCGGAGCGACGCGCTACCTGACCACTACGTTGACTAGCTTGCCCGGCACCACGATCTCCTTGACGACCTGCTTGCCGTCGATGTGCGCCTGTACGTTCGGCGCGGCCAGGCACAGCTCCTTGAGCTCGTCCGCGCTCGCTCCCGCCGCCGCCTGCACGCGGTCGCGCAGCTTGCCGTTGACCTGGCAGACCAACTCGTAAACCTCGCTCTCGAGCAGATCCTCCTCGGCCTGCGGCCATGGCGCTTCCCAGACGCGCTCGCCCGTGAGCCGCTCGTAGACGTCTGAGCAGACGTGCGGGGCGAACGGGAACAGCAGCGACGCGGCGCTCGCGAGCGCAAAGCCGAGCGTCTCCGTGGCCACCGAGTCGCGCAGGCGCGAGCATTCGTTGAGCAGCTCCATCACCGCCGCGATCGCCGTGTTGAAGGCGAAGCGCCGCAGGTCGCCGCCGACCTTCTCGATCGCCCAGTGCGTCTTTCGCAGCAGCGCCAGGTCGTCCCCTTCGGCGTTCGCCGGGCCCGAGAGCGGGCCGCTCGGCGGTCCCGAGCGCTCCGCCGTCTCGGCCGCCAGACGCCACAGGCGCGAGAGGAAGCGGTGCACGCCCTCGACGCCCGCATCCGACCAGTCCGCGTCCTGGTCGGGCGGACCGACGAACAGGATGTAGCAGCGCGTCGCGTCCGCGCCGACGCGCTCGACGATCGAGGCCGGCGAGACGACGTTGCCGCGCGACTTGCTCATCTTCGCGCCGTCCTTCGTGACCATCCCCTGCGTGAACAGCGCTTTGAACGGCTCCTGGAAGGCTAGGTGGCCGAGGTCCGCGAGCGCCTTGCAGAAGAAGCGCGCGTACATCAGGTGCAGAATCGCGTGCTCGACGCCGCCGATGTACTGGTCGACCGGCATCCACTCTCGCAGCGCCTGCTCGTCCCACGCCGCCACGTCGTTGTGCGGGTCGCAGTAGCGCAGGAAGTACCACGACGAGTCCACGAACGTGTCCATCGTGTCCGTCTCGCGGCGCGCCTCTCCGCCGCTTGTCGGGCAGGTCGTGTTGACCCACTCCTCCGCCGCCGCCAGCGGCGAGCGTCCCTT
>JBBSDZ010000021.1:0-36716 GCA_038240205.1 Solirubrobacterales bacterium | reverse complement strand
CATCCAAACAGCCCCTCATCGAATCCCACCGCTCCGCAACCCCACGCTCATCAACCATAAACCGCCACTTCGACAGCCTACCCGCCCACACCTCCCATTAGAGCGATAATTTAGTCGTGACCCCTTAGTACCGTCCGCCTGCACCTCTTCAGCCGCCGGCCCTAGGACCCCCGAAAGGGCGAGCCGTCGAATTGGCAAGATCGCGATCAGGCCCCCGATAACAGCGGCTATCAGCTTGGTGTGATCCGATGCTTCGCCGAGCTTGGCCACGGCGCTTCCGAGCTGGCCGTCCCCAGAGACGATGTCGGCAAGCATCTCGTCGCCCGTTCCAAAGTCGAGCCCATATGTGCTCTCCTGCGAATCCAGTGCTTCACTTCGGAAGTGCTGCAGTCGCTCCCTGAGAGCGGCGCTGAAGGCCTTTCCGATCTTTGCATCTGCGGCCAATGCCGAGTCGTCGCAATCTGAGAACGACAGACGCCCCCGGAGCACGGCACGGATAATCCAGAGCCGCTTAAATTTACTCCCAAACCACTTGACGTGACCGAGCATTAGAAAGAGAAGGATCCCGAGAACGGCTAGTCCGATCCCGGCGAGAACTGACGGAAGCGCGGTCTCTACGTCGTCCACAACACGTGAGAACCATCCAGGACTCTCACCACGCAACCCCTGAGCGCCGCAGCTCGTCGACTTGGGATCCTTCTCAAGTGCCGCCTTGAACGAGGCAATGGCATCTGACTGTCTGTGGGCCGCTTTATCCGTCCGAGCGCGGGTGCAGAGCGCTTCTGCTTCCTCGGCCGAGTCGGTCGCCTTCCCCATCTTGATCGCTATATCCGTGCTTTGTATCCCGGCGGAAGCGCAGGTCAAGTCTGCATGCGCTTCGAGCTCCTTCACATAAAGAGAGCGCGCGTCGCTCAGTGCCCCGCTTGCTGCCAAGCCGTCGGCCGGTGCGCACAAAGCACTCAAGTCTGCGGTCGGTGTGCCGACGCTGCCCGCGACTGCCGGCGTTGCCACTAGCGCGCAAAGAGCGATTGTGCCGACTGCCGCGCTCAGCGGAGTGACTCGCATGTCAGATGAATATCAAACCTGGATTCCGATCGTCGGCCGGATCCGACTTATGCGGAGCGCCGCTCGTGCGCGGGCGCGACGCTGGACTCGTCCCAGGTAGGGGTCCGGTACGACCTAACGGCGATGAACGAGCATGCACATTGGGTGCGCGAATGGCGGATGATTCGGTCGAGCCTGGGACTCTTGTCGTGAAATTCAGCGCGGTGCTACGTGCGTGGGCGAGCGTCGTAGAGTGCAGGCTGCCATCGCGATCTGCTCCGCCAGCGGCGTAAGCGCCACCCGCAGATGCCCCTCGCCGCCCGCCCCCAGATAGGACCCCGGAACGACGAGCAGCCCACGCTCGAGCAGCTCGCCAAACGCACGCACGTCATCCCCGCCCGGCACCCGCAGCCACAGGAAGATCCCAGCCGCGCCGCCGACGTCCTCAAACCCGGCGCGTGGGGCCGCGGCTGCGAGCACGGCGCGCTTCTGCGCATACCGCTCGCGCGCGTTGACCACGTGCTCCTCGTCTCCCCAAGCAACGACGGACGCCTGCTGTACGAACGCCTGCGGCGTCGTGCCGATGTCGCTGCGATGCCGACGGATGCGCTCGACGATCTCGGCATCGCCGGCGACGAACCCCGAGCGCAGCCCGGCCAGCCCGGAGCGCTTGGACAGCGAATTGAACACGACGACGCCGCTGCGGTCGACGAGCTGGAGTCCGGACGGTGGCGGCGCATCGCCGATCCAGAGCTCGGAGTAGGTCTCATCGACGGCCAGGATCGCGCCGCTGCGCCGGCAGCGCTCGGCCAGCTCCTCGAGCAGCGCCAACGGAGCGATCGCTCCGGTCGGGTTGTGCGGCGTGACGACCCACACGATCGCCGCCCGCTCCCACGGAATCGCTTCGGGATCCGGCAGCCAGCCACGCTCGGCCGAGAGCGTCTGTACGGACAGCTCGAGCCCGGCTGCGCGTGCGCTGCGCTCGGGCACCGGATAGGAGGGTGAGGAGACGGCGATCACATCGCCGCGCTGCGCGAACAGCCGCGCGAGCAGCGCGATCGGCTCCTTGGCGCCGAGCGTCGGCAGCAACTCGCGCTCCGGATCGAGCGCCACGCCGAAGCGCCGTGAGATCCAGGCGGCGATCGCCTGGCGCAGCTCGGGCAGGCCGGCAGCCGAGGGGTACTCGCACAGCGCCAGCGTCGCGGCAGCGTCGACGAGCGCCTCGCGCACGGCTGCCGGCGCCGGGTCGCTCGGTTGCCCCATGCTCAGGTCGATCACGTCCAGCCCGCGTGCCTGCGCGTCGCGCCGGGCTTCGGCCACGCGCAGGAACGGATACCCGGGCGCCTGCTCGACGTGTGGGTTCAGGCGCACAGGAACGACTCGAAGATGCCGTACGAGCGCACGAGCGCCGCGGCTGCGACGCGCTCGTCGGCGCGATGCGCGAGCGCCGGGTCGCCGGGGCCGAGGTTGATCGCCTCGATCCCGGCGGCCGCGAATTCGGCCACGGGCGTCCACGCCTGCTTGGCCTGCGCCGGTGCCTCGGTCGCGACCACGAGAGCGTGGAGCAGCGCGTTGTCTTCCGGTGGGCACGCGCCGTGTGAGTTGGAGAGGATCTCGAGCTCGCCATACGGCTCGCACAGTCCGCGGATAGCTCGCTCGGCCTCGGCGGCGCTCGTGTCGGGCGCGTAGCGGAAGTTGACGTTGGCGACGGCCGTGCCGGGGATCACGTTGCGCGCGACGCCTGCGCGGAGCATCGTCACGGAGGCAACCTGGACGAACTCCAGACCTTCGATCGTCGTGCGAACGGGCGCGACCGCATGCAGCGCGCGGACGCCGGCGACTGCACGATCGATCGCGTTCTCGGCCAGCCACGGCCGCGCGGAGTGCCCGGCGCGCCCGTGGAAGGTCCATGTGGCGTCGAGGTTGCCGAGACACCCCGCCTGCGCGACGTTCGCTGTCGGCTCGAGGACGACCGCGAGATCGGCTTCGCGCAAGCCGCTCTCGCGCGCGAGAAGCGGTGTCAGCGCCCCGTCAGCCGAGGGCAGCTCCTCGCGGCCGAAGAACAGGTAACCCACGTCTTGCTCGCAGCGCGAGTCCTCGCCACTACCGAACCCGGCGAGCGCCAGCTCGATCATCACTGCGACACCTCCCTTCATGTCGCTCGCGCCGAGACCTTGCACGTGACCGTCGATGCGCCTTCCCGGCCAGTTCTCTTGCGCAGGGACCGTGTCGAGGTGTCCGGCGAGCAGCACGAACGGGTGCCCGGCTCGCTTCTTCGCACCTGCCACGACGCACGTGTCGCCGGCGTCGTGCGCGGGAGCTCCGCCCTCTCCCAGCACCTCCAGCAGATGCCCGACGATGTCTCTCTCTGCGCCCGACTGCGAGGCGATGTCGATCAGCTCGAGCGTCCGCTCGGCCAGTCGATCGCCGAGGTCGATTGAGGAAACGCCTGTGAGTGCCATTGCTGTCGGGCCGTCCGATCGATTCGCGGATCAACGTGGTGCCGCCTCACGCCCATTCTCCCAGCGCCTCTGATCCCTTGTGTGCTAACTTGTGGCCATGCGACTGCACATAACGCTCGATGATGCGTTGGTCGCCCGGCTCGACACGCAGGTGGGCAAACGCCGCCGAAGTGCGTTCATCTCCGAGACGGTCCGCGCCGCGCTGGAGGACGAGCGTCGCTGGCGGGACATCGAGGCGGGGCTCGGCGCGCTGGCCGGCAGCGAGCACGAGTGGGATGCCGATCCCGCCGACTGGGTGCGCGCGCAGCGGCAAGGCGATCGCGCTCGCGTCGGCTAGTGCTGCTGCTCGATACGACTGTCCTGATCGACGCGCTGCGCGGTCGCGCGGTGGTGCAGCGGCTCAGGGTGCTGCGCGAGGAACGACGATCCCCGTGGATCTGCGCCGTCAATGTCGAGGAGGTGCTGCGCGGGACCGATGCTCACGAGGAGGATGTCGTGATGCGCTTCCTCGAAGGGATGCGCTTGGCGCCGCTCGGTGGCGAGGAGGGAGCACGCGCGGGACGCTGGCGCCGGGAGTTCGCGGCCCGTGGGATCACGCTCAGCCAGGCCGACTGCCTGATCGCCGCCGCGGCCGTCGGGGCCGGCGTCCGGCTGGCAACCGGAAACCCCAAGCATTTTCCGATGCCCGAGCTCGAGGTCGAGCACTGGCCCGTAGGGGCCTGACCCGCTCCGGCCTCAGCCGACCCCTTCCAGCAGCTCGCAAGTCGACCCCAACCCGAGCGCAGCCGCGAGGCTCACGATCGTCTCCAGCCGCGGCGAGCGCTTGTGCCGCTCGAGCAGGCTGATCTCCGTGCGATGCAGTTCGCACTTCTCGGCAAGCGCTTCCTGGGAGAGGCCGACGCGCTGACGGTGCGCGCGGAGGTTCGCTGCGAACTGTTCGCGTACGGTTGTCATACAGCGCATTGTCTCTACCTCCGCGTGATGTGCAACAGACAACAGTCACATATCGGACAGAAGTCTCGCAAGCTCGCGGTAGCCTGACTGCCGTGCCGCTTTCAAGCTTCAGCCCACGCGTGCGCGCGTGGTTCGAGCAGGCGTTCGCCGCGCCGACGCCGGCTCAGCAGAAGGCCTGGCCGGCGATCGCCGCCGGGGAGAACGTGCTGCTCTCGGCCCCAACCGGCTCCGGCAAGACGCTGGCGGCGTTCCTGTGGGCGCTCGACCGCCTCAGCACCCGACCCGCCGACGCAGCTCAACGACCACCGGGCACGCGCGTCGTCTACGTCAGCCCGCTGAAGGCGCTCGCGTACGACATCGAGCGCAACCTGCGCACGCCGCTGCGCGGCATCGGCGCGGAGGAGGTGAGCGTCGGCATCCGCACCGGCGACACGCCCCAGCGCGAGCGCGCGGCGATGCTGCGCAACCCGCCGGACATCCTGATCACGACCCCCGAGTCGCTGTATCTGATGCTCACCTCGCGCGCGCGAGAGACTCTCGGCGCAGTCGAGGCGGTGATCGTCGATGAGATCCACGCGGTCGCAGCGACCAAGCGCGGCTCACACCTGGCGCTCACGCTCGAGCGCCTGGAGGCGCACGTGCAAGCCAATGGACCGGAGGCCAACGGGCACGGTCGCGGCTTGCAGCGCATCGGCCTGAGCGCGACGCAGAACCCGCTCGAGGAGATCGGCCGCTTCCTGGTCGGCCCACGTCGCAAGGTCACGATCGTCGATGCCGGCCACCGCAAGACGCTCGACCTGCGCATCGAGGTGCCGGTCGAGTCGATGACCGAACCAGACGGCCCGGCGATCCCCGGCAGCGACCCGCTCGACCCGCTCAGCGGCGGCGAGTCGACGCGGAACTCGATTTGGCCGGCGATCTACCCGGAGCTGCTCGCGCAGGTGCAGGCGCACAACTCGACGATCGTGTTCGTCAACAACCGCCGCTCGGCCGAGCGCGTCGCGCTGCGCTTGAACGAGCTCGCGGCGAAGAACGCGGCGGAGAAGGATGAGATGTCCGCCTCCGGCGGCTCGGGCGTGCGCGGTGAGGCTCGCCCGGAGGGCTCCAACCACCCACGAGCGGAGGCTTCGAGCGACGCCGCCACAACGGACTCCTCATCCGCGCCCGCATCGGTCGCCGCGAGCGGCCCGCCGCCGCCGGCGCTTGAAATCGCACGCGCCCACCACGGCTCGCTCGCGCGCGAGGAGCGCACGAAGGTAGAGGAGCTGCTCAAGGCGGGAGAGCTGCCGTGTCTCGTCGCCACGAGCTCGCTCGAGCTCGGCATCGACATGGGCGCGGTCGACCTGGTCCTTCAGATCGAGTCGCCGAAGTCGGTCGCGCGCGGGCTACAGCGGATCGGCCGCGCCGGTCACGGCGTCGACGAGGTCAGCCGCGGGCGCATCTTCCCGAAGTTCCGCGGCGACCTGCTCGAGTGCGCGGTCGTCGCGCGGCGCATGCATGAAGGGCTGATCGAGCCGACGGTCGTTCCGCGCAACGCGCTCGACGTGCTCGCCCAGCAGATCGTGGCGATCGCCGTGGCATCGGAGCCGCTGAGCGCCCCGGGGGCGAAAAAATCGAAGGCGCTGGCTCAGGACCGCGAGAGCGAGCCGCCTTCGGGAGGCATCGCGGTCGCGGAGCTGCACGCGCTCGTGACGAGCAGCTACCCGTACTCGGAGCTGTCGATGGAGCTGCTGGAGAACGTGCTGGACATGCTCGACGGGCGCTACCCGTCGAAGGAGTTCGGCGAGCTGCGCGCTCGCATCGTCTGGGATCGCGTCGCCGGCACGATCCGCGCGCGCAAGGGCTCGCGCCAGCTGGCGGTGGCGAACGCGGGCACGATCCCGGACCGCGGGCTGTACGCGGTGACGCTGCCGGACGGTCGGCGCGTGGGGGAGCTCGACGAGGAGATGGTCTACGAGGCGCGCCCGGGCCAGGCGTTCCTGCTCGGCGCCTCGACCTGGCGGATCGAGGAAATCGGGCGCGACCGCGTGATCGTCACGCCCGCGCCGGGCGCGCCCGGCGCTGTGCCGTTCTGGAAGGGCGACACGATGGGGCGCCCAAAGGAGCTGGGCGAGGCGATCGGAGCGTTCTCGCGCTGGGCGGTCGAGCAGGAGCCTGAGACGCTGCAGCGCGACTACGACCTGGACGAGCGCGCGGCGCGCAACCTGCTCGTCTACTTGCGCGAGCAGCAGGACGCGACGCGCGTGCTGCCGAGCGAGCGCACGATCGTGCTCGAGCGCTTTCGCGACGAGATCGGCGACTGGCGTCTGTGCATCCTCTCGCCGTACGGCGGCCGCGTGCACTCGGCGTGGGGCCTGGCGCTGTCGGCGCGGATCCGCGAGCGCATGGGCCTGGAAGCGGACGCGATCTCCTCGGACGACGGCATCGTCCTGCACCTGCCTGACCTCGATGCGGACGACGCCGAGGCGCTGCCGTCGGCGGCGGAGCTGGTGATGCTCGAGCCGGACGAGGTCGAGGCGGCGATCACGGCGGAGCTCGGCGCCTCGGCGCTGTTCGGGGCGCGCTTCCGCGAGAACGCGGCGCGCGCGCTGCTGATCCCGCGCGCGTACCCGGGCAAACGCACGCCGCTGTGGCAGCAGCGGCTGAAGGCGCAGAACCTGCTCGAGGTGGCACGTCGCTACGCGGACTTCCCGATCATCCTCGAGACCTACCGCGAGTGCCTGAAGGACGTGCTCGACGTGCCGGGGCTGCAGGAGCTGCTGCGCGCGATGCACGCGCGCGAGATCTCGCTGGTGGAGGTGGAGACGCCGACGGCCTCGCCGTTTGCCTCCTCGCTGCTGTTCGACTACGTCGCGACGTACATGTACGAGGGCGACACGCCGACGGCCGAGCGCCGCGCGGCGGCGCTGTCGCTCGACCGCGACCTGCTGCGCGAGCTGCTCGGGCAGGAGGAGCTGCGCGAGCTGCTTGACCCGGATGCGCTCGCGCGCGTGGAGGACGACCTGCAGCACCGCTCGGAGATCACGCGCGCGACCGGCCGCGACGGCGTGCACGACGTACTGCGCCACGTCGGCGACCTCACCGACGCGGAGGTCACAGAGCGCGTGTTCGAGGGGATCGAGGCAGCGCCGATGCTCGAGGAGCTGCAGCGCGAACGCCGCGCGATCCGTCTGCGCATCGGCGGCGAGCCACGCTGGGTGGCGGCCGACGAGGCGGGGCTGTACCGCGACGCGCTCGGCGCGGCGCCGCCGGGCGGTCTGCCGGAGGTGTTCCTTCAAGACGTGCCGGACGCGCTGCGCGTGCTCGTCGCGCGCTACGCGCGCACGCACGGACCGTTCACGACGGAGGAGCTGCGCGAGCGCTACGGCCTGGACGCGAGCGCGGTCCTGCGCGAGCTCGAGCGCGACGGCGGTCTCGTCCTCGGCGAGCTGCGCCCGGGCGGCACGGGGCGCGAGTGGTGCGACGTCGAAGTGCTGCGCCGCCTGCGCCGCGCTTCGCTGGCGGCGCTGCGCAAGGAAATCGAGCCGGCCGACCAGCGCGCGCTGGCTGCCTTCCTGCCGTCGTGGCAGGGCGTCGATCGCCACTCGGGCGCAGGGGCCGGCATCGACCGCCTGCGCGAAGTCCTCGTGCCGCTGCAGGGCCTCGCGCTGCCGGTGGAGATCTGGGAGCGAGACGTGCTGCCACGACGCACTGGCGCGTACTCGCAGTCGTGGCTGGACATGCTGTGCGCGAGCGGCGAGCTCGTGTGGGTGGGCGCCGGCCCGCTCGGGCGCTCCGGGCGCGTGGCGCTGTACTTCCGCGAGGACGCGCCGCTGATCGGCCCGCCGCCGAGCTCCGAGCGCCGCGCGGCGGCCGGCGCCGCGTCTGCCCCTGCCGGCGAGGAGCACGAGCTGATCCGCGCGCGCCTGGCGCAGAGCCCGTGCTTCTTCACCGACCTGCTGGCGCAGCTGGACATGCCGGCGGAGTCGTTGCGCGAGGCGCTGTGGGACCTGGTGTGGGCAGGCGAGGCGACGAACGACGCGTGGGCGCCGCTGCGCGCGCCGCGCCTGGCGCTGGCGCGCAGCCGCTCGGAGCAGCGCGCGGTGCGTCGCTTCGGCTCGCGCCGCACGGGCGCGCAGTCGCAGGTGCAGGGTCGCTGGTCGCTGACGGGCCCCATCTTCGGGGCCGCCACCCCCGGCACGCTTGCCTCCACGAGCGCGCCTGCGGCCACTGGCGCCGCGGCCGCCTCTCGCAGCGCGACCGCCCCGGCGAATGCCGCCGCCGCGGGCCCGGAGCGCCGGCGCGTGCTGGCGGAGCTGCTGCTGGAGCGCTACGGCGTCCTCACGCGCGAGCAGGTGCTCGCGGAGGGCATCAAGGGGGGCTTCGCGATGCTCTACGACACGCTTTGCAATCTCGAGACGCTCGGCGTCTGCCGGCGCGGCTACTTCATCGAGGGGATGGGCGGCGCGCAGTTCGCGCTGCCTGGCGCGGTCGAGCGTCTGCGCGCAAGCGGCCGCCCGTCGAGTGGCCCGAGCGCTCCAGCCGGACCCGATCGTGCCGCTGCTGCGCCCGCCGGGGGCGGCGAGCGCAGGAGCACGCTCGTGATCGCGGCGGCCGACCCGGCCCAGCCGTATGGCGCGGCGCTGCCGTGGCCGAAACGCGAGGGCCAGGACCGGCGGCCGTCGCGCGTCGCGGGCGCTTACGTGGTGACGGTCGACGATCAGCCGGCTCTGTACGTGGAGCGCGGCGGGCGTGGCCTGATCACCCTCGCCGACGCGGCTGAGCCCTCGGGCGGCGCGGCCGCTCGCGACGGCGACGTGCTCGGTGAGGCGCTGAGCGCGCTCGCGGACGCGGTGCGCGCAGGGCGCGTGGGCAAGCTGGCGCTCGAGCGGATCGACGGCGAGCCGGCGATCGCCTCAGGGTGGTCGGACGCGCTGCTGGCGCTCGGGTTTCACTCCGGCCCGCGCAGGTTGACGCTGAGCGCCTGAGCTTGTCGCACGCGCTGCTGGGCGCGTCTGGCTGATCTCGCAGACAGAGGTCCGGCAGACGTCAGGCTGCGGAGCTGGCGGCTGATCCCAGGGGACGCTTGGCGGCAAGAGACAAAGCTGGCGCGGATCTGTCGATTCCGCTATAAAGAACGAAGAATTGTTTCAAAGTAGGGTTGCGTTTCTCTGGAGCATCGTTTAGCATCTCGAATCGTGGGGATGAGCAGAACTCATAGGGGAACTCCCATCTACCGGAGACTCCCTCACGGTCCCAACGGGATGTCGCGTGAGGAAGTGGCTCGCAACCAGCGAGCGCGCATGTACGGTGGGATGATCGAAGCGGTTCACGAGCGCGGCTATCCGCAAACGACGGTCGCGCACGTGATCTCGCTCGCCGGAGTCTCGCGCCGCGCCTTCTACGAGCAGTTCCCGAACAAGGAAGCTTGCTTCCTGGCGACGTACGACATCGTGGTCGCACGGGCGCGCAAGCTCGTGCTCGACGCGTGGGCAGCGGAACGCGGCTGGGCCAACCGCCTGCACGCGGCGTGTAAGGCGCTGCTCGACGACGTCGCGGACTCGCCGAAGGGACCGCGGCTGGTGCTCGTGGACGCGCTCGGGGTCGGGCCGAAGGCACGCGAGCGCATGACGCTCGCGGCGCTGACGTTCGAGCGCGTGCTCGGGACGGCGTTCCAGGCGGACCCGAATGGGCCGGAGCTCTCGCCACTGACGCTGAAAGCGATCGTCGCGGGCATCCGCCACGTCGCCTTCACGCGCATGTACGAGAACCGCGAGCGCGAGCTGTACACGCTCACGGACGAACTGCTCGACTGGATCGAGTCATACCGCTCGCCGGCGGCAAAGCGGCTGAGCGTCTCGGGGCTGGTGCAGCCGGGCCCGGTCGCACCGGAGGCGGCAGCGTTCCTCGCGAGCGACGACAGGCGCGCGCGGGCACTGGGGGCGCTTGTGCATCTGACGCTCGACGACGGCTACACGGAGCTGAGCGATCCACAGATCGCGCAGTTCGCGGGCATCTCGACGGAGGCGTTCCACAAGATGTTCGCCACCAAGGAGGCCTGCTACCTGGTGGTGCTCGACGAATTCGTCCGCGAAGCGATGCAGGCGGTCCACGATGCGGTCGACGGGGCGCCATCCTGGCCGGAGGCGGTCCACCTGGCGGTCGGAGCGCTGATCGAGTACTTCGCTGCGCACCAAGCGCTGAGCAAACTTGCGTTCATCGACATCTTCGAGGTCGGCCCGGGCATGATCGGCCGGATGACACGCTCGATCGAAGACTTCACGAAGCTGCTCGACGACCTCGGGCCGGAGGCTCGGCGCGGACCGCTGATTGCCCGCGAAGCGGTGACAGGCGCGATCTGGGGGATCGTCTCGAGCTACACGGCCAACGACCGCGTGCGCCAGCTCCCGCGCCTCGTCGACCAGATCACGTTCATCGTGCTCGCTCCATACATCGGCGCAAAGCCGGCGATGGAGACGATCGAGGCAGCTCGCAAAGAGCTGCCAAGCGACTACTGACGCCAACCGCTCCGAGCGCCGGCGGGGCGCTGCGGCATCTGCGATCGTGAGCGGCATGGCACAGGCCTCACCCACCCGAGATGCCCCGGCACGCCCGCTGCGCGTCGGGCACAAGGGCGCTGCGCACATCGAGCCGGGCAACACGCTCGCGAGCTTCGACGCAGCGCTCGAGCACGGCGTCGACATGATCGAGCTGGACGTCCTCAGCGAGCACGTCAGCGGCAGCGGGCGCATGCTCGTGGCACACGACTACGAGGACATGCACGCGCGCACGCCGCTGCGCTTCGAGCAGGCGCTCGAGCACCTCGCGGGAGCGCGCTTCGCCGGCCTGGAGCTCGACGTCGACGTGAAGATCCCCGGCTATGAGCTGCGCGTCGTGCAGGCGTTGCGCGAGCACGGCCTGATCGAGCGCTCGCTCGTCAGTTGCATGTACCCGGAGGCGCTCGCGCGCATCCGCGCGGAGGAGCCGGCGCTGCGCCTGGGCCTGTCGGTCCCGCGCGTGCGCCGCGACTACACGACGGACATGCTCACGGCGATTCCGGCCCTCGCGATGCTCACCGGCTACCGCGCGCTGCTGCCCCGACGCGCACGGACGCTGCTGCGCGAAGGCCAAGCTGACGCGATCATGGCGCACTGGCGCGTGGTCACCCCGCGGTTGGTGCGCGCGGTGCGCGAAGGCGGCGGGCAACTGTATGTGTGGACGGTCGACGACGCGGCGCGCATCGCCAAGCTCACGGCGATGGGCGTCGACGGGATCATCACCAACGACCCGCGCCTGTTCTGAGCGTCGCCGCTCGGCCGGGTCGCCGCGCCCGCGGGGCGCGCCACTTCTCGCTCGGCGGCCGCGCCGCGCGCAGCGCGCCTCTCAGCTGAGCGAGCAGGCGGCGGTCGAGAAGCCGGCCGGGTCGGACCCGGCGAGGCTCTCGCGCCCGGCGCTCGTCGGCCGCGAGCCCTGAGCGACGATGAGCTTGCCGCGACGCCACTGGAAGCTGACGACGCCGCGCAGCTCGAAGGCGGGCTGGCCGGGCACGGGGCTGAGCTGGAAGCTGCGCCCTGCCTGTCGCGCGGAGGCGCCGGTGCCGACGCCGGCATAGCTCGAGGAGGCTCCCTTCGACAGGTCGGTCCAGATTTTGCTCTTCGGGTTCATGTACTGAAGCCGGAAGCGCATGTACATAGTGTCGTGCGCCTGCGCGTCGCCGGGCATCGACCCGCGGATCCCGATCGTGTTCGGCTGGTCGGTCGGGTTGCACACGTCGATCGTCGCCCACAGCACGCGCGAGGTGAGCAGCGAGTGGGTGTCTACCGCACGCGTGGCGCGCCTGCCGCTGGTCGCGGCGGGTGCGGCGCTCGGCGCGAGCGCGAGGAGGACGACGGCGACTACTAGCAGGCGCAGCGCGAGCCTGCGCGCAGGGGTTATCGGGCGTTGGAGCATCTACTTGAAGATACCGCCGCGAGCCGCGCAGTTGCGCTTTTGGCGCACACGCAAACGCGGCTCCAGCGGCGTGTGATATGCCTGCTGCATGGCGGGGATGCGCACAGAGGAGGTCGTGGAGCTTCTCGGGGCGGTGCCGGTGTTCTCGACGCTCGTTCAGGACGATCTCGAGCGGATCGCGCAGTTCGCCGTACCGCGCGAGTTCGAGCCGGGGGAGGTGGTGTTCCGCGAGGGCGACGCGAGCGACACTTGCTACGTCGTCAGCAACGGGCGTGCGCGCGCGCTGCGCACGCACCGCGACGGGCGCACGCTGACGCTGGCGACATTCGGCCCGGGCGACATCTTCGGCGAGCTGGCGCTGTTCGAGGACGAGCGCCGCTCGGCGACGGTCGAAGCGATCGAGCAGACGGGGACGGTCGCGGTGCTCGGCCCTGACATGCGCCGGCTGATGTCAGAACACGCGGAGATCTCCTCGCGGCTGGTGATAGCGCTGGGCAGGCGCCTGCGCGAGACCAACGAGCGGCTCTCACGGCAGTCCTTTCAGACGGTGCAGAGCCGCGTCGCGGTCGTGCTCAGCGAGCTGGTCGACCAGGAGCTCGACGGTGAGCGCAGCGACGTGCTCGTCAAGGCGACGCAGGCCGATCTCGCGCAGCTTGCGGGCTCCTCGCGCGAGTCGGCGAGTCGCTTCCTGGCGGTGCTCGAGCGGGCGGGGGTGATCTCGCAGGGGCGCGGGCGCCTGGTCGTGCACGACCCGGAGGCGCTCAAGCAATATGTCTTCTAAGAAGTCCTCGAAGCAGCGGGGGCGCCGGCGCGGCGGCAAGGCAGTCGCGCGTGAGCGCTCGGCCGGCGGGGTGGTGGTGCGCGGCGAGGAGGTCGTCGTGATCGTGCCGACGCGACGGGCCTCGGACGGGTCGCGCGTGACGGCGCTGCCGAAGGGCCACATCGACCCGGGCGAGACGGCGCTGCAGGCGGCCGTGCGCGAGGTGCGCGAGGAGACGGGCATCGTCGGCGAGCCGGTGCACGAGCTGGGGGAGGCGCGCTACTGGTACCGCCGCGACGGACAGACGATCCCGAAGTCGGTCAGCTTCTACCTGTTCTCCTACGTGGAGGGCGATACCGACGATCACGACGACGAGGTCGAGGAGGCGCGCTGGATCGCGCTGGCGGACGCGCAGAGCGAGCTGAGCCACGCGGCCGAGCGTGAGATGGTCGAGCGCGCGGTTGCATACCTGGAGCAGCAGCGCAAAGACCGATAGCCTGCGCTCCGTGCAGGTGCTCAACTTCTACTCGACGATCTTCGCGGACGAGCTCAAGCGGGGCCGCAAGACGGCCACGATCCGCCTCGGCGACAAGTCGGGCAAGTACCGCAAGAACCAGGCGGTGCTGGTCACGATCGGCTACCAGTACTCCCCACGCGAACGGATCTTTGAAGCGGTGATCGACAACGTCGAGGTGATGAAGCTCGCTGACCTCTCGCCGCGCGACATCAAGCACGACAACCCTGAGTTCCGCCGCCACGAGGAGCTGATCAAGTTCCTCGAGCAGATATACGACCGCACGGTCTCAGCCGAGGACACGGTCACGGTCGTGCGCTTCTCGCAGATCCGCGACAACCCGTCGGGTATGACCGAGGCGATGAAAGGCTTCGGCGGCACGCAGAACTAGCGTCCGCGCCCGATTTGCTTCCCAAGATCGCTGGCGCTCGTCGTGCAAGAGCGCCAATTGGCCTTGAAACGGCCCGGATCTTCTATATATTGAGGGTGTCGTTGGCACTCTCGACGTGAGAGTGCCAAAAGAGCGGTCGGACCCGAGCTGTGAGGCTGACGGTCCGCTGACCGCCAAGCCGCGTTCCTAGATGGAGGTATTCCAAGATGAAGCTCAAGCCCCTGGGCGATCGTTTGATCGTGCGGGCGATCGAGGAGGAGCTGACCACTGCAAGTGGCCTCGTGCTCCCCGACACTGCCAAGGAGAAGCCGCAGAAGGGCGAGGTCATCGCCGCAGGCGATGGACGCCTGGACGACGACGGTAAGCGCATCCCGCTGGATGTGAAGAAGGGCGACGAGGTCCTTTACAGCAAGTACGGCGGGACCGAGATCAAGATCGACGGGGAGGACCTGCTCGTTTTGCGCGAGACCGACGTCCTCGCCCTCGTCGAATAAGGAGATTTGAATGGCTCACAAGGAGATCAAGTACAACGCCGAGGCGCGCTCAGCGCTCGAGGCGGGTGTCGACGCGGTCGCGAATGCGGTCAAGGTCACGCTCGGCCCCAAGGGTCGCTACGTCGTGCTCGACAAGAAGTTCGGCGCCCCGACGATCACGAATGACGGTGTCACGATCGCTCGTGAGATCGAGGTCGAGGACGTCTTTGAGAACCAGGGCGCTCAGCTCGTTCGCGAGGTCGCAACGGCCACGAACGACGTCGCCGGTGACGGCACGACCACGGCGACGGTGCTCGCCCAGGCGATCGTTCGCCAGGGCCTGAAGAACGTCGCGGCCGGCGCCAACCCGCTGGCCCTGAAGCGAGGCATCGAGAAGGCGGTCGACGAGGTCGTCAAGAACATCGCCTCACAGTCCAAGGAGGTCTCCGGCAAGGACCAGATCGCCCGCGTGGCGACGATCTCGGCCGGCGACGAGGAGATCGGCGACGTCATCGCCGATGCGATCGAGAAGGTCGGCAAGGACGGCGTCGTCAACGTCGAGGAGGGCCAGACGTTCGGCATGGACCTCGAGTTCACCGAGGGCATGCAGTTCGACAAGGGCTACATCTCGCCGTACATGGTCACCGACCAGGACCGCATGGAGGCAACCCTGGAGGACCCGTACATCCTGATCGCCAACTCGAAGATCGGCTCGGTCCGCGACGTGCTGCCGGTGCTCGAGCAGGTCATTCAGTCGGGTAAGCCGATCCTGATCATCGCCGAGGACGTCGAGGGCGAGTCGCTCGCGACGCTCGTGGTGAACAAGCTCCGTGGCACGTTCACGGGCGTGGCAGTGAAGGCGCCTGGTTTCGGCGACCGGCGCAAGCGGATGCTCGAGGACATCGCGATCCTGACGAAGGCCGAGGTGATCACCGAGGAGATGGGTCTGAAGCTGGAGAACACCCAGCTAAGCCAGCTCGGACGCGCACGTCGCGTGGTCGTAGGCAAGGACGAGACGACGATCGTCGACGGCGCCGGTGACGCGGGCGCGATCAAAGGCCGCATCACGCAGATCAAAGCCGAAATCGAGAACACCGACTCGGATTTCGACCGCGAGAAGCTGCAGGAGCGCCTGGCAAAGCTCTCCGGCGGCGTGGCCGTCGTCAAGGTCGGCGCAGCCACCGAGACGGAGATGAAGGAGAAGAAGCACCGTGTCGAGGACGCTCTGCAGGCAACCCGCGCGGCGCTCGAGGAGGGCATCGTGCCCGGCGGTGGCGTGGCGCTGCTGCAGGCATCCTCAGCGATCACGATCGGTGACAACGGCGCCTCGGCGGACGGCTCAGACGACGAGCGCACAGGTGCGCGCATCGTCCTGCGCGCGCTCGAGGAGCCGCTCCGTCAGCTGGCCGAGAACGCCGGCCTGGAGGGCTCTGTCGTGGTCAACGACGTGCGCAAGGCCAAGAAAGGCAACGGCCTCAACGCCGCGACGAACGAGATCGTCGATCTCGTCGCCGCAGGCATCATTGACCCGGCGATGGTCACGCGGTCTGCGCTGCAGAACGCCGCGTCGATCGCCAAGAACATCCTCACCACCGAGGCGATCGTCGCCGAGCTTCCTGAAAAGGAAGGCGCAGGTGGCGGTGGCGGCGGTGGCATGCCTGATATGTCGGGGATGATGTAGACAGGCAGTTCCAGAAGGACGCGCTCGTCTGTGACGAGCGAAGGCGAGGGCCCGGCGTTAGCCGGGCCCTCGGTCGTTGAACGGCGCGATGCACTCTTTGTGTCTCACCTCACATCGGCGAGCGTGTCTCCCTTTCGTGGACGCGAAAGGTACCCTCGCTTGGCGCTTATGCCCTGCGTACGCGCGGTTTCCATGACCGTGTTCGGGATCGGCGACGCTTGGGCTGGCGGCCGGCCTTGACTCGGCGCGAGCGGAAAATATGGTGGCCCGAAAGCTTGGAAACCATCGCACAGTGCAAGGAGTCGCCCCGGGACATCGGAGCCACGAGCACCAGTACCTTAATCGGTGAAAGGACCGGTCTTAAACACCGGTGATCCGGGTTCGAGCCCCGGCTGGTGCATGCTGCCTCACGTCACATTCACCTGTCATGACAGTCAATCTTTTCGACTACCTCGAGGATGCTCAAGCCCACGACGAGATGCCCTCGCCGTGGGCGGCGCGCGCGCCCCGACGACCCAGGTCCGACTATGACGTGACGCTTGTACCGCGCTCGCCGGATTGGCAGGACGACCCCGCGGCGGTGCGGAGTCTCGAGCGGATCCAAGCTCAGCCGTGGCTGCAGGGGACAATGCTCGACGGGGGCTTCGTGCGGCTGCGGATCGCCGACAGCTGGATCGAGCGGACGGGGGCGGCGCTCGAGGCGGGCGGCAGTGCCGAGGCGCACCTCTCAGATCTTGCGCGAGGGCGGCGCTTCTCGGTGCAGTTCTGGGACGCGAACGCCACGAAGGCCCTCCACGTCGGTCACCTGCGCAATCTTGCGATCGGCAATGCCCTCGCTGCCGCGCTCACTCAAGCGGGGGGCAAGGTCGAGCGACGTAGCCGGATCTCAGACATGGGACGCGCGATGGGCGAGGCAATGGCAGGGGTCATGCAGAGCGGGCGTCACGTCCAAGGGTTCTCAGACGGTGATGAGAAGAGCGATCATTTCGTCGGCGCTTGCTACGCCGACTACGTCGCCACGGGAGGCCTGCTCGATCCGAGCGAGCCCGAATTGGCGGAGGACTCGCTCTCACGAGAGGTGCAGGTGCAGAACGATGCCGCCGATCGGTTGATCAAGCGGGTGCTCTGCGGCGAGCGCGAGGCTGTGGAGCTCTGGTACAAGACCCGCGCTTGGGTGATCGCAGGGCAACGAAAGACCCTGGCGCGGCTCGGAATCGCGTTCGACAGGGTTTTCTTCGAGTCGGACTACCTGGCAGAGACTGCCGAACTCACGGCGAGCGGCTTGAGGAGCGGCACGCTGACCCGGCGCAAGGATGGCGTCGTGGTGTACGCGACCGGCTTCAAGGAGCTTGGTGAGCTCGCGCTGGTGCGCGCCGACGGCCTGTCAACGCAGCACATGCGCTCGCTCACCTACTGCATGACGGCTCCGGAACTCGAGGACATGACCTCGCTGCAGGTCACCGGCTCGGAGTGGGTCTCGCACGTAACGAGCATCAAGAAGCTGGCGCAGGAGCTGCGCCCGGGGCTGAACGGCGGCTTTCATCCAAGCCGCAGCATCTTTCATGGCATGGTTTTCAGTCAGAAGCGCGCGGTGACAAGCAGCGCCGGCGCGCTGCTGATCGACGAGCTCACCGAATGGGTCGACGAACGAATCGACGCCGATCCCGAGCTCCGCTCCGTGCGTAGCTCGCACCCATTCCCGGAAAGGATCGCCGGGCAGCTCGCGCTCGGATACTTCCTCCCGCATCCGGTAGCGCCCGACATGGACTTCACCCCTGAGAAGCTGCTCTCCGATGAGAGCCTCGGCTGGAGCCTCGCTCGGGCGCGCGCGCTCTCCAGTTCAGGCCATGAAAAAGGCGTGCTCCCGACCGAGGATCCAGAGTACAGGTTCGCAGTGGTCCAATCGGAGCTGTACCGCCGGCACCTGCGGCTCGCCGTGGCGCGGCTGGACGTGCGACCGCTTGCGCATTACCTCAAGCACCTGTCAGCTTGGTATCTGGAGCGCGAACGCGGCGAAGCGGTAGGGCGCGTATTGCACACTCTGCTCGACCGCAGTGCGCGCGGCCTGGGACTGGAGACGGCATCGTGAGCACGCTCCTGATCGACAACTACGATTCGTACACCTACAACGTGTTTCACTTGCTCGCGGCGGTCTCCGGTGAGGAGCCGATAGTGGTTCACAACGATGTCGTCTCCTGGCGTGCGCTCTCACGCTGGGATTTCGACGCGATCGTCATCTCGCCAGGGCCGGGCAGGCCGGAGCGCTGGCACGATTTCGGCGTCTGCTCGGACATTCTCCGATTCGCGGAGATTCCTGTGCTGGGCGTGTGCTTGGGCCATCAGGGCCTCGGGCACGTACTCCAAGCGACTGTGTCGAGCGCGCCGATCGTCATGCATGGACGTTTGAGCGGTGTCAAGCACACCGGGTCAGGCCTTTTCGACGGGATTCCACAGGATTTCTCCGTGGTGCGCTATCACTCGCTCGCTGTCACGGGCTCGCTGGGCTCGGAGGGCCGTGTGACCGCTTGGACTGACGAGGGTGTGGTGATGGGAATCGAGCACCGCCGCCGGCCGCTGTGGGGAGTTCAGTTTCACCCGGAGTCGATCGCGACCGAGTATGGACACAGGCTGTTCGAGAACTTCTACCAGCTCGCCCGCTCGCACAGGAGGCTCGGACACAAACCGGCGCGGAGGCCCCCGCTGGCGCGCCGGCCACCCGCGAAGTCGTTGCCGTCGCCGAAGCCGACCGCGTCGCTCCACCTGTGCATCCGCACGATCGAGGGCGAGGCGTCGGGGGAGCGACTGTTCGAAAGACTATTTTCCGATGCCGAGCACGCCTTCTGGCTGGACAGTGCGGACGCGCCCACGAAGCTCGCGCAGACGTCGTACCTCGGAACCTCCGAAGGTGCGGACCGGATGCTGCTCGAATACGACGTGGGCAGAGGGGCCGTCACAGTTCGCGGGGGAGGCGAGTCCAGGGTGGAGCACGGCTCCATCTTCGAGGTGCTGGATCGCGAGCTCGAGAGCCGCCAGATCGAGGCGCCCGAAGGCATGCCCGGATTGGTCGGAGGCTTCGTCGGCTACGTCGGCTACGAGTGCAAGGCCGACTGCGGCTCGCCGGGAGTCCACAGCTCTGACGTTCCGGACGCAGTTCTGATGCTGGCGAACCGCATCGTGGCCATCGATCACGTCGAGCGCAAGACGCACCTTCTCGCGCTCTCTGGAGCTGACGAGCAGGACGCCGAGCAGTGGCTGGCAAACGCCGAAGGGGTCGTCAGGGAGCACCTCGCTGAGGGCCTTCTCGCCCCGACCCCTGCTCCTGAGGCGATGGCGGATCCAGAGATGCAGGACGCCGCCGTGACGTTCCGCTGCGGGCGCGGTCGCGAGCAGTACCTGGCCGATATCGCTCGCTGCCAGTCGGTCCTCGCAGCCGGCGAGTCCTATGAGGTGTGCCTCACCGATCAGATCCACACGGACGTCAGCCCAAAGCCATTTGACCTCTACCGCACGCTACGAGCAAGCAATCCCGCGCCGTTCGCGGCATATCTGAAGCTCGGTGAGCTCGCCGTGATCAGCTCATCCCCAGAGCGGTTTCTCTCGGTCGATCGCGAGCGCCGTGTGCAGGCTCGGCCGATCAAGGGCACCACGCCACGCGGAAGCGATCCGATTCGGGACGAGGAGCAGCGCAGCGCCCTGCTCAACGATGAGAAGACGTTCGCCGAGCACCTGATGATCGTCGATCTCCTGCGCAACGATCTCGGTCGTGTGTGTGAGATCGACAGCGTGCGTGTGCCGCAGTTCATGGTGGTCGAGCCCTACACAACCGTGCACCAGCTGATCTCCACGATCACCGGCGTCCTCGAGCGAGAGCGCACTCCCGTCGAGTGCGTACGGGCTTGCTTTCCGGGGGGCTCAATGACCGGAGCCCCGAAGCTCCGCACGATGGGGATCATCGACGACATCGAGCGCGAGGCCCGAGGCGTCTACTCGGGCGCTCTCGGATACTTCGGGGTGGATGGCAGCGTTGACCTCTCGATCGTGATCCGCACGATCGTGATCCGCCCGGGAGCGACGACGATCGGGGCGGGCGGAGCGATCGTCATGCAGTCCGACCCGAAGGAGGAGTTCGACGAGATCCTGCTCAAGGCGCGTGCGCCGATGGCCGCGATCGCCAAGGTGGTCACAGGCAGCGGCGCGCCGGATGCGTGGACGATCGAGCTCGAGCCGATTTCGACGGCCGTCGCGGCGGCATAGGAGACGGGATGGCTCGTCCGACGCCAACGGACTCGCCAGCCGGACAGCCCGAGGCGAGCGCGCCCGCATGGCATGTGCGCCACGCCACCGGTTCGGATGTTCCAGCCGTCGCCGCCGCGGTCCACGAATTGCTCAGCGAGCTCGGCGGTGCCTCGGTGGGACCATCCGCACTCGAACCTGCCGTTCGTGAGCTGCTGGAAGTTGCGGATGCAGGAACGGTGCTGGTCGCATCAGCGGAGGACGCGATAGTTGGCGTGCTCGCTGCCAGCTGGCAGCTCGCCATCCACGTGCCTGGGCGCTACGGATTGGTGCAGGATCTTTGGGTCCGCCCCTCTGAGCGCGGCAGGGGAATAGGTCACGGGCTGATTCAGGCCCTCTGCGAACTGGCACGCGATCTGCGCCTTTCCAGGATCGAGGTCGGTCTCCCTTCTGAGCGCTTCGCGGAGCTCATTGCTACAGAGGCGTTCTATCGCCACAACGGCTTTGGACCCCTCGGTCCGCGAATGCGATTGGAGTTGCTGTGAGCAGCGGACTCGAGCACTTTCGCCGTCGCCTCGACCGCGTCGACGAGGAAATCGCTCGCGTCCTCGGCGAGCGCTTCGAGATTTGCCGCCAGGTCGCGCGCTACAAGGCTGAGCACGAGATCCCCGTCATGCAACCCGGCCGCGTCGCGATCGTACGCGAACGCTACCTTGCCCGGGGGGCGGAGCTTCATCTACCGCCGGACTTCACCGTGCATCTATTCGAGTCGCTGATCGCGGCCACCTGCAAGATGGAGGATGAGCTGATCGAGCGCGGCGATCTGTCGCCCCCGTCTGCGACGGCAGCACTGGAGGAACGCGCGGGATGACCCGCCCGACGTTCATCACGCTGGGCCCTGCGGGTACGTGTCACGAGAACGCGCTGCGCCACTACCTCGAGTTTCAGGGCATCGACTCGTTCGAGATCCTCCTGACCGAGGATCTGCTCGCCTCGATCGAGCACGTCCGCGACCGTCCCGGCACGTTCCTCGTGCAGTGCAGCGCACACGTGCAGGTTCATCTGGTCACGGAGCGCTTCCACACCGATGTCTTCGTGATCGACACCTTCCTCTATCCCACCAAGGAGCTCGCACTGCTCGTGCGCCGAGACGCCGAGCACCCCGACAGCCTCGGAATCGTGTCCGCGACGCGCGGCTATACGGACCTGTCGCGCTGGTCGACGATCGTGGATGAGCCGTCCAAGCCTGTCGTCGCCAGACATCTGCTGGCCGGGGAGTACGACGCCGGCCTCACGCATCTACACCACGCGCGCGAACACCCCTCCGTCCTGCGCGTCGAGGAGACCTACGGCGCCGTGGATACGACCTGGGTCGTCTACGGCGGTCAGAAGCGGTTTCGCGGCGAGGTAATCGGTCAGCGCAATCCTTGGCTGTTCGAAGCGAGGCAGCACTTTCGGCGGCCCGCAGTATCGTCGGCTCGAAGACGGCGCATTCACACGCGAGCGCACTCTTCCGGTGGATAGACAGTGCGGACGCCTCAGCTGCAAATGTCCTGCAAATGATCCGTCCGGAACTGGTTTGGGGTGCAGGAAAGCCGCGCAGTAAAGGCAGGCACTATGTCTTCTTGCTCTTCGGACCAAACTTTCGCCGAGCTTGCCGCTTGCATCCGGGCCGCCGCTTCTTCTGCTTCTTGGAGCACGCCCGCAGTGCTTTGGCAAGCTTCTGGCCCCGCGTCAGCGGTTTCGAGCCGCCTTTCTTGTTTTCAGCGGCTTCTTTGGCGTTGATCTCAGCGATCGACGTGAACGGCAGGAGTGCTGGTGTGATGGGAATCGAGAACGGCGACGAGAACACGCCCGTCGTAAACGACTGCTCATCGCCGAATGCCGTTCCGTCGGCGTTTGTCGCCACCACGCGGTAGAAATACGTAGTACCCGGCTGAAGGCTGTTGCCGAAGCTAGCTTCGATCGCTGCGGCGGATCCCGATGCCGACATCACCGTCGCCGGGACCAGTGACCCCGCGCCAGCCGCTGTGCCGAATTCGAACTGCATGATCGTGGACAGTTCGCGTCCATCCACCGAGCCCGTGATGGTGGCGGCCAGCTGTGTGACGCCGACGGCAGCGCCGGTTGCGACGATCGGCGGCGTCGGCGCAAGCGTCGTGAGGGTTGCGCCTGGCCCGATGGTTGTGCCCACCGAGTTGGTGGCGACGAGAGCGTAGTGATAGGTGGTTCCCGGCCGGAGTTCTTCGGCGCGTAGCGGGCCCGCCGTGTGCACTTCGTGATCGGCGCCGGCGTTGCCTTCGGGCGTGCGCCCACCTTGCGCATAGGGATTGGGAGCACCTTCCGCGACGGCAGCTTCATAGAGGGCTTGGTCGATGTACGCGAAGTAGTAGCTCGTCGTGACGCCGCCGGGATTGACCGTGCCCGAGAGGAACGCTGTCGTCCGCGTGATCGTCTGAGCCGGGTCGATCGTCAGCGCGGGCGTCGCCTGTGTCGTGAACTGTTCAACTGGGCCGTCGGTCGTGCTCGTGCCGTTGGTGGCTACCACGCGATAGAAGTAGGTCGTGCCCGGCGTGAGGCCGCCGCCGATGTCCGCCGGCCCGGCGAGCTGTGGTTCGGAGGCCGCCGCAAGGGTTCCGCCCGGGACAGCGGTCGCGCCGGTCAGCGCTTCGTTCGTCCCATATTCAAATTCGTACGTCGTTTCCTGGAAGTTCGGGTTGATCTGGGCTTCCAGGCTGGCGTCGGTGGAACTGAGGCCCGACACGCTCTCGGTGACCACGATCGGGGCTTCGAGTTCGAGCGTAGTGAAGGTCGCGTCTTCGCCTTCCGTCGTTCCGGTCGCGTTTGCAACGACGACGCGATAGTGGTAGGTCGTGCCCGGTTCGAGTTCCGCCGCGGGGGCGGTGGCGGACTGTTCAAACGCTCCTTCGAGTGTTCCCGGTTCGCAGGGGACGCTCGAGTCGTAGGCTTCGGTCGGCCCGAATTCGAAGACGCAAGTTGTCGTCGCCTGGTTCTCGGGGTTGATCAGCGCTTGAAGGGTCGCCGCGAATGGGGTCACGCCAGACGTGCTCTCTTCGACGACCGCGGGCTGTGCGGCTTCGGTCGTGAACGAAAGAGGCGCTCCAGAGGTCGTTTCGGTCACTTCTTCTTCGGTGTGCGTGGCGACCGCACAGAAGGTGTATTCGGTGCTGGGAGTCAGGCCCGTGAGCGGTGTCGAGACTTTGATGCCTTCGCCGGTTGCGTCCGCGCCGGGTTCAGTCGTGCTCCCTTCGGTGCACGTGCCATTGGTGTTGTACGTGAACTCGTAGCCGGCCGTGGCGCTCGCGTTCGGATTGAGCTCGCCGTTGAGCGTGGCAGAAGTGGCGGTGACGCCCGTGGCCGCTTCAGTTACCGGTTCTTCGGGAGCAGCCGCCAGTGCCGAGGAGCTGAACGCCAGGCCGGCGGCCAGAACGGCTCCTGTGATCAGCCACAGCGAGAGGGAGCGACGCGCTGAGACCAAACCTTGCGGGTTGAGTCCGCAACGAGACGGCCGGAGCGCGTCCTTAGGCCGACCAGCGAGCGCTGCCTGAGACTCGTAGTCCCCAACTCCATGCATACGTCAACTCCCTCAATCGAGTGGCTCCCCTGCCTAAAGGTGAGGCTAGCGACCCAATTGGGGTTGACGTAGCGGCGTTTCTGACTCGACTACGTCGAGCTCCGGGTGGTGAATTGAGGCAAGCTGCAGGCCTATTCCACAGCGCTGACCCCCCGCGGCCCCTCCCCGACGTACTTAGCCGTAGGCCGGATCAGCTTCGCCTCGCGCTTCTGCTCGAGGATGTGGGCTGACCATCCGGCCACCCGCGCGCACGTGAACATCGGTGTGAACAGCTCGGGCGGTACTTCCGCCAGGTCGAGGATCACGGCCGACCAGAACTCGACGTTCGTCGCGAGCACGCGATCCGGCCTGCGCGCGTGCAGCTCCGCGAGGGCTGCTTTCTCCAGAGCCTCGGCGGCCTCGAATCGCGGTGAGCCCAGTTCGCTGGCCGTGCGTCGGAGCACCCTCGCGCGCGGGTCTTCGGCGCGGTAGATGCGGTGGCCGAAGCCCATCAGGCGGTCGCCGCGGTCGAGCGCTTCCGACACCCACTTCTCCGCATCGCCGAGCTCTTCGACTTCCTCGAGCATCTTCAGCACGCGCGAGGGCGCACCACCGTGCAGCGGCCCTGACAGCGCACCCACCGCGCCCGACAGCGCCGCGGCGCAGTCGGCGCCCGTGGAAGCGATGACGCGTGCTGTGAACGTCGAGGCATTCATCCCGTGCTCGGCTGCGGAGACCCAGTACGCGTCGATCGCCTTGACGTGGTCCGGGTTGGCCTCGCCCCTCCAACGGATCAAGAAGCGCTCGGGGATCGTCTTGCCCGCGTCGATCTCCGACTGCGGCACCGGGGGCTGGCCCGGCTCACGCGCCGACTGCGCGACGAACGACAGCGCCATCACCGAGGCGCGCGCGAGGTTGTCGCGGGCCTCCTCATCGGTGATATCGATCAGCTGGCCGAAGCCCCACTCCGGCGCGAGCATCGCCAGGGCCGACTGCACGTCGACGCGGTGGTCGCCCGAGCGCACCGTCAGCGCGTGTGGTTCGGCCGGAGGCAAGCCCGGTTTGAAATGGCCGTCCACGAGCAGGCCCCAGACCTGCTCGTAAGGAACAGCACCGACCAGGTCTTCGATGTCGACTCCGCGGTAGCGCAGCGCGCCACCCTCTTTGTCGGGCTCTGCAATCTCGGTGGCGAAGGCGACGACTCCTTCGAGGCCCGACTGGACCTCTGGTGCTGTGACCGCGCTCATGGCACTCGCTTTCTGAGCTTGATGCTTGACGGGGGAGCTGCCTTGTGGGCAGGCCCTTATCGTCGCAGGAATGACCACGCGAGTAGGCTCAAGCGAGAAGATGCCGCCGGCCGGACCGGCGCCTGCAGCCGCAAGCCAGGAGGAGCCGTGACCGACAGCGATCTGATGTTCAAGTCCGCGAGCGAGCTTGCCGGGATGGTGCGCTCCGGTGAGATCTCCGCCAGCGAGCTCGTCGAAACCTCGCTTGAGCGGATCGAGGAGCTCAACCCGGAGCTCAACGCGTTCGTGCAGGTCGATGACGAGCGCGCGCTCGCGACCGCCGCCGAGATCCGGCCGGGCGATGAGCGCCCGTTCGCCGGCGTGCCGATCGCGATCAAGAACAACCGGCCCGTCAAGGGCATGCGCCTGACCTACGGCTGCTCGCTGATGTCGCAGTACGTGGCCGACTACGACCACAACATCACCCGCAGGCTGCGCGACGCCGGCTTCGTGATCGTCGGCACGATGACGCTGCCCGAGTACGGGATCCTGCCGACCACCGAGGCGCGCGAGTTCGGCCCCACGCGCAACCCCTGGGATCTGTCACGCACGCCCGGCGGATCCTCCGGCGGGGCGGCAGCAGCCGTGGCGGCCGGCATCGTGGCTGTCGCACACGGCAACGACGGGGGCGGCTCGATCCGCATCCCGGCCGCCTGCTGCGGCCTCGTCGGCCTCAAGCCCACGCGCGGGCGCATCTCCGCCGCTCCCGAACTCGGAGACTCCTCGCTCGGAATCGACGGCGTTCTCACTCGAACCGTCGCCGACACCGCCGCGATCCTCGACGTGCTCGAGGGCTACGAGCCCGGAGACGCCACCTGGGCGCCGCCGCCGAGCGAGCCGTTCGCCGTCTCCGCGCAGGCCGATCCCGGCAAGCTGCGCATCGCCACGACGACGCTGCCGCCGGTGCCCGACGCGGTGGTCGATCCGGTCTGCGCAAAGGCGGTTGACGACGCCGCGGGCCTGCTGCGCTCGCTCGGGCACGAGGTCGAGCAGGTCGACCCGCCGTGGCAGGCCGACGGCCTGCGCGAGCTGTTCGGGATGGTCTTCTCCAACCACATCGCGCTCTCGATCGCCTACTCAGGCAACGTCGCCGGGCGCGAGCCGACCGCCGAGGACATGGAGCCGATGAGCTGGGCGATCTACTCGATGATCGGCAAACTCGGGGCGATCCAGGGCATGGCCGCCGCTGCGCGGCTGCAGGCGTTCGCGCGTCGCCTGATCACGTTCCTCTCGCCCTTCGACGCGCTGCTCACACCGGCGCTCGCCGAGCGCCCACTGCCGATCGGGACGCTCGACACCTCCGCACCCGAACCGCTCTCCACGTTCACGCGCTCCGGGCTGTTCACCCCCTTCACACCCGTCTTCAACGCCAGCGGCCAACCGGGGATCTCGCTGCCGCTCTACCACGGCGAGGACGGGCTGCCGCTTGGCGTGCAGATCGTTGGAAGGCCGGCAGGCGAGGCGCAGCTGCTCGCGCTCGCCACGCAGCTCGAGGCAGCGCAGCCGTGGTCCGAGCGGCGTCCGGCGCTCGCCACCGGAGACGGATCGCTCGCCACGCAGGGCTGAATAAAGCCCGGCGAGATTCGGCGCCGGGGCGCTATCCGTGGGCGATCGTGAACCGAAGGACGGTCGGAGCCGATCGTCCGCCCGAATCGCTTGCCGTCAGGAGCACCGCATACTTGCCGAGGCTCAGCTTCCTGCCGTGCGTCAGGATGCCATCGAATGCGATCCGGTTCGCGCCCGCGTGCCCTGAGAACCCAAGCGTGGCCGCGGGGACTATGCGGGTGCAACGACGGGAGCGTGCCAGGCGAGCGCTCGCCGCCACACACCTGCCGGCGGCAGATCGACGGCCGGCGAGCACTCGCTCGAAGCTGAGCTTGATCCCCGCGCTCCTGTCGAGCCCGAACGAGAGCCTCGTGCCGATCGGGAGCAGCCGACCCTTGGCGCTGATACGTGCGGCCCTGCTCCCCTCGCGCCAACGGGTTGCCGACTCGCTTGCCGCGGAGACCTTCGGCGGCCCTGGGCCCGCTCGCGGCACAGACTGATTACCCGAGTTGGGCGGCCCGCCGGATGCTTCGATACTCGCGAAAGCCGCCGAGACCGATTGATTCGCCGCCATTGACACCGAACAGCCGGAAGAGCCGCCGCACGCTCCGCCCCAGCCCACGAACAAAGATCCTGGGCGCGGAGTCGCCGTTAGCGTGACCGGTTCGCCGACCGGATAGCCGATCGAGCAGGCGCCCGCGACGACTCCAAGCATGTTCGAGCACGCGATCTCCACGAGCGGCAGCGGCTCGAGAATTCCCGGCACCGAGTGATCGCAGGTTTCGAAAGGACAGGTGATCGGCGTGCTCGCGACCGATCCCAGCCCACTGCCTAGCATCGAAACCGAGAGATCGCGGGTTTCTGTGCTCACGGCCACGTTGCCGCTGCCATCGCCGATGACGCAGAGCGAGGTCGGCGCACACGAGAGCGAGTGGAGAAAGGCGCCACCCTCAGGACCTTCTTCGCGAGCCCAGGCGGCAGTCCCCGCCGCGGGCCTCGTGGAGGTCCAGACGCCGCCGTTGTTGCCGGCCGGAATCCCCACACACAGCGACGGTGAGATGCAGGACACCCCGCCGCTTGCATCCACTCCGTCCGCGCTCACCCAAGCGCTCGCGCTACCTGAAGAGTCTTCGGTCGCGAGCACGCGGTTGCTGCCTCCCGTGACGCAGAGGTGAAGCTGGCACGAGATCGGACCGAGCGCCTCACCGGGGGCGAGGATTTCCGAGCTCCAGGCAGACGCTCCGCCCGTCGGATCCACCGAGCGGAGAACATCGCCGCGGCTGTCGACGGCGAGGCACAGGCTCCGCGACGGGCAGGACACCGAGTCGATCGCGTGTTCTTCGTCGACTTGCGAGCGCGTCCACGCTCCCGCGCCACCGGTGGGATTCGTGGAGCTCACGATGCCGCCAAGCTCGTCGACCGCTACGCACAGTTCCACCGCCACACAGGACACGTCGTAGATGCGTGTGCCGGGATCGATTTCCGCCGCGGCCCACGCGCTCGCGCCCCCCGTGGGATCGGTCGAGGTCTCGATCACCCCGAGCCCGGTGACGGCGACGCACAGCGGTGCGGCCGTACACGCCAAGCCGGCGCCTTTCCCATCACCCGCTTCGGCGAGCTGGGTCACCTTCCAAGCGCTGCGCACGGCGGGCGCATGCGTGGTCACGACATTGTTCGCCGCATCCAGGCCCACGCAGAGCGTGCTCGACGGGCACGACATCTCCCGCAAGACACCCGTCGGGAAGCTCCCCGGATCGACGCTCAGCGGCCCCGACCAGTACAGAGGTGCGGCGCCCGCCGGTCGTGCGGCGAAGCTTGCCAGCCCAGCGAGAACGATTAGCGCACCGACGAGCAGCGGGATCCCCCGTCGGTAAACGTCCCGTCGCGATTGACGAGCAGCGCCCACGATGGATTTAGCTCCCCTGGTCTGCGCCACCCACAAAGTCAGTACAACGATACCCGCCGAACAAACGAAACTCAATCCGCAGCGACCAGGCGAAACGCCGCGCGAAACTCACCGCCCGGCTCGACCACCGTCAGATCGTCGCCACTGATCAGCGCGTTCGTCGGCGCCGTCATCGGCTCGAAGCAGATGAAGTCCTCTCCCGGCGGCGAGTAGACCTGCGCGAACCGGAATCCCTGCATGAGCTCCAGCTCCAGCCGGCGCTTGCCCGAAGACACCGCGAACACCGCCGGTCGCTCGAGCCCCGCGAACGCGTCGTCCCAGCCGCTGTCGCCGAGCTCGAAGCGCGTGCGCGTGAACGGCTCGCTCGCGCCCGTCGGGATCATGCGCTCGTCCAGCAACAGGCGCCTGGTCACCGGCAGCTCCACCTCCCACGCGCGCCGATCCGAGCCAGGCAGCGTCAGGTACGGGTGGAAGCCGAACGACACCGGCACAGGCGTTTGCGCATCGGCCGTCAACTGCACCTCGACCGTGAGCGTCGCGCCCTCGACGCGCGCCAGCAGCTCCAGCCGGTGCGCGAACGGGAAGAGCTCCAGCAGCTCCGGACCCTTCCAGTCCAGCCGCGCTCGCAGCTCCTGCCGCGGGCCGGCCGCGCCGGCATCGAGCAGCTCCCACGGCAACGCCCCCGGAATCGCGCCATGGATCGGCAGGCCGTTGGCGCCGAGCTTCAGCAGCGGCGAGTCCCTCGGCAGCTCGACCGGGCCGGACGGCCCGTCGTAGCTGAACCCGGCGAGCCGGTTCGCCCACGGGTACAGCAGCGGAATCCCCATCGTCGATCCCCGCTGCGCATACGCCCTCACGTCGCCGCGCTGCGCCAGCAGCTCCTCGCCGCGATGGCGCAACGAGCAGCAAACCATGCCCGCCTCCGGCACGAACGTCGCCTCCAGGCCATCGCTCCCGCCCGAACCGCCCGAGCCGGCCGAGCCGGCGGACGCGCCTGAGCCGATCGAGACGACCTCGAAGCCTTCGCGCGTGGCCACTCAGCCGGTTCCGAGCACCGCAGGCATCCGTGCCGGCGTCACGCCGAGGCTTTCCACGTCAGCAGCTCCGCGCGCGGAGAGCATCGGCACCTCCATCAGCTCCGCCTCGTCCCACGTCGCGAACGCGCCCTCGCCGGCAACCCGCTCGAGCAGGCGCAGCGCGCGCGAGACGAGCGGCGTCGGCACGTGCACCAGCGGCCGCTCGCGATTCAGCGAGCGCAGCAGCGTGCGCACCAGATCGTTGTGACTGAGCGTCTCCGGGCCGGCCAGCTCATATCGCGCGCGGTGGTCGCCCGCGCGGCGGCCACCCGCGCCGTCGGTGCCCGGCTCGCGCAGCGAGGCCATCACGCAGTCCGCCACGTCCTCCGCCCAGATCGGCTGGTAGAGGGCGCGGCCGCGGCCGGACACCGGCATCGCCGGCAGCCACGCCAGGCGCTCGAGCAGCGTCAGCCACGGATCACCCGGCGCGTAGACGATCGACGGCGCAAACACCGTCGACTGCAGGCTCGCCTCGCGCACTGCCTGCTCGGCCAGCGCCTTCGCGCGGAAGAAGCGCGCGCGGTGGTGCGTGGAGGCGTCGAGCACCGAGAAGAACACGAAGCGCTCCACGCCCGAGCGCTCGGCCGCCTGCACCATGCGCCACGTCGCGATGCCGTTGAGCTCCTCGATCGAGCCGCGCGGCTGGTCGCGGATCGAAGCGGCCAGATGCACGACCGTTCTGACCCCTCGCAGCGCGTTGCGGAACGACGGCGGATCGGTCAGGTCGCCGAGCGCGATCTGCACGCGCACCCGCTGCGCACCGAGGCGGCGCGGGTCGCGCACGAGGCAGCGCACCTGCGCGCCTTCGCCGACCAGCCTTCGCAGCAGCGCCGAGCCGATCAGCCCGGTTGCGCCCGTGAGCAAGAGCATCCCGCCAAACCTAGCGGAGCGCCCCGCCGTGGCGCCGGGGCCGGGCGGTGAGGCGAGAGGCGCCGGGCCCCGGAATCGCGCCGTTGATCATCTACGATGGGCCTCGCCCGGGGCGCGTCTCCCCTCTAAAATACGTACCGGCCCCAGTCCTCCCCCAGAGGATCCCCCGAAACCAACCAGGAAAGAGCGAATGGCCTACGTGATCGCCGAGCCATGCATCGGCACAAAGGACAATTCCTGTGTCGAGGTGTGCCCCGTTGACTGCATCCACCCGACTCCCGACGAGCCCGGATACGACGCGGCCGAAATGCTCTACATCGACCCCGAGGAGTGCATCGACTGCGATGCCTGCGTCGAGGCTTGCCCGGTCGACGCCTGCTTCGCCGAGGACCAGCTCCCGGACGAGTGGCAGAAGTTCACGCAGCTCAACGCCGACTACTTCGCCAACGCCAAGTAGGCCGGGTCGAGCACGTCGAGGACCGGCACGTCCGGCACCGCCTGCTCGACCAGCTCTCGCAGCAGCTCGGAGTCGAAGCGATGTGACTGCGGCGCGAGTGGGTTGATCGTGATCGCCTTCAGCTCGATCGTGCGCCGCACCTCGATCGACACGCCCTGACGCTGATACCAGCGCGGCCCGCGCCGCGAGAGGAACACCTTCGTCGGGTCGCTCGCCACGATCCGCAGCTCGCGCCCCGCGCGCTCGCTGCGCGCGCCCAGCAGCCCTTCCAGGAAGCGCTCCCCCAGCGCCCCCTCGACCTCGAACGTGCGTGCGAGCGGGTGCTCGCGCAGCAGCGCCGCGATCTCGGCCGGCTCGCCGTTCAGCACCAGGCTGCGATCCAGCAGCAGGCGCTCCTCGCCTCCCGCACCAAGCCGGCCGGCGGCTGCGCCCGCCGGCGAGCCGGCCGAGGCGCTCGGCTGATCGGCGAGCGGGAGCCGAACCAGGTCGACCGCGTCGCTCGTCGCCGCCACGACCTCGCCGATGTCTTCGCTCAGGATCGCTCCCGTCGCCATGACGAGCCCGTCTGCCACCGCCGGCGAGGAGGCGGCGCGGCGGTCGATCGCGCCGTCGATCAGCACTTGCTCGGCGCCCAGCTCGAGCATCTGCTCGCTCACCGCGTGCAGGTCGACCCCGGCGCTTGGCCCCGCCACCTCGACCGTTCCCTCCTCTGAGAGCCGTGCGAGCACGACCTCACCGAGGGGAGTGCGCACGCCCGTCTTCGCCAACCGCTCGTGCGCGAGGCCGCTCGCGCGCAGCAGCGCGCCGGTGGTCGCCACGAGGCTGCCCTCCTGCAGGCGCACGCGCGGCTTCTCGATGCGCGCGTCGATCACGTCGTGCTCCTCGCCGTCGCGCCCGATCGAGGTGACGCCGATCGTGCGGCCGGCCGCTGCGTGCTCGGCGAGGATCGCCGCGAGCGTCTCAGTCTTGCCTGTGTTCTTCGCCAGGCCCACCAGCGCGAGCGCGCGTGTGCCCGCGATCAGCTCGCTGAGACGCGCCGCCGGGGCGCTAGCCATCCGTGCGTGAGGCGCCCGCGCCGTTGGACGCGCCGGCGCCGTTGACGACGCCCGAGCCGCTCGCCAACGTCTCATGAGCGTCGCCGGGGGCGCCCGCAAACTCGCTGCCGCTCGGCTGATGGCCGCTCGTCTCCTGCACGCGCTCCGCCAGCTCGCGCACGATGAAGCTCGCCACGTGGTGCGGGTAGGTGCCCTTGGAGAAGCCCGCGTCGAAGCCGAGCTCCTTGGCCAGCTCGTTCGATACGCGCGGGCCGCCGCACGTGAGGATCAGCTGCTTGCGCTTGCCCTCCGCCTCGACGATCTCCACCAGCTCTGTCAGGTTGGCGATGTGCAGGTTCTGCTGCGTGACCGTCTGCGAGACGAGGATCGCGTCCGCGCCGAGGTCGATCGCGCGCGAGACGAGCACGCTGTTCGGGACCTGGCTGCCGAGGTTGTGCGTCTCGAATGCCTTGTAGCCCTCCAGGCCGTGGTGGCCGTGGAAGCCCTTGAGGTTGAGCATCGCGTCGATGCCCACGCTGTGCGTGTCCGTGCCCGTCGCCGCGCCCACGACCACGATCGGGCGCCCGATACGCTCGGCCGCGAACGCTTCGATCTCATCCTCGCCCATGTACTCGATCTCGAAGCCCTCGTCGCTCAGCGACGCGAAGTCGACCGCGTGCGTCGACTCGCCGAACATCACGAAGTACGTGTAGCCGGGCGTCAGCTCCTGGTAGTGGACGACCTCCGGGTGCTCGAAGCCCATCTTCGCCGCCCACTCCTGTGCGGCCTTGCGCGCCGCCAGCCCGTACGGCACCGGCAGCGTGAAGCTCATCTGCACGATCCCGTCGCCCAGGTGGTCACCGTACGGCTTGACCTTCGCCAGGTCGACCTGCTTGCCGTGGCCGCCCGCCGGCGCCAAGGCGGAAGGCGCGCTGCCGGAGGGCGCGCTGCCGGAGGGCGCGAGGCTCGACGGCGTCAGGCCCGCGGGCGTTGGCTCGTCGTGCTCAGGCAACGCTCGACGCTCCCCGCATCAGCTCGGTCGCCGGGTTCATGTAGCCCTCGCTGACTGTCACGATCCCCTCCGTGCCGCGGCCCTCGTCGATCTGGCGCGGGACATCGCCGAAGACGCCGTCGCCAAGCGCTGCGAACAGGCCGTTCTCGGCGATCCGCTCGAGCAGCTCGTGCGCTCCCGCGAGCACCTCCTGCGCGCGCGTCTGCACGATCCCGCCGCGCTTGAACTCGATCTCATCGCCGAGGTGGCGCGCCGCGTCGAACACGTAGTTGACGTTTTCCATGCCGATCACGCGGTCGTGCACGTGCGGGGTGAAGATCCCCTCCGTCGGCACGCCGATTGTCTGGATGCCCTGGCCGGTGGCGATCGTGACGAGGTTGAACAGTGAGTCGGCCGCGTGCGTACGGAACAGGTTGCCGTCCATGTGGCGCGTCGGCGGCATGTACTTGACCGGGCAGTCCGGGAACAGCTCGCGCGTCAGCTGTGCCTGCGCCCACTCCATCAGCAAGCTGTCCACGACCGGAGTGTCGATCTCGAACGCATCGCCGAGCGCGATCTGCTCGTCCGGCACGCCCGAGTCGAGCGCAAGCTGGCGGTTGATGAACTGCGAGGCGGTCACCGATGGCGCCGCCTCGATCGCGTCCGCCGTGCGCAGGTAGTTGTCCTCGCCCGTGTTGATGACCACGCCGAAGTAGCCGTTGATCATGCGCGAGACGCGTTGGTCGATCAACCCCCGCACCGGGTTGATGTCGCGGTACAGGATCCCGTACAGCGCGTCGTTGACCATGTTGTCGAAGCCCTCGATCGCGCCCATCGCCGCGATCTCCGGCATGCACAGCCCCGAGCAGAAGCTCGACAGGCGCACGTAGCGGCCGTTCGCGCTCGACCACTCATCCAGGGCCGTGCGCATGATGCGGAAGTTCTCCTGCGTCGCAAACGTGCCCCCGTAGCCCTCCGTCGTCGGGCCGTACGGGACGTAGTCGAGCAGGCTCTGCGCCGTCGAGCGGATCACCGCGACGATGTCGCCGCCCGCCTGCGCCACCGCCAACCCGTGCACGACGTCCTCGTAGACGTTCCCCGTCGCCGTCAGCACGTAGCGCAGCGGCGGCGGGCTCTCGCCGAGGCGCTCGCGCAGCTCGCGGCGCTCGTGCATGCGCTCGCTCATGCGCGCGATGCGCTGCTCGTACTCGCGCGTGATCCGCGCGGCGATCGCATCCTCGCCCGCGCGCGGCAGGCCGCAGAGGTCGAGCTCGCCGCGGTCGACCGCTTCGGCGATCGCCTGCGGCGTCGTCGTCGGGTCGGCCAGCAGCGCGTTGCCGATCCAGTGGGCGATCCCGCGGCTCAGCTCGCCGCGGTCGCGCACGTGGTCGACGAGCACGTTCGGCAGCGGCGCCTCCAGCTCGTTCGCGCCGTCCACGCCGAGCAGCCGCGCGAGCGTGCGCTCCACCGAGACCGTTGTCTTGCCGGCGATCTCCTCGCCCACCTGCGCAGCGATCTGGCTCGCCGCTGCGCGGCACGCCGCGATCGTGCCCGGGTCGAGGTCGAGCTTGCTTTGCCGCTCGTGCGCACTCATCGCAGCTCCCGCACGATCGGGAACGGGATGACCTCGCGCAGCGTCTCGCGTTCGGTCAGGATCATGATCAGGCGGTCCACGCCCATGCCGCCGCCGGCCGTCGGCGAGTAGCCGTACTCGATCGCCCGCGCGTACTCCTCGTCGTTCGGGTGCGGCACGTCCTCGTCGTCCGCCATGCGCCGCTGGCGCTGATCGACGAAGCGCTGCCACTGGTCGACCGGGTCGTTCAACTCCGTGTCCCCGCTGACCATCTCGATGCCGCCGATGACCGCGTCGAAGTGCTCGGCCAGCTCCGGGTGCTCGGCGTGGCGCTTGGTTATCGGGAACGGCTCCAGCGGGAAGTCGAACACGTGCGTCGGCTGGTTGATGTGCGGCTCGATCAGCTTGCTGTAGACGGCCAGCACCAGCTCCGCCCACGTCGTCGCCGGGTGGATTCGCTCCTCCAGCGCCTCCTTCATCTGCGCCGTCACCGCATCGCGGTTCTCGCCCATGAAGTCGATGCCCGTCGCCTCGAGCATCGCGTCGCGCATCGTGATCCGCTTCCACGGCTTCGCCAGGTCGATCGTCTCGCCGTTGCGCTGCACCGTCATGCGCCCGAGCACACGCTGGGCCACGTCGCGGAACATCTCTTCTGTCGCCGTCGCCACATCGTGGTAATCGGCATAGGAGAACATGAACTCGATGATCGTGAACTCCGGGCTGTGCTTTGGCGAGATGCCCTCGTTGCGGAACACCTTGCCCATGTCGTAGACGTTCTCCAGGCCGCCGACGATGCAGCGGTTGAGGAACAGCTCCACGGAGATGCGCAGGTACAGGTCGCGATCCAGCGCGTTGTGGTGCGTCGTGAACGGACGCGAGCCCGCGCCGCCCGCCAGCGACTGCAGCGCCGGCGTTTCGACCTCGACGAAGTTGCGTTCATCCAGCCACTGGCGGATCGCCGCGACGATTCGCGCACGCTTGACGAACAGATCGCGCGTGTCGTCGTTCGCGATCAGGTCGAGCTCGCGGTAGCGATAGCGCGTGCCCGTGTCGCCGAGGCCGTGGTGCTTGTCCGGCGGCGGGCGCAGCGTCTTTGTCAGCAGCGTGCACTCGTCCACCGCCAGCGCGAGCTGTCCGCGCTGGGTCACATAGATGAAGCCCTCGACACCCACGATGTCGCCGATGTCAAGACCCATCACGCGATCGAATCGCTCCTGGCCGAGAGAGTCGACACGTACGACGAGCTGAATAGATCCAGATAGGTCGCGTAAGTCGATGAACGACGTCTTTCCGTGCCCACGCCGCGAGATCACGCGGCCGGCCACGTGGTAGCTCATCTCCGGGTGCTCTCCGGCCTGTAGCTCCGAGGCGTCGTGAGCCTTCAGCACGTCCGCGATCAGGGTGCGATCGGGCATGCTCACGTGCGGATAGGGGTTGACCCCTTCCGCGCGCAGCCGCTCCATCTTCAGACGTCGCTCGTCGATTTCGACGACACCATTCGGCGTCGTCTCCGTCCCCTCAAGCGTTGTCTCGTTCCCCTCCTCTTGGTGTCCAGATACGGACATGTACAGACGATCCTCTCAAAGCGGTTTCGCTTGTCAAGCGGTCCGGCAGGATCTCAGATCGGCCCTGGTGACCGCGACTAAGCCATCGGCAGCGACATACCCGCCGGTTTTCGCTCGTCCGCGGAGGCGGGCACGGCGACCGGAGGGGGTGTGACTTCGACCAGCGGCAGCACCGGAAGATCCATCGGCGCCATCGCGATCAGCCCGCGTGCGACCTGGCGGATCGCCTGCGCGCCAGGGTCATCTGGGTCCTCGATCACGAGCGGCACGCCGCTGTCCGCCTGCACGCGCAGCGGCATCGTCAAGGGTACGCGGCCGAGCAGCGGCACGTCGAGCTCGTCCGCCAGCTCCTTGCCGCCACCCTCGCCGAAGATCGCAAAGCGCTCGCCCGACGGGGT
>JBBSDZ010000020.1:0-36901 GCA_038240205.1 Solirubrobacterales bacterium | reverse complement strand
GGCTTCTGGATCTCCTTCTGGGCGCTCGAGGTGTTCTACGCGAAGGACATCGGCGGCAATGCCGGGCACGCCGTCGGCCTGTACCTGTGGGCGTGGGCGATCTTCACCGGGTACATGACCGTCGCCGCGCTGCGCACGAGCGGCGCGGTGCTACTCGTGTTCGTGTTGCTGACGGCGACGTTCGTGCTGCTGGCGATCGGCGAGTCGGGTGCGCACACGACGATCACCCACTGGGGTGGTTACGTGGGCCTCGCGACCGCTGCCGCAGCTTGGTACGCCTCGTTCGCGGCGGTCACGAACTCGACGTTCGGACGCACGGTGCTGCCGGTGGTTCCGCTGGCGAGACCCTGAGCGTGGCGGACACGCGCCCCGCACCAGACCGGCGCGCCGAGGCAGGCGGCGCGCCGGTGGGAGAATCAGCGCAGGAGGTCATAGGACTTCGATCCAGAGGAGCGAGAACGATGTCAACAGAACCCGATACCGCTGCAGGCGAGGCGCTCGACGGTGAGCTCGCCTCGCTCTTGGAGATCGAGAAGTTCGAGCCGCCCGCGGACTTTCGCGAGCAGGCGCTGCTGAAAGATCCGGCCGTGTACGAGCAGGCCGCCGCCGATCCCGAGGCATGGTGGGAGACCCAGGCGGAGCAGCTCGACTGGTTCCAGAAGTGGACACGCGTGCTGGACGACGACGACCCGCCGTTCTACAAGTGGTTCACCGGCGGCACGCTGAACGTCTCCTACAACTGCCTCGATCGTCACGTGATCGCGGGCCGCGGTGAGCGCATCGCGTTTCACTGGCGCGGGGAGGAGGGCCAGGAGCGCGACATCACCTACGCCGAGCTGCTTGCCGACGTCGAGCGGTTTGCCAACGCGCTCAAGGCGCAGGGCGTGGAGAAGGGCGACGTCGTCGGGATCTACCTGCCGATGATCCCCGAGGTGCTCGTCGCGATGCTCGCGTGCGCGCGCATCGGCGCCCCGCACAACGTCGTCTTCGGAGGCTTCTCGGCCGAGGCGGTGCGAGAGCGCATGGAGTTCTCCGAGGCCAAGCTTCTGATCACGGCCGACGGCGCCGCGCGCAAGGGCAAGACGGCGGCGGTCAAGGATCGCGTCGACGAGGTCATGGGAGATCTCGGCACGCTGCAAAGGATCGTCGTCGTCAGGAGCTCCGGTACGCCCTGTCAGATGCAAGACGGTCGCGACGTCTACTACGACGAGATCGTCGCCGCTGCCGACCCGGTCTGCCCACCCGAGCCGCTCGACGCCGAGCACCCGCTCTACATCCTCTACACATCAGGCTCGACGGCCAAGCCGAAGGGCATCCTGCACACGACCGGCGGCTACCTCACCGGAGTCGCTGCCACCCACCGCTCCGTCTTTGACCTCAAGCCAGAGTCAGACGTCTACTGGTGCGCGGCGGACGTCGGCTGGGTCACCGGCCACTCCTACATCGTCTACGGACCGCTCGCCAACGGTGCGACCTCGGTGATGTGGGAGGGAGCGCCCGACTACCCGAGCAAGGACATCTGGTGGGAGATCGTCGAGCGCTACGGCGTGACGATCCTCTACTGCGCGCCGACCGCGATCCGAGCGTGCATCAAGTGGGGCGCCAAGCACCCGAACGCGCACGACCTTTCCAGCCTGCGGCTGCTCGGCTCGGTCGGTGAGCCGATCAATCCGAAGGCGTGGCTCTGGTACCACAAGGTGATCGGAGGCGAACGTTGCCCGATCGTCGACACGTGGTGGCAGACGGAGACCGGGGCGATCATGATTACGCCGCTTCCGGGCATCACCGCAACCAAGCCGGGCTCGGCGACGCATCCGTTCCCCGGCGTCTTCGCGGAGGTACGCGACGAGTCGACCGGCGAGCCGATCGAGGAGGGCCAGGGCCTGCTCGTGCTGACGCGCCCGTGGCCGTCGATGCTGCGCACGCTCTATAAGGAGCGTGAGCGCTTCATCGAGACGTACTTCAAGCGCTTCGGCAACGAGACCTACCTCGTCGGCGATGCCGCGCGGCGCGACGCCGACGGCTACCTGTGGGTGATCGGGCGCATCGACGACGTCGTCAACGTATCCGGTCACCGGCTCTCAACGGCGGAAGTCGAGTCGGCCATCGTCGCCCACGCCGACGTCGCCGAGGCGGCCGTGATCGGCCAGCACGACGAGGACAGCGGCCAGGCGATCGTCGCGTTCGTGACGCTCCAGGGCGATATCGCCGGGGACGAGAACACGATCGAGGGCATCCGCGCGACCGTCGCCGAGCGGATCGGCAAGTTCGCGCGGCCCAAGCGCATCATCTGGTCGGACGACCTGCCCAAGACGCGCTCGGGCAAGATCATGCGCAGGCTGCTGCGCGACATCGCCGAGGGCCGGGCGCTGGGCGATGTGACGACGCTGCGCGATCCTGCCGTGACCGCGCAGCTCGAGGAGCGTGTGAAGGAAATGCAGTCGCAGGAGGACTGAGCCGCTCCGCGGTGCTGATCGCGATCATCGCCGACACGCACCTGCCGCGCGGCTCGCGACGGCTGCCTGAGGAGTGCGTGCAGCTGTTGCGCTCGGCCGAGCTGGTGCTGCACGCGGGTGATGTCTGCACCGCACCGGCGCTCGCGCAGATGAGCGCGCTCGGCTCGCCGCTGGTTGCGGTACACGGCAACGTCGATGACGCCGCCCTGCGCGAGCGCCTTCCCTCAGAGCTCGAACTGGAGGTGAGCGGAGGGCTGCGCCTTGCGATGACTCACGACGCCGGACCCGCGCGAGGGCGGCTCGCCCGCATGCACAAGCGCTTCCCGCGCGCCGATGCTGTCGTGTTCGGGCACTCACACATACCTCTGCTCGAAGCAGACGCGAGCGGCTTTCAGATCTTCAACCCCGGCAGCCCCACCGACCGGCGCCGCCAGGCTCATCACACGATGGGCCTGGCGCGAGTGGACGCGGGCAGGCTCGCATTCGAGCACGTGCGGCTGGAGCGCGACTAGGCGGAGCAGCCGGGCCTCTGCCTTGCCCGGGCGGCCATCTCGCGGGACCATCCGGCGGACAGCTCATTCAGACCTTGCGGTGCTCCGGCACCCAGGAGCCATCGGCCTGGAGGGTGAAGTCCTGGAACAGCCCGGGCGCCTCGGCTTGCATCATGCGCGCGATCGCGTCGAACACCAGACGCAGCTCCTCCTCGGCACCCTCGGCGGTGCGCATCTCGATCACGTGGCGCAGCGTGCGCGCGTTCGCCGTCCAGATGATGTCCGTGCTCAGCCCGATCGGGGCGAGCCGGCGCAGCGCCGAGGTGACCTCCTTCTTGACGTGGAAGGGCACCCCCTCCTCGTCGATGCCGAGCGCGCCGGCTGCGCTCACCTGGAACTCCTCGAGCTGCTCCACGATCGAGAGCACCTGCTCGCGCACCGGCTCGAGCGCCGGCGGCACGCGGAAGCCGATGTCGGTGAGGCGCACGTAGCGCAAGCTCTCCTGGCTGAAGGCGGAGCCGGCGCGATGGCGCACGAGCTCGTGGGTGAACACGCGGCTCACGTTCCTCAGCGCGAACGAGTAGTTCGCGTGCTCCAGCACGCTGCCGTGCGCCGATCGCAGGATGTTGGCGAAGTACTCGCGCTGGTCGGTGCGCACCTTCGTGACGTTCGGGTTCAGGCCAGGCTCCCAGCTGCGGTAGCAGGCGCGCCCGCCAAACTCGACGATCGTCTCGCCGCCGTTGGGCTGCTCCTCGGACTCCGCCAGCCGACGCTCCAGCCACGACTCGCCGCCGACGTCCGCGAGGTAGCCGCGCATCCCGTCCACGACGATCGACGGTCGTGCGATGAGGAAGACGTCGGGGGTCGACTCGTGCATCGGGGCGCGGGATGCTACGTCGTCTCCCGGACATCGCCTGAGGCGGTTCAGTGCCGGCGTGGTGGGCGGATTGGGGCGCGCCTTGACAGCGCCGGGGGGTCTCCTAGACTGCCGACGAGTGGAGCTCTCAGCCGCCGGAAACGGCGTACAGCCGATCGTCGAGGCGCGCGACCTGAGCCGTCGCTTCGGCGAGGGGGAGGCGGCAGTCGATGCGCTGTCCGACGTGTCGGTCGCCTTCCCGACCTCGCGCTTTGCGGCGATCATGGGCCCCTCGGGTTCGGGCAAGTCGACTTTGATGCACATCCTCGCGGGGCTCGACCGCCCCACCTCGGGCTCCGTGCGCGTCGGCGATGTCGAGCTGAGCGAGCTGAACGACAAGCGCCTGACCGAGCTGCGGCGCGACCGCATCGGCTTCATCTTCCAGACCTTCAACCTACTGCCGGTGCTCAGCGCGGAAGAGAACATCTTGTTGCCGCTCTCGATCGCCGGGCGCGAGCCGGATCGCGAGTGGTTCGAGCGGCTGGTGCAGACGGTGGGCATCGCTGACAGGCTCTCCCATCGCCCTGGCGAGCTCTCCGGGGGCCAGCAGCAGCGCGTAGCCGTCGCGCGGGCACTCATCGCTCGCCCGTCCGTGGTGTTCGCCGACGAGCCGACCGGCAACCTCGACTCGAAGGCCTCCGGGGATGTCCTGGAGCTGCTCCGCCATGCCGTCGACGACTTCTTCCAGACGGTCGTGATGGTCACGCACGATGCCCACGCGGCGTCCTTCGCCGATCGTCTGCTCGTGCTCGCCGACGGGCGCATCGTCCACGATGGGCACGCGGTCACCGCCGATCAGGTGCTGGACCTGATGAAGGCGATCGGCTGATGTCCGGCGAGCGCCTGCACGCGGCGATGTCGCGGGGCAAGCGGGCGCTCGCTCGAGGAGCCTGATGGCGAAGCTCGTGCTTCGCGGCTTCCTGCAGCGCAAGCTGCGCGTACTGCTGACGGCGATCGCGATTGCCCTGGGGGTCGCCTTGATGGCGGGGACGTACGTGCTGACGGACACGATCAACCAGTCCTTCGCCGCGATCTTCAAGAACGCCGCCAAGGGCGACGACGTGGTCGTCTCTCCGACCGAGACGCTCGGACGCGAAAAGCGTGCTCAAGAATCTCCGATCACGGACGCGATGCTCGCGCAGGTGCGGTCGGTGTCGGGCGTGGCCGAGGCTGCCGGAGCCATCTTCACTCAGGGCGCATTTCTCGACGTACATCGAAAACGCCTCACCTCCGGAGGCGCGCCCGCATTCATCGCCGGCGAGCTGCCCAAGCGCTTCGAATCGTTCTCGCCGGTCAAGGGCCGCTTCCCCACGGACGCGAGCGAGGTGGCGATCGACGAAGCGACCGCGGATCGCTCGGGCCTGAGAATCGGCCAGCAGATGATCGTCGCCGGATCAGCGCCGGCGAAGTCCTACACGATCGTCGGCATCGCCAAGTTCGCCGGCGGGCAGTCCTTCGGCGGAGCCGGCACGGCGATCCTCACGCCGCCGGAGGCCCAGCGGGCGGCGGGTGAGGTCGGACGCTACGACCAGATCGACGTAGCCGCCCAGTCCGGCATCACGCCGGCGCAGCTGCGCGCTCGCATCCGCGCGGCGCTCCCGGCCACCGTCGCCGTGCGCACCGGCGAGCAGCAGGCAGCCAAGAACACATCCGACCTCGAACAGAACCTGAGCTTCCTGCGGACGTTCCTGCTCGTGTTCGCGTACGTCTCGCTCGTCGTCGGCGCCTTCATCATCTTCAACACCTTCTCGATCACCGTCGCGCAGCGCACGCGCGAGTTCGGCCTGCTGCGCACGCTCGGCGCCTCGCGGACGCAGATCATGCGCTCTGTCATCGCCGAAGGGCTGCTACTGGGCATCGGCGGCGCCGTACTCGGGCTGGCGGGAGGCATCGCCCTGGCGCCTGCGCTCGACGCGCTGTTCAAGGCCTTCGGCGCGGACCTTCCCGACAGCGGCACCGTCGTCGAGACCCGCACGATCGTGGTCTCGCTGCTCGTCGGCACGATCGTCACCGTCCTCGCCGGCCTCGCGCCGGCACTGCGCGCGACTCGCGTCTCGCCCCTGGCCGCCATGCGTGAGGGCGTCGAGATCGAGCCGAGGCTGCTGAGCGGCGTCGGCGTCCTGGCGCGGGGCGTGATCGCGGCGCTCGTCGCAGTCCTCCTGACCGCGCTGCTCGGATCCGGCGCGGTAGGCGTAATCCTGTTCGTGGCGCTTGCCGTCTACGTCACGGTGCTGCTGGTGCGACTGATGCGCGGCGGGCGGCCATCTCACCACCGTGTGGTCCCCGCGCTCGCGAAGGTCGTCGGGGTGCTCGTGACGTGGCGAGGCATCACCGGCCGCCTGGCCCGTGAGAACTCGATGCGCCAGCCGGGGCGCACGATGGTCACCGCCGCCGCGCTCACCGTGGGGCTCGCGCTCGTGGCGTTCGTCGCGGTGCTCGCCGACGGAACCAAGGCGACGATCAACCAGTCGGTCAGCCGCTCCTTCGCCGGCAACCTGATCGTCGAGAACTCCCAGGAAGGAAACGAACAGGGCATTCCCGCCCTGGTTGCTCCTGCGCTTCGCAAAGTCCCTGGCGTCGCGAGCGCCACGCCGATCGCGTTCACGCTCGGACGCGTGAGCGGCATCAAGGACAACGCGAACATAACGGCCATCGACCCGAGCTCCTTCGAGCACGTCTACCGCGTCGAATGGGACAAGGGGTCCAACGCGACGCTGCTCGGCCTGGGCAGCGGCGGCACGATCCTGACCAAGTCCTATGCCAAAGAACATCACCTGAAGCTGGGACAGACGATCTCGGTGCTGACGCCGACCAACAAACGCGTCGCGCTGAAGGTGCTGGGCACGGTCGATGAAAAATCGCGTCTGCTGCTCGACCTCACGATCAGCCTGCCGCTCGCTCGCGCGGCGTTCGGCCAGCGCGAAGACGCCCTCGACTTCCTCACGTATGCCCCCGGCTACGGCGACTCGCGCGTGCAACCGGCCGTCGACCGGTTGCTCGCCGAAGACTTCCCGCAGTCGCGCTCACGCACGGCCGAGCAGTTCAAGCAGGATCAGGCGGGCCAGATCAACACGCTGCTGACGCTGATCTACGTGCTGCTGGCACTGTCGGTGATCGTCTCGCTGTTCGGCATCGTGAACACGCTGATCCTCTCGATCTACGAGCGCACGCGCGAGCTGGGGATGATGCGGGCTATCGGCACCTCGCGCCGGCAGGTCCGCCAGATGATTCGATACGAGTCGGTGATCACCGCGCTCATAGGCGGCATCTTCGGGCTCGTGATCGGAATCGTCGGGGCGCTCTTGGTCGTGACGCTCGCACTGTCCGGCTCCGGCTATGTGATCTCGATCCCGGTGGGCACGCTCGTAGTGCTGCTCCTCGTCGCCGGGATCGCCGGCCTGCTCGCCGCTCAGCTCCCCGCCAAGCGTGCTGCTCGCCTGAACATGCTCGAAGCGCTGGCCGGCGACTAGGGGCAGGGCTGCGGCTAAGCTGCGGCGATGGCCATCGACGCCACCCCCGACATGGGCGATCCCGAGCTGCAGGCGACCGCCTGGGATCTCGAGCCGCTGGTGGAAGGCGAGGGTCCAGCCGGCGTCGAGAGCCGGCTCGCCGTCGCCCTGGAGCGCGCCGAGGCGTTCGCCGGGCGCTATGCCGGGGCGCTCGAGGGTCTCGACGCCGGCGGGCTGCACGAGGCGATGGAGGAGCTGGCCGGGATCTATGACCTCGTCGGGCGCGCCGGTACCTACGCGGCCCTGCGCTTCTCCACGGATACGGCTGACCCTGCCAACGGAGCGCTGCTGCAACTCGCACAAGAGCGCGGCACGGCGATCGAGACGAAGCTGCTGTTCTTCGAGCTGGAGTGGGCAGCCCTGGAGCAGGAGCGCGCCGAGCAGCTGCTCGAGGGCGAGGACCTGGACTTCTGCCGCCACCACCTGCTCAACGTGCGCCGCTATCGCGACCACCTGCTCTCCGAGCCGGAGGAGAAGATCCTCTCGGAGAAGTCGCTCACCGGTGCCGGCGCGTGGACGCGTCTGTTCGAGGAGCTGACTTCGGCGATCGAGGTGCAGCTGCCCGCCGGGCAGGTTGCCGCGGGTAATGGCGAGGCATCGGCCACGGGGGAGACCGTGGCGCTCGACATCGCGCTCAGCCGCCTCTCGCTACCTGATCGCGGGCAGCGCCGCAGCACTGCCGAGGCCGTCACCGCGGCGCTCGCTCCCGGCCTGCGCACGCGCGCGTTCCTGTTCAACACATTGCTCGCCGACAAGGGCGTGGATGACCGGCTGCGCAGCTATCGGCACTGGCTGGCCGCGCGCAACCTCGCCAACGAGGCCAGCGACGAGTCCGTGCAGGCGCTGATCGAGGCCGTCCGCCGGCGCTATGAGATACCGCGGCGCTGGTACCGGCTGAAGGCCCGGCTGCTCGGGGTCGAGCGTCTGGCGGACTACGACCGCATGGCCTCGGTCACCGAGGACGAGGCCAGCTTCTCCTTCGCGCAGGCGCGCGAGATCGTGCTCGATTGCTATTCGGAGTTCTCACCCGAGCTCGGCAACGTCGCCAAGGGCTTCTTCGACGAGCGTCGGATCGACGCGCCCGTGCGGCCTGCCAAGCGCGGTGGGGCCTTCTGCGCCTCGGCGGTCCCTTCGGTGGCACCGTATGTGCTGCTCAACTACACCTCGCGCCGCCGCGACGTGCTCACGCTCGCACACGAGCTCGGCCATGGCGTTCACTTCGCGCTCGCTGCCCGCCAGGGCATCTTCCACCAGGGCACGCCGCTGACGCTTGCCGAGACCGCCTCGGTGTTCGGCGAGACGGTCGTGTTCGGGCGTCTGCTCGAGCAGGACACGGCACCCGCCTCGCGCTTGGCGCTGCTGGCGGAGAACCTCGAGGACACGATCGCGACGGTCTTCCGCCAGGTCGCGATGAACCGCTTCGAGGATCTCGTGCACACGGCGCGCCGCGAGGAGGGCGAGCTGTCGGTCGAGCGCTTCGGCGAGCTGTGGGCGCAGAGTCAGAGCGAGCTGCTCGGCGACTCCGTCGAGGTGACCGAGGGCTACCGCTCGTGGTGGTCCTACGTCCCGCACTTCATCGGCAGCCCCGGCTACGTTTACGCCTACGCCTACGGGCAGCTGCTCGCGCTGTCGGTCTACGAGCGCTACGAGCAGACCGGTGCGGATCTCGTGCCGCGTTACCTGGAGCTGCTCGCCGCGGGCGGCTCGCGCAGCCCCGAGGAGCTCGGGCGCATGGTCGGCATCGACCTCGCCGACCCGGGGTTCTGGGAGTCGGGCCTGGATCTCGTCGAGCGCCAGCTGCAGGAGGCCGAAGCCGCGGCGCAAGCCTCCGGGCGGTTGTAGCGACGCCGGGCGAGGTAGGCTGCGCCACGCGATGCGCGTGGCCCCCGTCCCGGACGACCTGCTCGAGCGCGTTGCGCTCAGGGCGAACTTGGTGCCAGTGCCGGCGGCGTATGCGCTGTATGGGCTGACGGCGGGCCGCGTGCTCGGCGTCGCACAGCGGCTCGGGATCTTCACCAAGCTGCTGCAGGCGCCCGCCACGGCCGGCCGTGTGGCCGAGGAGCTGGAGCTGCAGGTGCCCGGCACGCGCCTACTGTGCGAGAACCTCGCCGGGCTGGGAGTGCTCGAGCAGGACGGGCACACCTTCGCCGTGGCCAAGCGCTCGCGCAAGTGGCTCGATCCGGCATCTGAGACGTACATCGGCACGTGGATCGAGCACACCGCCAGCTACTGGGAGTGGTACGGCGACCTCGAGCGCATCGTCCGCGACGGCGGCAACTTCGAGATCCATCGCGAGCCGGCCGAGGACGAGGAGTACTGGCGCGTCTACATCACCGGGCAGTACGAGCTCGCGCGGCTCTCGGGCAAGGAAGTCGCCAAGGCGGTCGAGCTGGGATCGGCGCCCACCGCGCTGCTCGACGTCGCCGGTGGGCACGGCTGGTTCTCCGCAGAGCTGTGCCGCCGCCACGAGACGCTCGCAGCCACCGTGCTCGACCTGCCGGGCAGCGCGCGCGTCGGGCGCGAGCTCATCGCCAAGGCCGGGATGAGCGATCGCGTCGAGCATCGTGACGGCGACATGTTCGAGTCCGATCTCGGCGGCCCTTATGACGGGGCGCTCGTGTTCGACATCATCCACCACCTCTCCGGCGAGCAGGTGGTGACGCTGCTGCGCCGCGTGCGCGAGGTGCTCAAGCCTGGAGGCACGGTGGCGGTGCTCGAGATGTTCCGCTCCGACGCCAAGCACCAGCGCGCCTCGGCCGCCGCGCTGGGAATGCTCTTCCACCTGACCTCCGGCGCCGACCTGCACAGTCCCGCTGAGCTGAGCAGCTACCTGCGCGAAGCGGGCTTCGGCAAGCCTAAGCGCAAGAAGATACGGCGTATCCCCGACCAGGACCTCTACCAGGCCGAGGTCGTCTAGCTCCAGCCCAGGCGCGCCGGCTCCGGCCGAGAGGCGCCGGCTCCGGCCGAGAGGCCCTAGCTCGGGAGGATGCGCTCCAGCAGCGAGGGGATGTCCTTGATCGAGTCCGCCACGGCAGTCGGCGTCACGCCGAGCGGAAGCGCGTCGCGCCGGTACTTGCCGGTGCGCACGAGCACGCCGGGCAGCCCGGCGGCCATCGCCCCGCCGACATCCGCCTCGACGTCGTCGCCGACCATTACGGCGCGCTCGAGGCCGAGGTCGGCCACGGCCGCATGGAAGAAAGCCTCCGAGGGCTTGCCGACGACGACCGCCTCCCGACCGCTTGCGTACTCGAGCGCCGCTGAGTATGCGCCCACGTCGAGCGCCAGATCGTCGGCGCGGCGCCAGTAGCGATTGTGCTGAAGCGCGATCAGCTCGGCTCCGTCCATCAGCAGGCGAAACGCGCCGTTGAGAACCTCAGCCGTGAAGCCATCGCCGAGGTCACCGAGGATCACGGCGTCCGCACGCTCCGCCGGCAATGCGCCGTCGAGCGGCGCGAGGTCCTCGCGCAGGCGGTCGTTGACGAGCAGCACGACCGACTCGTGGCCCTGCTCGCGGCAGTGGCGCACGGCCATCGCCGCCGGGGTCAGAACGTCCCCGAGCTCGACCTCGAAGCCAAGCTCGAGCAGGTGCTCGCGAACCTGTCGGCGCGAGCGCGAGGTCGTGTTCGTGATGAGTCGCACGCCTCTGGACTCGCGTAGCTCGGCGAGTGCCTCGTGCGCGCCGTCGATCGGGCGGTCGCCGACGTAGAGGACGCCGTCGATGTCCAGCAGCACGCCATACGGACCCTCCTGCTCAGCGCTCATGGACGCACTCTAGAAGGATGAAGGTCGATCGGGCGGCGCGGCACGCGGCTCAGAACAGTCCGCCGAGGGCGCTGCCGGCGTGATGGACGAAGTCGAACAGCGGCTGCGGGACGATCCCGAAGAAGATCGTGCCGGCGCTGCCCAGCAGGGCGACGAGGAGCACCTCCGGCTGAGTCCCGCGCGTCCGCTCGTCGAGCTCCGGCGAGCCGCCGGCCAGCACCGGAAGCGCCCCCGCCGAAAGCCCCTCCGGGCCGCCGGCAACCGAGCTCAGAGCCTGCGCAGCGGGCGCCTCGCGCATCCACATCGCCGCGATCACCGGCAGGTAGTAGCCGAGTGAGATCATCGAGCCGATCACGATCGCCACGCCAAGCCAGGTGTAGCCGCCCGAGACGGCGGCGTCGATCAGGTAGAACTTCCCCGTGAATCCCGCCGTGGCCGGTATTCCCGCGAGCGCGAGCATCGAGAGCGTCATCGACCCGGCCAGCAGCGGGCGCTCGCGTCCGAGCCCGGTGACCGCTTGGATCGAGTCGCCGAAGCTCGTTTCGCGTTCGCGCGCGACGATCACCGCGAACGCGCCCATGTTCATGAACACGTAGACCGCGAGGTAGAAGACCGTCGCGCGGACGCCTAGCTGGCTCGCCACGACGACTCCCGCCAGCATGTAGCCGGCCTGGGCCACCGAGGAGTAAGCGAGCATGCGCTTGAGCGAGGATTGCCCGAGCGCGCCGACGTTGCCGACGAGGATCGTGATCGCCGCCAGGACCGCCACGGCCGGGCCCCAGCTTCCCTGCGCCCCGATCAACGCGACGTCGAAGAAGCGCAGGAAGGCGCCGAGCGCGGCAGCCTTCGTCGCGACCGCCATGAACGCCGTGATCGGTGTCGGCGCGCCCTCGTAGACGTCAGGCGTCCATTGGTGGAACGGTGCGACCGAGGACTTGAAGCAGAGGCCGGCGACGCACAGCGCGATGCCCGTCAGCGTCAGCGGGTCGCTCGCGAGGCTCCCGCTCGAGAGCGCTCGCGCGATCGCGCCGAAGTCGGTCGCTCCGGTCGCGCCGTAGATCATCGCCAGCCCGTACAGCAGCGTGGCCGAGCCGACAGCGCCGACGATCAGGTACTTCAGCCCGGACTCGAGCGAGTGCTCGCGCCGCAGTTCTGTCGCACACAGCACGTACAGCGGAATCGAGAGCAGCTCCAGCCCGACGAACAGCGCGACCGTGTTCTGCGCGGCGGCGAGCAGCGACATGCCGCCGATCGAGGTCAGCAGCAGCGCATGGAACTCTCCGTGGGCTGCTTCGCGCGCTGCCGTCGAGCGCCACGCGAGCAGCACGGCCAGCGCGCCGCCGCTCGCGAGGATCAGGTTGAGCGCGAGCGAGAGGTCGTCGATCCGCAGCGCCCCCGAGACGATCGACTTGTGCGAGCTCCACTGCCAGATCGTCAGCCCGGCGGCCGCCGCGATCGCGCCGAGGGTGAGCGCCGGCACGAGCTGCGCGCGGACCCACCGCGCCCCGATCAGCCCGACCAGCAGCGCGAGCACCGCGCCTCCGAGCAGCGCGATCAGAGGCGAGAGCCCGGCGAAGTCGACGTGCGGGCCTTTGAGGTGGGCAGCGGCAAGGAGGGTCATCTCTGCGTCACCGGCTCGGCCGCCCCGACCGTCGCCTTGACCGAGCGTTCACTGCGGCGCAGCGCGAGCTGCGGGTAGACGGCCATGAACAGGATCACGGCGAGCAGCGGCACGAGCACGACGCCGTCGCGGAAGCTCAGCTCGCGTGAGCTAACGCGTGGTCCGACGCGGTTGTGCATCGCCCCGATGAACAGCCGCAGCGCATACACGCTCGCCATCACGACGCCGCTGAAGGCGATCACTGCGATTGCGAGCTTGGCTTTGAAGACGCCCAGCAGGATCAGGAACTCGCCGACGAAGTTCGACGAGCCGGGGATTGCGAGCGTCGCGAACGCGACGATCAGGAACATCGTCGCCAGCACGGGCGCGCGGAACGCGATGCCGCCCATCTCGCGCACGTCCTCCGAGCCGCCGGCGCGCTGCGCGAGCAGCCCGACGATGAACAGCAGCGCCGCCACGACGAGGCCGTGGTTGACCATCTGCAGGAGCGCTCCCTGGGCGCCTTGTGGGTTCAGCGAGAAGATCCCTAGCGTGATGAAGCCGAGCTGCGCGACCGAGGAGTACCCGGCAATCAGGCGCGCATCGGTCTGCGTGAACGCGATCACCGAGCCGTACAAGATCGAGGCCAGCGCGATCAGCAGCATCAGCGTCTGGAAGTGCGCGGCCGCCTGCGGGTAGAGCGGCAGCACGATCTTCAGGAATCCATACGCGCCGACCTTCGAGAGCACGCCGGAGAAGACCATCAGCACCTCGATCGGCATCGCCTTGTAGCCGTCTGGCATCCAGCCGTGCAGCGGGAAGGCCGGCATCTTCACGAGGAAGGCGGCGGCGAAGAACAGGAAGATCCACTCTTGGGAGCCGCGGCTGAGCGGAAGTTGCTGCAGCGCCGAGAGCACGAACGTGATGTGCCCGCCGCCCTGCTGGGCCGCGAGCACGCCGGTGGCGACAGCCGCCGCGAGCATCAGCAGCGAGCCGACGAGCGTGTAGATGACGAGCTTGAGCGTCGCGCGCACTCGTCCGGGCTCGGCGCCCCAGATCCCGATCAGGAAGTAGAACGGGATCAGCATCAGGTCGAAGAAGGCGACGAACAGCGCGAGATCCTGCGCCAGCAGCGCGCCGAGGACGGCCGACTCGGCGAGCATGAAGTTGAAGTAGAACAGCCGCGGGCGCTCCCACTCACGCAGGTTCGCTGCGATCACGGCGGCGGCGAACAACAGCGTCGTCAGACCGACCATGAACACGTTGAGACCGTCGATTCCGAGCTTGTAGTGGATGCCCAGCTCTGAGATCCAGACGACGTCGGTGACGTGCGCCAGCCCGTGCTGCCCGGGTGAGTAGTCGGCGATGTAGCCGACCGCAAGCGCGAGCGCCCCGATCGCTCCGATCAGCGCGAGCATGCCTGATGTGCTCAGGCGCGAGAGCGGGCGGCCCGGCACGCTCGTTTCGCCGGCCGGTATCTGGGCGTGCTCGACGACGCCCGCGCGGCGACCGAGCACCGACAACGAGGCGCCGAGCAGGCCGCAAACGGCCGGCAGCCAGAGCACGATCGAGAGTGGCATCAGCTCATCCTCGCGCTCATGCCTGCAGGAGGAAGTAGAAGCCGACGCTCGCCACGCCGAGCACGAGCAGCGCCGCGTAGTAGCGCACGAAGCCGCTCTGCGCGGCGCGCACCGCTGCCGAGCCGGCGCGTACGAGCCCGGTGGTGCCGCCGACGAGCGTGTCGTCGACGAACACGCGCTCGAACGTGCCTCGTGCGAAGCGACCCGCCGCCGCGAACGGCTGCACGATGACCGCGTCGATCAGCTCGTCGAGGTACCACTTGTTGACGAACAGCTCATACAGCGGGCGCAGCCGTGCCCGCACGATCGCTGCCGTACCCGGCCGCGCGACCCACACGCGGTAGGCGATCGCGATGCCGGCGAGCCCGAGCACCGTGCCGAGCACGATCCCGAACACGAGCAGGCCGTTGCGGGTGTGGGTGTCATAGAGGCGCGAGTCGGTGAAGCTCGGGCGCAGGAAGTCGTCGATCACGAAGTCCACTTTCGGAATCTGCACGAGCCCCGCCCCGAAGGCTCCCAGCGCGAGGATGCTCATCGCCACGCGCATCGGCAGCGCCCGCTCGGCGACCGTGTGGAACGGGCCCGGGAAGCCGACGTCCGTGTCCTCGACCTCGCCGTTGGCAGGGTTCGTCGGCTCGTGCGCGTGGTGCAGGGTGCCGGCTTTCAGCTCCATCGCCTCAGGCACCGGCTCGCCGTGGAAGGCGCGGAAGATCATGCGGAACGTGTAGACGGCGGTCAGCAGCGCGCCGATGTAGCCCGCCACGTACAGCGCCCAGTGCCAGCCGCCGCGCTCCCCGGTGACCAGCAGGATCTCGTCCTTGGAGAAGAATCCGGAGAACGGTGGCAGCCCGGAAAGGGCGAGACCGCCGATGATGAAGCAGGCGTAGGTGAACGGCAACACCTTGCGAAAGCCCCCCATGCGCTCGAGCGACTGCTCTCCGGCCATCGCGCCGATGACCGAGCCGGCGCCCATGAACAGCAGCGCCTTGAAGAACGCGTGGGTCATCAGGTGGAACAGCCCGGCGGCGTAGGCGCCCACCGAGACGCCCATGATCATGTAGCCGATCTGGGACATCGTCGAGTAGGCGATCACGCGCTTGATGTCCGTCTGCGCGAGCGCGATCGTGCCGGCGATCAGCAGCGTCAGCGCGCCGACGATCGCGCCCACGTCCTGCGCGTCCGGCGCGCGCTCGAACAGCGGGTGCATGCGGGCGATCAGGTAGACGCCGGCCGTGACCATCGTCGCGGCGTGGATCAGCGCGCTCACCGGCGTCGGGCCCTCCATCGCGTCGGGCAGCCACGTGTGCAGCGGAATCTGCGCGGACTTGGCGAACGCGCCGACGAGCAGCAGCAGGCAGCCGGCGAGCAGGTCGCCGTTGTTCGTGCCATGGCCAAAGGCGCCTGTCTCGGTCCCGTGGAAGCTCTTCAGGAAGTCCAGCGAGCCGGTGTGCTTGAAGATGAAATACGTCCCGAGCACGAGCCCGACGTCACCGACGACATTGATCACGAACGCCTTGATGCCCGCGCGCGTCGCGGTCGTGCGCCGGTACCAGAAGGAGATCAGCATGTAGGAGGCGGCGCCGACGAACGCCCAGCCGACGATCAGCAGCGCGAAGTTGCCCGCGAGCACGAGCAGCAGCATCGAGAAGACGAAGAAGTTCAGGTAGGCGAAGAAGCGTCGGAAACCCGCGTCCTCGGTCATGTAGGAGATCGAGTAGAGGTGGATCAGCGTCGAGACGCCGCTGACGATCAGGATCATGAACACCGACAGCGGGTCGACGAGGATCGACACCTTCGCATCGATGCCGACCGTCGAGGCATAGCTCCACAACGAGGAGACGAGCTGGCGGTGGGCCGGGGAGCGCCCCTCCAATGCGATCAGCGTCGCGAGCGCCGCGAGGAAGGAGAGGAAGATCGCGCCCGTGGCGATCCAGCCGGCGCTCCGCCCGGGCAGACGCTCGCGCCCGAGCGCGATCAGCAGCGTTCCCGCCAGCGGGAAGGCCAGCACCAGCCACGCGTATGTCGTGGTCATCCCTGTAGCTCCCGCAGCTCGTCCACGTCGATCGGGAGCCGGCGGCGATAGATCGCGACGATCATGCCGAGGCCGATGCACACCTCACATGCCGCGACGGTCATCACGATCACGGCGAGGATCTGTCCGTCGCCGTTGCCCCACATGCGCGAGAACGCGATCAGCGCGAGGTTGCCGCCGTTGAGCATCAGCTCCAGGCACAGCAGCATCACGAGCGGGTTGCGGCGCGTGATCACGCCGATCGCGCCCAGCGAGAAGACGATCGCCGAGACGGCGAGGTACCACGCGATGCTCATGGGCGCCGGCCGACTCCCTCGGCCATCGTTCCCGTGCCGCCGGGCCGGAGCAGATCCATCGCGCTCAGCACGCCCTCCTCGTCCTCCTCGCCGAGCCCGCGGCGGCGGCGAGCGAGCACGACGCCACCGACGGCGGCGATCAGGAGCAGGAACGAAGCGACCTCGAACGCGAGCAGGAAGCGCGTGAGCAGCAGCTTGCCGATGTAGGCGGGCGTGCCGAACGTTTCCGGACCGGGGCTGTAGCCGGCGCCCTTGCCGTCGATCGCCTCGAGACCGGTCCCGAGCAGCGCGATCAGCAGCTCGACTAGCAGCGCTCCGGCAAGCACGGCGCCGCCGAGCCGTAGCTGCGAGCCGACCGGGCCGGGGCCGCGCAGGCGCTCGCCGAGTGGCTCGGTCTGGTCGCCTACGTAGGCAACGACGAACACGTACAGGACCATCACGGCGCCTGCGTAGACCACGACCTGCACCGCTGCGACGAACTCGGCGCGCAGCAGCAGGAACAGGACGGCCAGCGAGAGCAGGTGCGAGACGAGCGCGAGCACGGCGTAGAACGGGTTGCGCACGACGACTACGCCGACGGCGCCTGAGATCACGCCGATCGCGGCGATGAAGAACAGCACCGAGCTCATCGCGGCGTCCTCATTCGCCCTCGTTTCGCAGCGGCGTGCGCTCGAGCGGCTCGGCGAGCAGCATCTCCTTGGTGAAGATCAGGTCGTGGCGGTCGTAGTCGGAGAGCTCGTAGTCGTGCCCCATCGTGATCGCGTCGAACGGGCACGCGATCTCGCAATAGCCGCAGAAGATGCAGCGCGAGAGGTTGATCTCGTATACGGCCGCATAGCGCTCGCCCGCGGAGACGCGGTTCTCGGGGGTGTTCTCGGCGGCGACAACGCGGATGCAGTCCGCCGGGCAGGCCGCCGCGCACAGCGAGCAGCCGACGCACTTCTCGAGTCCCGTGTCCTCGAAGCGATGCAGCTTGTGCCGGCCGCGAAAGCGCGGGTACACCGGGACCTTCTCCTCCGGGTACTGAATCGTGGACGGCGCTTCGGTGATGCGCCCGAACGTCGTCTTCAATCCGCGCGCGGTCTCGCGGAAGGTGCGCCAGGCGCTGCGCCCGGCTCCCGGCTTGGGATTGCGCGTGACCTCGATCACGTCCTCGCCGGGGCTCCAGGCGGTGACGTTCAGCGACGGCACGAGCGCGCCCTGCTCCTGCTCGTCGTCCGGACTCTCGGCCATCAGTGGGTCGCCACCACGACGATCGCCGTGACGAGCGTGTTGAGGGTTGCGAGCGGGAGCAGGATCTTCCAGCCGAAGCTCATCAGCTGGTCGTAGCGCAGGCGGGGCAGCGTCGCGCGCACCCAGATGAAGAAGAACGTGATCAGCGACATCTTGAACAGCACGATGAACGGATCCAGCCAACCCGGTGGGTGGATCCCGAACGGCAGCAGCCAGCCGCCGAGGAACACGGTCGTCACGATGCCCGCCACGACGAGCACGTTGAGGTACTCGGCGAAGTAGTAGGAGGCGAAGCGCCCGCCGCCGAACTCGGTGTTGTAGCCGCCGACGAGCTCCGCGTCGGCCTCGGTCAAATCGAACGGCGCGCGGTTGGTCTCGGCAAAGCCCGCGACGAGGAAGATCAAGAAGCCGGCGAACTGCGGGACCACGTACCACATGCCTTTCTGCGCCGTGACGATCCCGGTCAGCGAGAGCGTCTGCGCGGTGAAGATCACGCCGACGAGCGCCAGGCCCTGGGAGACCTCGTAGGAGATCAGCTGCGCGGCGCCGCGCATGGCACCGAGGAAGGAGTACTTCGAGCCGGAGGACCAGCCGCCGAGCATGATGCCGTAGAAGGCGACCGCGCCGAATGCGAACAGGTACAGCGGCCCGATCGAGACGTCCACTCCGTAGAGGCCCACTTTCGTGCCGAAGATGTCCTGCGTGTCGCCGAAGGGGATGATCGCGAAGGCCGCGACCGCGGTCAGGATCGAGATCGTCGGCGCGAGCGCGAACAGGAAGCCGATCGACGTCTTCGGGCGGAACTGCTCCTTGGTCAGGAGCTTGAGGATGTCGGCGAGCGGCTGCAGCGCCCCGTACGGCCCGACGCGGTTGGGGCCGTAGCGCCCCTGGAAGCGACCGAGCAGCTTGCGCTCGGCGATCAGCACGACCGGCACGAGCTGCAGGCCGACGGCGAAGATCACGATCGCCTTGATGATCTGGATCCACCACGGCTCGTAGTAGCCGACGAGAGCCAGAGGGGCGGCGATCATTTGTCGGTCCCCGTGCGCGGCGGGTCGCTGGGGGGCGAGTCGCCGTCGGCGTCTTCGGTCTCCGTGTCTGCGGCGTGCGTGTCGGTGTCGGGGCCGCTGTGTGCCTGTGCGTCGGGAGGAGTGCGCTCGCCACTCGCCGCCTCCGTGCGAACCTCATCCTCGCTCGCGGAGTCCTGTCCGCTTGCGCCACCGACCCCGGCCCTCGCCTGCGGGCGCTCCTGCCAGCGCACGCCGCGACCGCCGATCTCCTCGAGCGTCAGCCCGGCGTAGAAGGGCACGGCGTCGAACAGCTGCTGCGAGGCTGACTTGCCGCCCTCGACGCCAAGATCGCATCCGAGCCGGCTGGAGAGCTCGGCGATCACGCGCCACTCCGCGCGGCGCGAGCCGCCGTGCGCGACCGCTTGGCGGACGCGCTGGAGGCGGCCGTCCGGATGCGTGACGGTGCCCTCCTTCTCCGCATACGTCTCCGCCGGGAAGACGACGTTCGCGTGCTCGTGGATGCCCTCGGTGAGAAAGGCGGCATGCGCGATCACGGTGCTCGCACGCTCGAGCGCCTCTCCCCACGAAGAGTCGCCGCGCGAGAATGGGTCCTCGGGGCTCAGCGGGTCGGCCTGGAGCAGGTACACGGCGCTCAGCTCGCCCGCGGCCAGAGCCGCGGCGATGCCGTCGGCGTCGCGTCCGGCGTCGGTGTCGAGGTCGCTCAACCCGGGGCCGGCGTCGGGGAGCACCCCGGCCTCGCGCAGCCCACGCCCGTTCGCGCTCGCGGGAACTTCGAGCAGCCCGGCGCCGTCGATCTCGGCGAGCGAGAGCGAGGCGGCGATGTCGAGCAGCGCCTGGGCGCGCTCGGCGCCGCCAGGGCCTGCCGCGAAGCGCTCTCCCCACAGGATCACGAGCTCCTCGCCTTCGCCCGCCAGCCGCTCGGCAGTCTCGCGCAGCGCCAACAGATCCTCGCCTCCGATCCGCTCGAGCTTCATGCCGTGACGGCGCATGCCCTTGCGCAGGCGCAGATCGAGGATCGGCGCATCGGCGATCGGATCGCAGTCGAGCACGAGCACGGCGTGGGCGAACTCGAGGTCTGAGATCCGCGCCTGCAGCGCCGGGGCCGCGAGCGCCCGCTGCTGCGCGAGCGCGAGCCAGCCGGACGCGCGCGAGTCGAGCTGCCCGGAGCCTAGGCCCTCGCGCATCATCCGCGCGAGCAGGAAGCCCTCCTCGTTGGTTGCGCCGCCGCCGGCGATCGCCCCCGTGCGCGCGCCCGCACGACTCAGCGCCACGCTCGCCTCCTGCAGCGCGCGCTCCCACGGGACCGGGCGCAGCTCGCCGCCGTCGCGTAGCAGCGGCTCGCTCACGCGGGCGCCGAAGCGCGGGCCGCGGGAGGGGTCGGCCAGCAGCGAACCACCGCCGCCGTTGCCGCCGCCGGTGGCGAGCGCCGTGCCGCCACCCGTGTCGACGCCCACGCCGGCTGTCGCGGCGACCGCGACTTCGGCTTCGACCGCGACGGCGCCTTCGGCCGTGGCGCTCGCGTCGAGGCCGTCGGAGAGCGCCGGATAGGCGAAGCGCCCGCGGTCGCACAGCCAACCGTCGTCGACCTCGGCGTGATCGCGTGAGAGCACCCGCAGGACACGCTCGTCGCGAACGGTGAGCGTGACGTTGCACTGCGCCGGGCACAACGTGCAGACGGTGCCCGCGTCCTCGATGTCCCACGGCCGCGCGCGGAAGCGGTAGGAGCGCGAGGTGAGCGCGCCGACGGGGCAAAGCTCGATGATGTTGCCGCTGAACGGGGCGACGTAGGGGTGGCCGTCGAAGGTCGAGACGAACGAGTGGGCGCCGCGCTCGAGCAGCACCAGCTGGTAGTCCTCGGAGACCTCCTGCGAGAAGCGCACGCAGCGATAACAGAGGATGCAGCGCTCGCGGTCGATCGCGATCAGCGGCGAGAGCTCCAGCGGCTTGACGAAGTGGCGCTTGGGCTCGATGAAGCGCGAGATGCCGCCGCCCCAGCCGAAGGTGATGTCCTGCAACGGGCACTCGCCGCCCTTGTCGCAGACCGGGCAGTCGAGCGGGTGGTTGATGAGCAGGAACTCGACGACCGAGCGCTGCGCCTCCTTGACGCGCTCGGTCTGGGTGTGGACCACCATCCCGTCCTTGACCGGCGTGGAGCAGCCGGTCTGCAGCTTGCCGATGCCCTCGATCTCGACCAGGCACATGCGGCAGGCGCCGACCGGGTTGCCCAGCTTGGGCTCGTAGCAGAAGACCGGTATCTCGACGTCACCGTGCTTGGCCGCATCGACGAGCATCGCGTTTTCCGGCGCCTGCACCTCGCGGCCGTCGATCGTCAGCGTGATCGTCTTCGGTTGCGGGCGCGGCATCAGACGGCCTCTGCCGCGATCAGGGCCTCGCTGCCGGCGGCTGTGGCGCCGAGCGCGAGGTTGGCGCGCGTGCGCGCCGCCTCGATGTGCTCCTCGAACTCGCCGCGGAACTTGGCGATCATCGAGCCGATTGGCATCGCCATTGCGTCGCCGAGCACGCACAGGCAGTTGCCGATGATGTGATCCTGGACGGAGGCCATGATGTCGAGGTCCATCGGCGTCGCCTCGCCGGCGTCGATGCGCTCGAGCATCTTCACCGTCCAGTTGGTGCCCTCGCGACAGGGTGTGCACTTGCCTCAGGACTCGTGCCGGTAGAACTTGGCGACCTTCGTCGCGAGCTCGACGATCGGTGTGGAGTCGTCGACGATGATGATCGCGCCCGAACCGAGCATCGAGCCGGCCTTGGCGAGAGAGTCGAAGTCGTAGGGCACGTCGAGGTCCGCGGGCGTGAGCACCGGCGCTGAGGACCCGCCCGGGAACCAGCACTTGATCTCGCGCCCGGGCAGTGGCCCGCCGGCCAGGCCGAAGATGATCTCGCGCGAGGAGATCCCGAGCTCGATCTCGTAGTTGCCGGGACGCTGGACGTGTCCGGAGACGCTCACGAGCTTGGTCCCGGTCGAGCTCTGCACGCCGAGCTTGGCGTACTCGGCACCGCCCATCAGCGTGATCGCGGGGACGGTAGAGAGCGTCTCGACGTTGTTGATCAGCGTCGGGCCCTGATAGAGGCCCTGGTTGGCGGGGAAGGGGGGCTTCAGGCGCGGGTTGCCGCGCTTGCCTTCCAACGAATCGAGCAACCCGGTCTCCTCGCCGCAGATGTAGGCGCCCGCGCCGCGATGCACGACGAGCGAGAGCGAGTGCTCGGAGCCGAGGATGTCCTCGCCGAGGTAGCCCGCCTCGCTCGCTTCGGCGAGCGCGGCGTCGAGGATGTCCGCCGGTAGCACGTACTCGCCGCGGATATAGATGAACGAGCGATCCGCCCCGGCGGCGTATGAGGCGATCGCGATTCCCTCGATCAGCATGTGCGGGTTCTTCTGCATCAGTTCGCGGTCCTTGAACGTGCCCGGCTCGGACTCGTCGGCGTTGCAAACGAGGTACTTGCTCATCGCGCCCTTGGGCAGGAACGAGACCTTCTTGCCCATCTGGAAGCCGGCGCCGCCGCGACCGCGCAGGCCGGAGGCTTCGAGCTGTTCGAGCACCGCCGCCGGCGTCATCGCGAGCGCCTTGCGCAGCGCCGTGTAACCGCCGCGGGCTTCGTAGACGGCCAGCGTGTTCAGCCCGGGCTCGTCGATGTCCTTGAACAGCAGCACGTCGGTCATGGCCGCCCGCTCTCCTCGGCGTGCGCCGGGAACTCCTGCGAGTTGGCGTGCGGGTCGGCGACGAGCCGCGTGGCGAGCTGCTTCGCGGGCAGCACCGGGCGGCCAGCGCGTGCGTCGTCGAGGAGCTGCGGGACGTCCGCGAGCTCCAGCGGCCCGACGTAGACGCCGTCGACGGAGGCCATCGGCGCGATGTCGCACGCGCCGAGGCACTCGAACGCGCGCACGTTGAAGTCCGGGTCCTCGCCTGCCTGCGCCAGCACGCTCTCCAGCAGCGCGTCGGCGCCGCGCAGTGAGCAGGAGATGTTCGTGCACACGTAGACGCTGTGCCGCCCGACCGGGTGGTTCTCGAGCATGTCGTAGAAGCTCGCCACGGAGTCGAGATAGGCGGGCGTCACTCCCATGACGCACGCGACCTGCTCGATCGCCTCCGGCGAGCACCAGCCGTGCAGCTGCTGGGCGGCGTGAAGTGCCGGGATCGCGGCCGAGCGCGAATCGGGGTAGCGCGCCATCGCGTCCTCGATCGACTTGCGCAGCTCCGCCGGCACGTCCGTCGTGGCGTCGTCCGGGATCAGCGCCGGCTCCTTCTCCAAGTCGACCGCCTGGTCCCAGCCGGACGCGCGCTGCGAAGGCATCGTGCTCATGAAGGCAATCCTGGGTACGCAGGGCAAGGCGGGCAAGGACGCAGTGAGCGAAGTGTGCTGGCCGATCGCAGATCCCGCCGATCTGCGATCGGTACACGAGCGATCGAGGACGCCGATCCGGCGCCGCCATGCGTGTCCAGGATCATCGGTCGATGCCCCCGAGTATCGGATCGAGCATCGCCAGCGTGGCGATCATATCGGCGATGTAGGAGCCCTCGGCCATGCGCGAGAACGCCTGCAGGTTGACGAAGGACGGGTCGCGCATGTGGACGCGCGCCGGCTTGGAGGAGCCGTCGGAGCGCACGAAGCAGCCGAGCTCCCCGCGCGGGCCCTCGATCGCGTTGTAGAGCTCGCCGGGCGGAACGCGCAGGCCCTCCGTGACGAGCTTGAAATGGTGGATGAGTGCCTCCATCGAGGTCGCCAGCTCGTGGCGCGGTGGCAGCGCGACCTTGCGGTCGCCGGTGATGTGCGGGCCTTCGGGCAGGCCTTCTATCGCCTGGTCGATGATCTTCACCGACTCGTACATTTCGGCCATCCGCACGGCGTAGCGGTCGTAGTTGTCGCCGACCGTGCCGACCGGGATCTTGAAGTCGAAATCGCCGTAGCAGCTGTACGGCGCGGCTTTGCGCAGATCCCACGGGTTGCCCGCGGCGCGCAGCAGCGGGCCGGTCACGCCGAAGGACAGCAGCGTCTTGGCGTCAAGGGCGCCCGTGCCGCGCAGCCGCTGCAAGACGATCTCGTTGCTGTTGAGCAGGTCGCCGTACTGATCGAGGCTCTTGGGCATGCGCTCGACGAACCCGCGCAGCTTCTCTGCCCAGCCCGTCGGCACGTCCTCGGCGACGCCGCCGATCTGGAAGTAGCGCGTGTGCATGCGCTGCCCGGTGGACATCTCGAACAGGTCGAGGATCTGCTCGCGCTCGCGGAAGCAGTACCAGAACATCGAGATCGCGCCGAGATCGAGCGCACTAGTGCCCAGCCACACCAGGTGGGACATGATGCGGTTGAGCTCCATGTGGATCACTCGCAGATACTCGGCGCGTGTGGGAACCGTCACCTCCACGAGCTGCTCGACCGCGCCGATGAACGCGAGCGAGTTGAAGTGGTATGCGAGGTAGTCCATCCGCTCGATCACCGGGATGACCTTCCAGTAGGACTTGTCCTCGGCGGTCTTTTCGATCCCCGTGTGCACGTAGCCGACGATCGGTTTGATGTCGCGCACGATCTCGCCCTGCAGCGTCACGAGCAGGCGCAGCACACCGTGCGTGGCAGGGTGATGGGGGCCGAAGTTGAGCGTCAGCAGCTCCTGCGTGGTGTCCTCGTCCTCAGCGCCGCGCTCGCGCTGCTCGTCCAGCGGCGAGAGCGTGATGCTCTGCTCGCGGCGGCGGTACTCCGAGGTGGGCAGCGGCGGGCTCACTCTGCACCCTCGAGCGACGGCGACTCGTTGCGCGTGAAGATGATCGGCTCGCCGCCGATCGGGAAGTCGCGGCGCTGCGGGTTGCCCTCGTAGTCCTCCGGCATGAGGATGCGACGCAGGTCGGGATGGCCGCGGAAGACGACGCCGAACATGTCGTAGATCTCGCGCTCCTGGAAGTCGGCGGTCGGCCAGCCTGCGTGCTCGGCCGTCTCGGGGGTGACGGAGTCGAGCTCCGGCGCCTCGCTGCTCACGCGCAACTTGACCGAGACGCGGTCCACGCGACCCATGTCGAGCAGCTCGTAGATCACGCCGAGGCGCGGCTCCTGTGGGTAGTAGTCGATGCCGTGCACGCTCGCCAGGAAGCCGTAGCCGCGCTCGCGCAGATGGGCGAGGACGGCGCGAATGCTGCCCGGCTCGACCACCAGCGTGGCCCGCTCACGGAAGAAGCTCGTGTCGATGACGGCGTCGTCGAGCTCTTGGCGGATCAGCTCCAGCCCGGTCGCGTCAGGCACCGCGGAGGGTCTCCTCGGTGCCCACCGCGTCGTAGCGCTCGCGCCAGCCCATGTCGGGATCGTCCTGGACCATCTTGCGCAGCTTCAGTACACCGTGCATGAGCGCCTCCGGGCGCGGCGGGCACCCGGGCACGTGCACGTCGATCGGCATGAACTTGTCGGCGGGCACGAGCGCGTAGTTGTTGAACACCCCCATCGAAGAGCAGCACGCGCCCATCGAGATAGCCCACTTGGGCTCGAGCATCTGGTCGTAGATGCGCCTGACGATCGGCGCCATCTTGATCGAGACGCGGCCGGAGAGGATCAGCAGGTCCGCCTGGCGCGGCGAGGCGCGGAAGGCCTCGTAGCCGAACCTGGCTACGTCCACGCGCGCGGCCACGATCGACATCATCTCGATCGCGCAGCAGGCGAGCCCGAAGGTCGCCGGGAAGAACGAGTTGGAGCGCGCCCACGCGACGGCTTTGTCGAGCGTCGTCGTCATGATGCGCTCTTCGACGTGGCGCTCGAGGTCGTCGTTGCCTTCGAGCTCGACGGCGGGCGTGGGCCCTTCGATGTCGCCCCCGCGAAGGAGCTGGCGCGCGTTCAGACGGTTGACGCGGAGTGCGTGCGGATCGACGCTCGCACCCCCGGCGCTATCGCTCGCGGCGGGGTCCCCGTCCAGCCGCTCGCGTTTTACTTCCACTCGAGTGCTCCCCGGCGCCACACGTACACGAAGGCGACGAACAGGAGCACGATGAACACGATCGTCTCGGCGAGAGCGAAGGTGCCGAACGCGCGCAGCTCGACGGCGATCGGGTACAGGAAGGCGACCTCGATGTCGAACAGGATGAACAGCATCGCGATCAAGTAGAAGCTGATTCCGAAGCGCATCCCGCGCTTGATCTCAGACGGCAGGCCGCACTCGTAGGGGTCCCGCTTGTGCGGTGTCGCTCGTCGCGGCCCGATGTAGCTGTTGAGCGCCGCAAAGACTCCGCCCACGGCGCCGCCGAGTATCAAGAAGACGATCGCCGGGAGATAGCTGCGAAGCACCGGACGCTGTTATATCACCGCTTGTGGCAATCTGTTACATAGTGGCAATCGGCTCGATATCGAGGGCGGAAACGGCCGGCGAGATACCCCGCGGCGCGACCGCATGACGCAAGCGATCGTCGCCGGCGCGATCGCTGTCGCGGCGCTCAATCTGCTTGCCGGGCTGCTCGGGGCATGGCTTTGGTACGACGGCGCTCCGGGGGAGCGAGGCGCCCGCTCCTTTTGGGTGCTGCTTCGTGCCGGCCAGGGCTCAGCGCTGACGCTCACGCTCGCCGTCGGTTCGCTCGCAGCGGCGGGCAACTACTCGACCGATCAGCTCTTCTACCTGTACGCGCTGCTGCCTCTGGCCGTGGCCTTCATGGCCGAGCAGCTCCGCGTCGCCTCGGCGCAGGCGATCCTCGACCAGCGCGACCTGCCGGACGCGAAGGCGGTCGGGACGCTGCCCGCGAGCGAGCAGCAGGCGATCGTCGCGGAGATCGTCCGCCGCGAGGTGGGCGTGATGGCGCTGTCGGCTCTCGTAGTCGTGTTCTTGGCGCTGCGCGCGGCGGGCACCGCTCACGGGTTCTGAACCGTGGGCCTATATATTCCGGCGCGCATGAGGGTTCGCGCGAAGATCGCCGCCACCGTCACGGTTCTGCTTGCCACGGCGCTGGTCCTGGGCGCCTGCGGCTCCCAGGGTGTCGGCGTCGCCAAGAGGAGCCCCTACCACCGTGGCGCGGTGCTGTTCCGCGACCACTGCTCCGGTTGCCACACGCTCTCGGTGGTCGGCGCACAGGGCTCGGCCTCCAGCATCAAGAACCGCGTGAAAGTGAACGGTCCGAACTTCAACGTCCGCAAGGAGAACCCCGAACAAGTGCTCTACGCGATCCAGAACGGCGGCTTCTCGGGCGCGATCATGCCGGAGAACATCGTGCTGGGCGCTGATGCGAAAGCGATCGCGAGCTTCCTCGCTCACTATTCGGGCAGCCAGTCCGAATCGGTGCCCTCCACGCCCATCCAGCTCTCGACCAAATAGGTCACCCGCGAGAAGGCGGCGGGCGTGCTCGACCTCAAGCGCATTCGGGACGATCCAGAAGGCGTGAGCGCGGCGCTGTCGCGACGCGACCCGTCACTCGGGTCGCTCATCGATGAGCTGCTGGTGGCCGATCGCACCTGGCGCGCGGAAACGACCGCCGCGGAGAGCCTGCGCTCCGAACAGAAGGCGCGATCGGAGGAGTTCGGCGCCGCCAAGGCGCGGGGAGAGGATGCCCCGCAGCTGCGCGAGGCGATGCAGGAGCTGAGCGCCGAGGTCAAGGCGCTGAACGAGCGCGCGGGCGCGGCCAAGGAGCAGTTGGACGCAGTCGTGGCGCGTCTGCCGAACCTGCCCGATCCGAGTGCGGCAGGCGGCCCCGAGGACGAGGAGCTGCGCACGGTCGGCGAGCCGCCGAGCCTCACCTTCGAGCCACGCGACCACCTCGAGCTGGCAGGCGCGATGATCGACATGGATCGCGGGGCGCGGCTGTCGGGATCGCGCTTCGCCTACCTCAAAGGCGATCTGGTGATGCTCGAGCTTGCGCTCGTGAGCTGGGTGCTGCAGAAGCTGCGCGGCAAAGGCTTCGAGGCCGTGATGCCGCCGGTGCTCGTGCGCGAGCGGGCTCTCTACGGCACCGGCTTCCTGCCCGACACCGAGCAGCAGATCTACGCCCTGCCCGAGGACGAGCTGTTCCTCGTGGGCACCTCGGAGGTCGCGCTCGCCTCGCTGCACGACGGCGAGCTGCTCGACGCCGCGAGCCTGCCGCTTCGCTACGCCGGCTTCTCGCCCTGCTTTCGTCGCGAGGCGGGGGCAGCCGGGAAGGACACGCGCGGGATCTTCCGCGTGCACCAGTTCGAGAAGGTCGAGATGTTCAGCTTCGTCGCCCCGGAGGACTCGCCGCAGGAGCACGAGTGGATCCTCGCGATCGAGGAGGAGATCCTCGGCGAGCTCCAGCTTCCTTATCGCGTCGTCAACATCGCCGTCGGCGATCTCGGCAACTCGGCCGCGAAGAAGTACGACTGCGAGGCGTGGCTCCCGAGCCAGGGGCGCTACCGCGAGCTGACCTCGTGCTCGAACACGACCGACTACCAGGCCCGCCGCCTCGGTATCCGCATGCGCGCGGAGTCCGCGCAGGGCGGCTCGCGCACGCAGACGCCGCACACGCTCAACGGCACGGCCGTGGCGGTGGGGCGGACGATCGTGGCGCTCCTGGAGAACGGCCAGCAGGCGGATGGCTCTGTCGAGCTGCCGCAGCTGCTCGGCCGCTACGGCGCGCCCGCGCGCCTGGCGCCGGCGGCTTCCTAGCGCCCCCGTCGAGCGGCGTGCCGGCGGGCGCGGGCTCAGCCGAGCTGGATGTGATCGGCCTCGGCCGCGCCTGGAAACGGGCGCGTGAGCCCGAACTGGTTGAGCGTCGCCTCGGGCACGCCCTCGACGCCGGGCGTGTCGGAGGCTTCGCCGCGTGTGTGCGGGTCGTTGGCGAAGCCGCCGACCTCGACCGAGTGCTGCGGCGAGCGGTAGCCGGAGATGCCGATCAGGTGCAGGCGCAGCGCCTTGCCCATCGTGTTCAGGTGTTCTGCGATCGTCGGCTCGCTGCCGACGCTGTAGTTGGTGCCGGCGGCGGCGAAGAAGCCGTAAGCGCCTTCCGGGGTGGCGGTGTATTCGCCGATCGGGCCGGAGAAGCTGACTCCCGAGTCCGCGAGTTCGCGCGCTTGGATGTGCGAGAGCTCGTGTTCGAGCGAGTGCTTGTGCGACTGCAGTTCTTCGAGCTCGGCGCTCTTGCGGTCGCGTGCGCGAACGAACTGGAGCTGGCGGTTGACGAGCGCCAGGTGCAACTGCGCGACCTCGTCGCGTTGCACGAGCACGGCGTGTGTCTCGCGGGCGTGCGTGGAGGCGAGCGTCGCCAGGTGCTTGGCCTGCGCGGTGACGGCGCGCTGGGCTTCGCCCACGTGCACGGTCGCCGCCGCGTTCTGGCGGGAGATCGCGCGCAGGTTGTCGACGCGCTCGATCAGGTCGGCGAAGCCGTGGGCATCGAGGATCACCGTCGCGATGTCCGGCGGCGGCGCCTCGTAGGAGGCGACGACCTGGGCCACGAGCACCTTGCGGTCGTGCCCGAGCTGGACCTGCAGGGCCGCCAGGCGCGTGCGTGCGAGGCTCAGTTCCGAGCGGATGCTCGCGAGCAGGTCGCGCTCGGTGGCGAGGCTCGACTCCAGGGCGGAGAGGCGCGCCTGAAGGTCTTCGATGTTCCCCTGGAAGCCGGCGATTTGGTGGCTGTCGGCGCCGATGCCCGAGCGCACCTGGCCTTCGCGGGCCTGTGACGCGGAGATCTTCCCTTCGAGCGCTTCCGGGCTCGAGCCGGCCGCGACGGATACGACTGTGGCCATCGCGCCGGAGGCGATCAGCAGCCCCGCCGCAAGCACAGTGCGCGCGCGGCGCCGGGAGCCGGAAGGCCGGTCCTTGGCGCGCCGGGGAGCGTTGCGGGAGGAGCTGGGCATGAACCGGCCAAGCTAGCCAGGGGATCGCGGGAGCACAAGCGGCGGGAGAGCTCCTGCAATTCTCCGCGCTAGCCGATCTGGAAGACGATCGACCGCGGCGCTCCGCTCGACGGCGTGAGCGTGAGCCGATAGCGGCCGGCCGCGAGCGTGCTGTGTCCGATGAGGCTCCGCGTCTGTGCTCCGCTCGCGGCTGAGATCATCAGCGGTGAGGAGATCGCTTTCCACTGCGTGCGTCCGTGAACGCGAACGCGCCGGGCGATCGAGACGCGCACGCGCGCCGGCAGGTTGAGCGTGAACGCAAAGCCCACTTTGGAGAGCTTCGGCCGGTGGCGGTTGAGCGCGACGATCGCGCGGCGGGTGAGGCTGAGCGCCGAGACGACCGGCAGGCGCACCGGCGGCGCGAGGACGCCTGGGGCGCCGGGGGCGCTCGTCCCGGTTGACGCGCTGGGCGCAGGCCCTGGTGAGGTCGCGGGCCCAGTTTCGCCGCCGCTCCCGGCGCCTGGGTTCGGAGTGAAGGCGGCGATGCCGTTTGGCGTGCCCACGCCGCTCGGGCCGTCATAGCCTGCGCCTGCGAGGCAGATCGCGTGGCTCGTGCAGCTTGCGTCTGCCTCTTCGGCGACCGTGCAGCCGGTGCTCGCGGTTTCCCATTCGAACGGTTTGTGGCATTCCCCGTTGGAGCCGAGCGTGACGTCGTGGAGCGAGGCGGGGTTGAGCGACTCGTTTTCATACAGCGTGCGCGCGGGGTAGGCGACGCCGTTGGCGCCACCGGCGAGCCCGAACGTCGCAGCGACGATCGGGGAGGCGACGCTCGTGCCGCCGATCGTCGCCCAGCCTTTTTCTTCTTCGGGAGTTTCAGTCGAGTCGTAGACGGCGACGCCGGTGAAGGGATCGCCATCGGCCGAGACGTCCGCGACCGCGCGCCTGGCGCCGCACGCGACTGCGGACCAGTCGGGCAGGTTCTGCTGCCAGATCGGCGCGGCGAAGTGCGTGCTGCAGCCGCCCCCGCCCGCACCTGCGCCTTCCGGTTTGCTTTTGATAAAGCCACCGTCGTTCCAGACCGTCTCGCTTTTCGAGGTCAGCCGGGTGCCGCCGACGGCGACGACGTGAGGTGAGCTGGCCGGATAGTTGGCTGCCGTCGCCGGCGCGTTGGAGAACCAGTCGAGGTAGCCGTTGTCGCCGGAGGACGCCGTGATGACGACGCCCGGATGGTCGAAGGCCACGCTGTCGCCGCTGGTCTCTTCGCCGCCCCACGAGTTCGAGATCACGGTGGCGCCGAGTGCCACGGCGGTGCGCTCGGCTGTGTAGAGGTTGTTGTTGGAGTTCGATTTCGCCTCCACGAGCAAGATCCGGCAGCTCTGACAGACGCCGTGCGCGACCTCCACGTCAGTCGCGATCTCCTGCGCCCAGCCGCGTTCGAGCTTGCCGCTCGAGACTGGCAGCGGCGCGACATCGCCGGACTGGTTGACCTTGCGAAAGCAGCCGTTCGCAGTGGTGCAGGCGGGTAGGCCAAAGCGTTCGTCGAAGACGGCCAGGTCGGCCTCGGCGTTGACGTCGTCAAAGGCGTCCACCAGTGCGATCGTCTGCGGGCTCGGCGGTGAGATCCCGCTCAGGCCGTAGGCGCTGAGAAGGTTGGCCGGGGTGCGGCTGCCTTTGACCGGTTCTGTGGTTTCGATCGTCTGCGGCTGCGCGGTCCCTGAGCCTTCGGCTGCGGAGCCCGAGTCGGCGCGGTCGTTGCGATTGCTTCGTGAGAGCAGGCGCACGGCAGGCATCGAGAGCGGATCCTTGGCCATCAGGCGCAGCCCGAAGCAGCCGGCGTAGCCGGGGGAGGGGTTCCCGCAGAGCGCGCCCACTTCGTAATCGGAGGGGTTCAGCGGCACGCCTGCGCTTGCCGCAGCGGGGGAAAGCGCCGCGCCCAAGCAGCCGCAAAGGAGCACGAGCAGCAGCCGCGGGCGCTGCCGGGCTGCAGATGTCTTTGGCGTATTGGCGCTCATGGTCTCGTGGCGACCGCGAGGCGCCTCGTTCTTGCTCGGCGCTGTCGTGGCCGATCTTGAGGCGCAGCCTGGCATGCAAACGGACGTTGGGGGCGTCCTGGAGGCGGGCATCTCCGCAGCGGACGTCCCATTCGGCATTAGTCTGAGATCACGATGCGCTCGCCGTTCGGCTTCCTGCTCGCGCCCGATCCGCCTTCGCGACGTGCCGGGCTGCTTGCGGGCGTCGTCTCGGTCGCGCTGTGCACGCTTATCGTGTATCCGCTCAAGCACGTCGCGCCGGTCGTGTCGTTGTCGGTCGTATACCTGCCGGCGGTGCTCGTCGTGTCGGTGACGTGGGGCGGCTGGCTGGGAGTCGCGACCGCGATTGTGAGCGCCGCGGCGCTGAACTTCTTTCACCTCGAGCCGGTCGGTCACTTCGAGATCAGGCAGTCCAGCAACTGGGTCGCTCTGATCGCCTTCCTGGTCGTCGCCGCGCTCGCCAGCTCGGTAGCCGAGGTGACTCGCGCTCGTACGCGCGAGGCGGAAGCTCGCAGGCGCGAGGCAGATCTCGCCGCGGAGATGGCGCGGTTGCTGCTGCGCGGCGATGATCTGCGAGCGGCGTTGCCGACCGCGGCCGCACGCCTTGCACAGGCGCTCGAGCTGACCTCGGCTGCGATCGAGATGGACGCGGTCGAGGGCGACGAGCGCAGCATCGCGTTCCCGCTGCGCGACGGCACGAGCCGGTTGGGCACGCTGCTGGTCGGCGCAGACACCTCCGAGGCGGGGCTGCGTCGGCTGCAGGAGCGGGTTGTGCCGTCGCTCGAGGCGCTGCTCAGCGCTGCGCTCGAGCGCGAAGGACTGCTCGGCGATGTCGTCGAGACGGCGGCGCTGCGCAGGGCAGACACGGTCAAGACGGCACTGCTGCGGGCGGTTTCGCACGACCTGCGCTCGCCGCTGACTGCGATCTCGGCGGCCGGCGAGGCCGTCGGATCTCCGTTCCTGACCGAGGATGAGCGCGCCGAGATGGCGGCGGTCATCCAGGAGGAGGCGAAGCGGCTCTCCCGGCTGGTCGACAACCTGCTCGACCTCTCGCGCCTGGAAGCCGGCGCGGCCAAGCCGCGCCGCGACTGGACCTCCGTCGAGGAGCTGTTGCGGGCGGCGCTCGCCGAGGTCGGAGCCGCCCCGGAGGACTTCGTTCTCTCGATCGATCCCGAGCTGCCGCTGGTCAGCGTCGACCCGGTGCAGATGGAGCGGGCGTTCGTGAACGTGCTCGAGAATGCGCGGCGTCACTCCGGCGGGCATGCGGTCTCCGTGCGCGCCCGTGCGGTGCGCAGCCTCGGGCGTGCCCCCGTGCGGCGGACGGCCGGGGAGGCCACCGAGGAGCCGGCAGAGCCGCTCGCGAGCGGGCAGGCCTCCGGGGACCGCGTAATCGTGCGCGTGGTGGATCGTGGCCCGGGCATCCCGCCGGCGCAGCTCGATCGAGTGTTCGAGCCGTTCTACCGCGCCGGCAGCGCCGGCGGCGGGCACCGCGGCTCGGGACTTGGCCTCGCGATCGCACGCGGTTTCGCCGAGGCGAGCGCCGGATCGGTGCATGTCGAGTCGCTGCCGGGACAGGGCGCCTCCTTCGTGTTCGAGCTTCCGCTCGGCGACGGCGACGGCGACGGCGACGGCGACGGCGCCAGCGACCATTCCTCGCGCGCGGCGGATCCGGGCAAGGCACCGGCGGGCGCGGCGGCGCCTGGCGTCATTGGCGCCGCGTCCGAGGCCGGGACGGCGGACGGCGCTTGAGCGCGCGGGAGCAGACTGCCGCGAGCGCGCCGCCTCGCGTGCTGGTCGTCGATGACGAGCCGCAGATCGTTCGCGCGCTAAAAGTGGTCCTGCGTGAGGCGGGCTTTGAGGCCGTGCCTGCGGAAACCGCCTCGGCGGCGTTGGATCTCGCGGCCGTGCGTCCCCCGGATGCGGCGATCGTGGACCTGGTGCTGCCCGACGGAGACGGCGTGGACGTGACCCGCCGCTTGCGCGAATGGAGTGAGATGCCGATTCTCGTGCTCTCGGCGGTGGGCGAGGAGGAGCAGAAGGTGAGGGCGCTCGAGGCAGGCGCTGACGACTACATCACCAAGCCGTTCGGTGCGCGCGAGTTGGTGGCGCGTCTGCAGGCGGCGCTGCGCCGCGCGGCGCCGGCCGAGGAGGAGCCGAGCATCCTGTTCGAGGGCCTCGAGGTGGACCTCGCCGGGCGCTCGATCCGGCGCGACGGCGAGGCGATACACCTGACGCCGATCGAGTTCGAGCTGCTGCGGGTGCTCGTTCGCAATCGCGGGCGCCTGATGACGCATCGCAAGCTGCTCGGCGAGGTCTGGGGCCCTGAGTACGTGGACGACATTCAGCCGCTGCGCACGCACATCGCGCGGCTGCGCGCGAAGATCGAACCGGAGGGCCGCGCAGGGCCGCGCTTCATCGTGACCGACCCCGGCGTCGGCTACAGATTCTCCGGCTGACGAGCCGACACGAAATCGTTATGCGCGTGGGCGCATTCGTTATGCGCCCGTGACGCGAGGGCGCGCATAGTGACTGTCATGGATGTCGTGGCAATCGTTATCGGAATCGCCGCCTTCGCGCTGCTGCTGCTGTTGCTCGAGGGGATCGACCGCGTATGAGCGCCTCACCGCTGCTCGGCTTCTTCGTAGCTCACATGAGCGGGGCCGATTTCTTCGGCTTGGTCGCTTCGGTCTTGATCATCGCGTACCTCCTCTACGCGCTGATCCGCGGGGAGAAGCTCTGAGATGACCTTCAGCGGCTGGCTGACGATCGTCCTGTTCGTGGTGATCCTGAGCGCCCTGGCGATGGCGCTCGGGAGTTACATGGCGAAGGTGTACAGCGGCGAGCGGGTGTTCCTGTCGCCGATCGTCGGCTGGCCCGAGCGCATTCTCTACAAGGTATTGCGGGTCGACCCGCAGCGAGGACAGGACTGGAAGTCCTACGCGAAAAGCCTGATCGTCTTCTCACTGGCAGGTTGGCTGCTTCTATACGCAATCCTGCGCACTCAGAACGCATTCTTCGTTCCCCACGGGCTGAACCCGCTCGGCTACAAATCGGCGCCTTGGAACGTCACCTTCAACACTGTCTCCTCGTTCGTGACGAACACCAACTGGCAGTACTACAGCGGCGAGACGACGATGACCTATCTCAGCCAGATGATCGGGCTGACGGTGCAGAACTTCCTCTCGGCGGGGGTCGGCATCGTCGTTGCCGTGGCACTGATCCGAGGGATAGTCGGCCGCACAGGCAAGAGCCTAGGCAACTTCTGGCAGGACCTCGTTCGCACGATCCTCTACGTGCTGGCGCCGATCTCTTTGCTCGGCGCGCTCGTGCTCGTCTCCCAGGGTGTGATTCAGAACTTCTCGAGCTTCCTGACCGCGCACACCCTGACGGGCCCGCTGCAGTCGATCGCGATGGGTCCGGTCGCCTCTCAGGAGGTCATCAAGGAGCTCGGCACCAACGGCGGCGGCTTCTTCAACGTCAACTCCGCGCATCCGTTTGAGAACCCGACTGCGTTCACCAATTTCTTTGAGATACTGCTCGTGCTGATCATCCCGGCGGCACTCGTGTTCGCCTACGGGCGGATGACCGGCAACAGGCGCCAAGGCTACGCGATCTACGGAACGATGATGGTGATGTTCCTCGGCGCTGTCATCGTCGCTTACATCGCAGAGGCCCATGGCTCACCGGCCCAGCACGCCGCCGGCCTGCACACGCACGTCATCGCCGGCTCCGGCGGCGGCAACATGGAAGGCAAGGAGCAGCGCTTCGGCATCGCCGGCTCGGCGCTGTTCGACGTCGTCACGACCGTTACCTCATGCGGAGCGGTGAACAGCGCGATCGAGTCGTTCACGGGCATCGGCGGAGCCGTGCCCCTTGCCAACCTCTCCGCCAGCGAGGTGATCTTCGGCGGCGTGGGAACTGGCCTGTATTCGATCCTGCTCTACGTGCTTCTGGCGGTGTTCATCGGTGGGCTGATGGTGGGGCGTACGCCCGAGTGGTTGGGCAAGAAGCTCGAGGCCAAGGAGATCAAGCTCGCCGGTTTGGGCATCTTGGTTACGCCGTTGGCTGCGCTTTTCGCTACCGCGCTTGCCACGGCGACAAAGTCGGGACGGGCATCGATCTCCGAACTCGGCTCGGGCCCGCAGGGTTTCTCAGAGACCTTCTATGCATATCTCTCACAGTCGAACAACAACGGGTCCGCCTTCGCCGGCTACACGGGATTCATACAGCCCCACGCGGGTAATCTCGGCGCTCACGGTGTCACCTTCGCTGACATCCTCGGTGGGCTGGTGATGATCTTTGCAAGGTTCGGCCCGATCCTCTTCGCCCTGGCGGTTGCCGGGGCACTTGTCGGCAAGCGCGTCACCCCGGCAGGTCTCGGCACGATGCGCACCGACAACCCGACCTTCGTGATCCTGTTGATCGGCGTGATCATCTTCCTCGGCGCGCTGACCTTCTTCCCCGCCCTGCTACTCGGACCGGTCGTGCAGGGACTGACGGGCCACCTGTACTGATATGCGCCGCGACATCGTCACATCCGTGATCGGAATGATCGTCCTGACGGTCCTGCTCGGACTGGTCTATCCGCTGGTGATCACCGGCATCAGTCAGGTTGCCTTCCCTGGAAACGCCAACGGCCAGAAGGTCGAGGTCAACGGCAAGCTGGTCGGCTCGAAGATCATCGGGCAGAGCTTCACCAAAGTCGTGCTCGCGAAGAGCGGCAAGCCCAAGGAACAAAAAGAAGAAGTCGTCACCGAACCCGACTCACGCTACTTCCAGTCACGTCCGTCCGCGACCGAAGGCGGCGCATACAACGCCGCGGCCAGCACGTTCTCCAACCGTGGGCCAAACGACAAGATCACCGAGGAAGCGGACGCCGAAAACATCAAGGCCTACCTCGAACTGGAGAAGCCTTACGACTCCGGCCTGACGACGGCACAAATACCCGTCGACGCTGTGAACACCTCGGCCTCGAACCTCGACCCCGAAATCTCCCAGGCCAACGCCTGGATCCAGGCCCACCGCATATCAGCCAAGCGCCAGCTCTCGTTGAGCGTGATCGACAGGCTGATCTCGAAGTACACCAGCGGACGCGGTCTGGGTTTCTCAGGCGAACCCGGCGTGAACGTACTCCAGCTCAATCTCGCACTCGACCGCCTCGCAGAAGGAAAGCCCTGATGTCCGCACAGATACCCGCCAGCACCGAG
>JBBSDZ010000019.1:0-39143 GCA_038240205.1 Solirubrobacterales bacterium | reverse complement strand
GTCCGTGGGCAGCGGCTCATTCCAGAAGCTAGCGGGGGAGAAGAAGCGAAACGCACTAGGCGCGCCCGGCCAAGCCGGCGGTGCGCCCGGAGCTTCGACCGGCGGCGCTTCCAGCGAGATCGGCGACAGCGGCGACACCGGCGACAGCGGCGATTCCGAGGCGCTCGGCGGAGTGGGTGCCGGGGGGCTCGGAGGCGCTGCAGGCGCAGGCCCGTAGCTGGAGAGCCCGTGCGCGCGATGGGGCGCGCGCACCCGAGCACAGGCTCGCTTGACGCCGCGGCGGCTCTCCGCAGAGCGTGGATGTGAGCGCAGCGCGCGTCGGGCGAGCAGGCATCGGGCTCGCTTGGCGGGGCGCGAGCCGGCGCTCGAGGACCGCGTCGACCGTGACGACGCCACGGCTTCGCCGGCCCCCGGCAGCGCTGTGAGCATGAGCGCCGCGCTCATCGTGAGCACCGACGTTCGCATTGTAATGAGACGACATATGCGCGGCATATCGAGTCCCGGCGTTGAGGAATCCCGCACTTTGCGAGCGGCGTCCGCGATGTCTAACAGCAGCCGACTGACAACTACAGCGCCTTGGACGTTTATCCGACGGTGCCGCGGCTTCGTTCAACCTCGCGGCGCCGGGTGCGTCCCTGACGCCCGGACCGGCCGGCGCCGAGCGCGAGAAGATGCTCTCAGGTGGGCTACGCCGCGGCAATCAAGCCGGCGCCGACGGTCTCGTTGCTCGCTTCGTCGATCAGGATGAAGCTGCCCGTGCGGCGGTTGCTCGTGTACGGATCGAACGCCAGCGGCACGCTCGTACGCAGGTGCACGCGGCCGATATCGTTGAGCGCGAGCTCCGCGGGCGAATCGGCCGAGCGCTGCAGCGTGTGCACGTCGACCAGATCCTCGATGCGGTCGACGATCGCCGTGGCGTTGCGCGAAGTGTGCTTGAGCACGTAACGCGCGCCCGCGCGCAACGGTCTGTCGGTCATCCAGCAGACGTCCGCCTGCAGCTCGCGCGCGACCGTCGCAGCCTCTTGTGGGCGGCAGATCAGCTCGCCGCGGGAGATGTCGAGCTCGTCCTCCAGGCGCAGCGTCAGCGACATCGGCGCCATCGCCTCCTCGAGCTCGCCGTCGTAGGTGTCGATCGCGGCTATCCGCGTGCGCCCACCGCCCGGCAGCACGGTGATCTCATCGCCCCGACGCAGCGCGCCGCTCGCGAGCTGTCCGGCGTAGCCGCGGTAGTCGGCGTCCGCGGGATCGACTGCGCTCGTCGCCGTCTCAGCGCTGTCGGCGACGACCCGTGCGCCCGGGCGGATCACCCACTGCACCGGGAAGCGCGCCGGGCGGTCGTACGGGTGGTCGTATGCGACCTCCACCGCCTCCAGCAGCTCCAGCAGCGCCGGTCCCTCATACCACGGCATCGCCGGCGAGCGCTCCACGACGTTGTCGCCGTTGAGCGCCGAGATCGGGATGTAGAGGAGCTCGTGCGCCGAGCCGGGTGATGCCGCTCCGCCGCTGCGCTCGCGTCCGGTGATCGCTCCGAGCCCTGACGCAAACGCCTGGAACTCTGCGACGAGCTCGTCGAAGCGCTCCTGGGAGTGCTCGACGAGATCCATCTTGTTGATTGCCACGACCATCCGCGGGATGCCGAGCAGCGCGCTTATGAACGCATGGCGCTTTGACTGCTCGGTGACGCCGCGGCGCGCATCGACGAGCACGACCGCCAGATCGGCGGTCGAGGCACCGGTGACCATGTTGCGCGTGTACTGCTGGTGTCCGGGGCAGTCAGCGATGATGAAGCGGCGCGCCGGCGTGGCGAAGTAGCGGTAGGCGACGTCGATCGTGATGCCCTGCTCGCGCTCGGCCTTCAGACCGTCGGTAAGCAGCGCCAAGTCCAGTGCGCCCGCGCCGCCGCGCCGCTCGCTCGCCGCTGCGACGTGTTCGAGCTGGTCCTCGAAGACCTGCTTGGAGTCGTACAGCAGCCTTCCGATCAGCGTGCTCTTGCCGTCGTCGACGGCGCCGGCGGTCGTGAACCGCAGCAGGTCCAGAGTCATCGCGTCAGCCCGAACTGCGCACGCAGCCGCGCGCGAAGCGCGCCCATAAATCTGAAATCTGGATCAAAAGTAGCCCGCCTTCTTGCGATCCTCCATGGCGGCCTCCGAGACTCTGTCGTCCGCACGCGTCTCTCCGCGCTCGGTGATGCGGGTGGCCGAGATCTCCACCACCACCTCCTCGAGCGTGCTCGCCTGGGAGAGCACGCCGCCGGTGCAGCTCATGTCGCCGACCGTGCGGTAGCGGACGGTCTCCGGGAAGACCTCCTCGCCCTCGATCAGCTCGGTGCCCTCGCGCCAGGCGTACAGCATGCCGTCGCGGCGGAACACCTCGCGCTCATGCGAGAAGTAGATCGAGGGGACCTCGAGGCCCTCGGAATCGATGTACTCCCACACGTCGAGCTCCGTCCAGTTGGAGATCGGGAACACGCGCACGTTCTCGCCCTTCTTGATGCGCCCGTTGTAGAGGTTCCACAGCTCCGGGCGCTGGTTCTTGGGGTCCCACTGGCCGAAGTCGTCGCGGAAGGAGAACACGCGCTCCTTCGCCCGCGCGCGCTCCTCGTCGCGCCGTGCGCCGCCGAACGCAGCGTCGAAATCGTGCTCGGCGATCGCGTCGAGCAACGTCACAGTCTGCAGCTGGTTGCGCGAGGCGCGCGGCCCCTTCTCCTCGACGGCGCGACCCTTGTCGATCGACTTCTGCACGCTCGCCACGATCAGCCGCTCGCCCAGCTCGGCCACGCGGCGATCGCGGAACTCGATCACCTCCGGAAAGTTGTGGCCCGTGTCCACGTGCATCAGCGGGAACGGGAACGGCGCCGGGCGAAACGCCTTCTCCGCCAGGCGCAGCAGCACGATCGAGTCCTTGCCGCCGCTGAACAGCAGCACCGGCTTCTCCAGTTCCGCCGCGACCTCACGCATCACGTGAATCGCCTCCGACTCCAGCGCCCGCAGGTGGCTCAGCAGCGGACGCGCCGCTGGCGTCGCGCTGCTCATCTCACTCGAACGTCTCGACGTGTATTCCACACTCGGTCTTGTCGGTGCCCGCCCATCGGCCGTCGCGGCCGCTGCCCGGTTGTGTGCACGGCGCGCAGCCGATCGACTCATAGCCCTGGTCGTGCAGTGGGTTGTACGGCAGGTCGCGCTCGTGGATACGCCGCCACAGGTCCTTGTCGCTCCAGTGCGCCAGCGGGTTGTACTTCCACAGCCCGCGCGTCTCGTCGCGCTCGATCAGCTCGGTGTGAGCGCGCGTCGGCCCCTGCTCGCGGCGGATGCCCGTGATCCAGCCCTCGGCGCCTGACAGCGAGCGTTCGAGCGCCGCGACCTTGGCCACCGAGCAGCAGTGCTCCGGACCGCTCCACGGTACGTCCGGGCTGCTCGCGTCGACGACCTCGATCTTCACCTCGAAGCGCTCCTCGAACGCTCGCCAGGTCTTCATCGTCTCCTCGAACAGCACGCCCGTGTCGATCGTGAGGATGCGAACGGCTCGCCCGGTGCCCTGATCCAGGCGCAGCAGCTCGTCGAGGAGCACCGACTCCTCCTTCTGGAAGGAGCACAGCAGCACCGCCCGCTCGCCGTGCCGCGCCGCCTCGCGCAGCGTGTGCGTGAGGCTCGGGGCTGGGTCGAAGTGTGCGTTGGCCTGGGTCACTGGAGTGATGGCGCTATCTAGCTGTGGCATGTGTTCGGTCCTCGTCTTGGCGTCGCATGTGATCTATACCGCGCACTCGCCCTCGCCGCGAATGACTTCGAACGGGACGTCGCGGTTCCAGTCGATGAACTGGTTCATCGTCTCCAATCCGAAATCGACGGGCATGGAGAGATCCTTGACTCGCGCCTCGAGCTCGGCCGTGCCGACGCGCTCGAGGTACTCCTTCCACTCCTCGCCGTCCTTGCGGTTCTCCTCGTACTGCCCGATCCAGCGCTCGATCGCGTCCGGCACGCGCTTGGAGGGCAGGCGCAGCTTCAGGCGTTTGCCGAAGCCGACCTCACCGCCTTCGAAGACGCCGCCGACGTGCGGGATGTATGCCGGGATCGTGTGTTCGCCGACTTTGATCGATGCGCCCGTGAAGCCGATGCTCGCGACGTGGTGCTGGCCGCAGCCGTTGGGGCAGCCGCTGATCTTGATGTTCAGCTTGCGAGTCAGCTCATCGGTGATGTTCAGCGACTCGATGCGCTCCTGCACGGCCTGGTTGAGGCCCATCGAGCTGGTGATCCCGAGCTTGCACGAGTCCGTGCCTGGGCACGAGACGACGTCGTCGATCTCGCGCGATCCCGCGCCGCCGAGGCCGAGCTCGCAGAGGGCGCGCCAGAGGTCATAGACGCACTCCTCGCGCACCCAGCGCAGGACGAAGTTCTGCTGCACGGTGGTGCGCGCGTAGCCGCCCGCGTAGTCGCGCATGATCTGCGCGAGTCCGCGGAACTGCTCCGGCGTGAGGTCGCCGCGCGTCACTTTCGTCTCGACCGTGACAAAGCCCGGCTGCTTCTGCTCGCGCACGTTGGAAGCGCGGAAGCGCTCGAACTCGGAGAGATCGCCGTTGGGGCTGCCGTAGCTCTGCGGCGGCGCCGGCGCGCCCTCGCGCTCGTCGTCGACGAACAGACGGTCCTCGATCGAGAAGTCGCGTTCGCCGACCCAGTCGCCCTTGAGCTCCTCCTCGACCTGGTTGCGCAGCTCGTCGATGCCGTACTTGTCGACGAACACCTTGATGCGCGCGCGGGCGCGGTTGACGCGTAGCCACTCCTGGCGGTCGAAGATGCGGAAGACCGCCTCGGCGATCTTCAGGTAGTCGCCGTTCTCGAGCTCCACGAAGTCATACAGCTGCGGGGCGACGCGCGGCATGATCGAGGTGCCGCCGCCGACGAGCATCTCCACGCCGCGGACCTCGCCGCGCCCCTCGATCTCGCGCACCCTCGCGCGGAAGGCGATGTCGTGGATGCCGCTGATCGCGCGGTCGCGCGGGCTGCCGTCGAAGGACGTCTTGATCTTGCGCGGCATCGCCTGCGTGGTCGGGTGGCGCACGAAGTAGCGCACGTATGCACCGGCGTAGGGAGTCATGTCGAACAGCTCATCCTTGGCGACGCCCGCCCACGGGTCGCCAGTCACGTTCCTGACCGTGTTGCCGCAGCCCTCGCGGCTGGACAGCCCCGCCTCGCCGAGCTCGCGGATCGCCTGCTCGGCCTCCGGCAGCGGCATGTGGTGCATCTGGATGTTCTGGCGCGTCGTGATGTGGCCCCTGTTGAGCGGGACGTACTTCTCCACGACGTCCGCGAACTTCTCCATCTGCTCCGGCGTGATCCCGCCGAACGGGAGCTTGACGCGGATCATCTGCACGTCCGCCTGGCGCTGGCCGTAGACGCCCTGCTTGAGGCGGAACTTGATGAACTCGTCTTCAGGCGTGTCGCCGGCGAGGAATTTCGTGGACTCCGTCTTGAAGTCGTCGTACTCCCGTTGCAGGATCGGGATCACGTGCCCCGGGACGTTCTGCAGGACCTCTGGATCCGCCAGCGTGCCGCGCTGGGGAGGAACGGAAACTGGCTCCATCAAGAGACCTCCTGATCCGGGTGCTCGGCCCGGGGTGCGTTCGACGATTGACGGCCGGCGAGATGAATATTGATGTAAAGCCTAGCGGCTTTTAGGTATTTATCCAGGGGTCCAGCAGATCCCCGGACTCCTCCCGCTCGACGCCTTCGAGGATAGCCGCGCGCTGCCACTCGTTCAGCCCCTCCCAGGGCGCCTGAGGGGCCGTCGCAGTGGCGCGCATGAAGCGCTCCAGCGCGGCCACCACAGCGGCGGCCTCCTCTGGGGAGGCGGACGCATCGATCGTCTCCAACCTCAGCCGATGGGCGGTCATGCACAGAGTCTGACGCACAGCGCCCGCAGGAGCGGCGATCCGCGCTCCCGCTTGCGACGCCGACGGCAGCCGCCGGCCCGTGGGACAATTGTTCCGAACACCGGTACACTGCGCTGCGATGGCCGCGCCGATCCCACGAGACTCCGTCCCTGACCTCGTTTTCGCGCGCCTGCGCGCGTCGATCCTCGCCGGCGACTACGTGGCCGGAGAGCGGCTGCCGACACAGCGCGCGCTCGCAGCCGACCTCGAGGTCAACATGGCGACGATCCGCGAGGCGCTCAAGCGCCTCGCGCAGCTGCGCCTGGTCGAGATCCGCCACGGCGACGCCATGCGCGTGCTCGACTGGCGGCGCTCGGGCGGCCTCGAGGCGCTCGTGCTCGCCGGCGGCGAGGACGACGCGCTCGTCGGCGATCTGTTCGAGGCGCGGCGCCTGCTGCTGGTCGAGGCGGCGCGCCTCGCCGGGTCGCGACGCTCAGACGACCAGGCCGCCGCGTTGCTGGCGCTCGCCGAGGCCGTGGCGCTGGCCGGCGACGATCGATCTGCGCTGCTCGCCGACTGGACGTTCATGGCGGCGCTCGTCGAAGCAGCCGGCAACCTCGTCTTCCAGCTGATCATGAACTCGGTGCGCGAGCTGTACCTGCCGCGTGCCGAGGCGTTCGCCGCGCTGGTGGTGGACCGGGGCGAGCTCGTGGAGCTGTACAGGCGCGCGGCCGCATGCGTGAGCGACGGCGACGGCGACGGCGCCGCCGAGGCGATCGAGCGGCTCGCCGAGGCGCAGGCGCAGATGTTCCTGTGAGCGACGGCCTCGACAGCTTCCTCGGCGCCGCTCCCTGGCCCCAGCGCGCGCTCTTGCGGATGCTGCTGGCCCTCGTGCGCCGCCCGCGCGGCGCCGCCCTGCTGGCCCATCTGCCGATCGCCGAGCAGGCGGCCTACGCCACGCGTGCGTTCGGCCACTACGACGATCCGGCCGTTGCAGGGGAGCTCGGGTGGAGCGCCGACGCTGTGGTCGCGCGTGGACGCGAGCTTCGCCGCAGCGAGGGGCGAGCGTGAGTGAGCGCCTGGATGCCGACGTCTGCGTGATCGGCGCCGGCGCCGGCGGCGCGGTCGTCGCCGCCGAGCTGGCCGAGGGTGGGGCGCGCGTGGTCGTGCTCGATCAGGGCCCGCAGCACGACGTCGCGGACTTCACTGCGCGCCCGCCGGAGATGCTCGCGCGTCTCTACCGGGACGGCGGCCAGACGGCGACGCTCGGATCGCCGCCGGTGGTGATGCCGCTCGGCAGCGGCATCGGCGGGACCACGCTGGTCAACTCCGGGACGTGCTTTCGCACGCCGTCGCGCGTGCTCGACCGCTGGGCCGAGGATTTCGGGCTGGAGCTGGACGAGCTGACCTTGCGCCCGTGCTTCGAGCGGGTCGAGCGCGCGCTGTCGGTGTCGGAGGTATCGCCTGAGCTGGCCGGCGCGAACGCCGCCGTCGCGCGCCGCGGCGCCGAGCGCCTCGGCTGGTCGCACGGGTACCTGCGCCGCAATGCGCGCGGCTGCGTCGGCTCCGGCGTGTGCGTGTTCGGCTGCCCGACCTCCGCCAAGCAGCACACCGGCATCACCTACATCCCGCGCGCCACCGCCGCTGGGGCGCGCGTCCTCAGCGGCGCCGAGGCGCGCGAGGTGCGCGTCGAAGGCGGCCGCGCCCGCGGCGTCAGCGTGCAGCTCGCCCACGGCCGGCGGCTGGAGGTGCGCGCGCCGTCGATCGTGATCGCGTGCGGCACGATCCACACGCCGATGCTGCTCGAGCGCAGTGGGCTTCCTGACGCCTCCGCGCAGCGCGGGCGCAACCTCTCACTGCACCCCGCCACCGCGGCGTTCGCGCGGATGCCGGACGTGGTCGACATGACGCGCGGCGTGCCCCAGAGCTTCTACATCGACGAGTTCGCCGACGACGGCATGATGTTCGAGGGGGTCGCCGGGCCGCCTGCTTACGCGGCGATGTCGCTGCCGCTGAGCGGCGCCGCGCACGACCGCGCGATGGCCGACTACCGCCGCCTGGCGCAATTCGGGCTGATGGTGAGCGACTCCTCGCGCGGCCGCGTGCGGATCCTCGCCGGTCGGCCGGTGATCCGCTATGACCTCTGCGCCGAGGATCTCTCGAGGTTTCGCAGAGGGCTCGCGCGCATGCGCGAGCTGTTCCTCGCCGCCGGCGCGTGCGAGGTCCATCTGCCGCTCCCTGTCGGCGTCGAACCCGAGCAAGCCCGCGCCCGCGACCTGCGGCTGATGGCGTTCCACCCGCTCGGCACCGCCCGGGCAGATGCGCGCCAAAGCCACGGCGTCGTTGACGGAAACCTCGCCCTTCACGGCGTCGCAGGGGTGCACATCGCCGACGGCTCGGTGATTCCAAGTGCGCTCGGGGTCAACCCACAGCTGACGATCATGGCGCTCGCCACGCGCCTGGCCTTCCACCTGCTCGGCGTCGCCGTGCCGAGCGCCGAGACGCCGTCTCACGCCCACGCCGCATCCGCGGCCACGACCTAGGAGATCCCATGTCCTTTCTGATCGATCCGCCCTGGCTGTATGCGACCGGCCGCGCCTACGGCCGGCTGATGCCCGAGCGAACGCCCGCCGCTCGAGCCCTCAGCGCCACGACCGCCGCAGCGTTCCTCGCCACGAGCATCTCGCTTTATGCCAACGGCGCGTGGACGCGGCGCATCTGGGAGGCGTGCCGCGCGCAGGACGGACGCGACTGGATGCTCAACTCGGGGGTCTTCCACATCGATCAGGAGCGCGCAGGCTGGCGAACCCACGCGGTCTCGGCGCTGATCTTCGCGACCTACCCGGCATGGCTGGCTCTCGGCGAACGCGACGGGCGCGCCGGGCGCTAGCTCGCAGCTACAGACAAGCGCGAGCGGGCAGCTAGCGCCAAGCGGGCAGCTAGCGCAAGCGGGCAGCTACAGCGGGATGTTGCCGTGCTTGCGTTTCGGACCCGGTTCGCGCTTGCTCTGCAGCGTGTGCAGCGCGACGATCAGCTTCGGGCGGGTCTCGTGCGGGACGATCACGTCGTCGATGTAGCCGCGCTCGGCCGCGGTGTAGGGGTTGGCGAAGCGCGCCTTGTAGTCCTCCATCAGCTTCGCGCGGCGCTCCTGCGGCGTCGGGCTGCCGGCGAGGTCGCGCCGGTAGATGATGTTGACGGCGCCCTCCGGGCCCATCACGGCGACCTCTGAGGTCGGCCAGGCGAAGTTGAAGTCCGCGAGCATGTGCTTGGAGGCCATGACGTCGTAAGCCCCGCCGTAGGCCTTGCGCGTGATCACCGTCAGCTTCGGCACGGTCGCCTCGGTGAACGCGTACAGGAGCTTGGCGCCGTGGCGGATGATGCCGCCCCACTCCTGGCTCGTGCCCGGGAGGAAGCCAGGGACGTCGACGAACGTGAGGATCGGGATGTTGAAGGCGTCGCACGTGCGCACGAAGCGCGCGCCCTTGGCCGAGGCGTCGATGTCGAGCACGCCGGCGAGCTGCGCCGGCTGGTTGCCGACGATGCCAATCGAGAACCCATCCAGGCGCGCAAAGCCGCAGATGAGGTTCTTGGCGTGGTGTTCGTGCACCTCGAAGAACTCTTCGTCGTCGACGATCAGCTTGACCACGTCGCGCATGTCATACGGCTTGTTCGGGTTGTCCGGGACGACGTGGTCGAGCTCCGGGTCCATCCGCTGCGGGTCGTCCGTCGGCTGCACGCGGGGGGCCCTTTGCAAGTTGTTCTGCGGCAGGAAGCTGATCAGGTAGCGGCAGTCCTCCAGGCATGCGTCCTCGTCCTCAGAGGCGAAGTGCGCGACGCCGGACTTGGTGTTGTGCGACATCGCCCCGCCGAGCTCCTCGAAGCCGACTTCCTCGCCGGTGACCGTCTTGATCACGTCAGGGCCGGTGATGAACATGTGCGAGGTCTCCTTGACCATGAAGATGAAGTCGGTGATCGCCGGGGAATACACCGCGCCGCCGGCGCACGGGCCCATGATCAGGCTGATCTGCGGGATCACGCCGGAGCACTTGACGTTGCGCACGAACACGTCGCCGTAGGCGCCGAGCGAGACGACGCCCTCCTGGATGCGCGCTCCGCCGGAGTCGTTGATGCCAATCACCGGGCAGCCGATCTTCGCCGCCAGATCCATCAGCTTGACCATCTTCTCGCCCATCACCTCGCCGAGCGAGCCTCCGAACACGGTGAAGTCCTGGCTGAACACGCACACCGTGCGCCCGTCGATCGTGCCGTGGCCGGTGACGACCGCGTCGCCCCACGGGCGGTTTTTCTGCATGTCGAAGTCGTAGGTGCGATGGCGCACGAACGTGTCCAGCTCCTGGAAGGAGCCCTCGTCCAGGAGCTTCTCCACGCGCTCGCGCGCCGTGTACTTGCCGCGAGCGTGCTGCTTCTCCTCGGCCTCCGGCGCCGAGTGCAGCGCGGCCTCGCGCAGCTCGTGCAGCTGTGCAAGCTTCTCCTCGTAGGTCTCCGGCGCCTTCTGGCGCGGCGGCTTGCGGTGCCCGCTGCGCGAGGCGGCCAGGAGCGCGGCGTCGTTCTGTCGGTCGTGCGAGCTCGAGGCCATGCGAGGCGGGATGTTAGCCGCGCGCCGCCGTGCAGGACCCTGGGAGCGGTCGCTCAGGCTCGCGAGAAAGGCCGGTGGTGCGCCGCGCCGAGCCGGTCGAGCACCCCTGTGAGCACCGCCGTCACCTGCTCGGCCGCGATCTCCTCGGCCGTTCTGGCATCCGCGGGGTCGTCCTCGGCCGTCTCGCCGGCGGCCGTCTCAGGGCTCGGCTCGCCGTGGCCGTCCAGCTCGGGGGCTTGCTCGTGGGCAGACGGGCGGTTGTCCGTGGCGAGGTACTTCTGCGCAGCCGGGCCGGCCTCTGTGCCGGTGTCCTCCGGGTCGGCCTGCGGCTCGGCCTGCCCGCGGAGCTCTGGGGCCCACGTTGCGAGCGCGTCGTAGGGCTCGCTGCCAGGCGCAGGCTCGGGCGGCTGGGCCTGCTCGAGCGCGAGCGCCGGCTCCGGCTCGACGGCGGGCTCGGGCTCTGCTGCGGGCTCCGCCTCGTGCGGGGAGCGCAGGTCGGGGGCGGCGTCGGCCAGGGGCGCTTGACGGCGGCGGCCGAACAGGCGGGCGAAGAAGCCGCGGCGAGGTTCCAGCTGGGGACCGGCGTCGAGCTCTGCCTCCGATGCGAGCGCACTTTCCTGGTCGGTATCGGCCGGACCCTCGCCGAGAGCTGCCTCGAGCTCCTGCTCCAGCTCGGCGCCGGCGGCGTCGGGAGCAGTGTCCTCCGCCGCAGGCGTCGTGCCCAGCGCGAACCCTGCATGCGTGGCCGGCCGGTCGATCGGAGAGGGCGCGCACGTCTGCCGTGCCGGCTGCAGCTCGGATTCCGCCTCGATCTCGCCCGGAGCGGGGTCCTGCAGCTCTGTCTCGCCGGGCGCCGCGACCGGGGCGGCGGGCGGCTGCGCGAGGGCAGTAGCTGTGTCCGCCTTCTCCTCGCCCGGATCTGCCTGCGCGGCGTCCGCCTCGCTCTGCGCGGGAATGTGCTTGACGGTGAGCTTGACCTTCGTGCCCCAGCCGGACGGCTTGATCACGACGGTGCCGCTCGTGTCGCCGGCCTCCCAGTCGACCCGGCGCTCAGGCTCGACGCGCGTGATGCGGATCTCGCCGAGCTCACTCAGTTGACGGGCCAGCGCCTCGGGATCGCTGATCTCCGCCCACAGCTCGGGCGGGGACTTGACAAGAGTGCGCTGCACCTCCGATGAGATCATCGCTCCACCATTTCGCGCGATCTCGCGCGAGTCCTTCCGCGGCGGCCGCTTGCACGGCGCCCGCTGCGCCGGTGCCATCCGCGCGCGGCCCGCGAGAACCGTCCAGACGGACTTGTGCTCGCGCGCGCAAACGACGATAGGTAGTACGTGCACGCCGTCCCACATCTGCCGCAGCTGCGCAACCTGCGCAGCTGGCCGATGCCCGCGGGGCGCACGACCGTCCTCCTCTCCGGCGTGCTGTTCGCTTGCGTGTCCGCGCTGCGCATGAGCGACCCGAGCCTCTCCAACGGCGAGGGCATCCTGCTTGTGCTGCCGATCGGCCTGCTCGCGCTCGGATTCGGCCTGCGCGGAGGCCTGGTCGCGGCGGTGCTCGGCGTCGCGCTCGTCGCGGGCTGGGATCACATGAGCAACCACGTGCAGCTCACGCCCGAGGGCTATCTCAGCCGCGGGGTCGCGTTCGTGGCGCTCGCGTTGTTGCTCGGCACGTTCGTCGATCACCGGCGCAAGCTCGAAGCCGAGATCGTGCGCTACTACGAGGCCTCGCTTGACCTGCTCGCCACGGCTGACCTCAACGGCCGCTTCACGCGCGTCAATCCGGCATGGGAGCGCACGCTCGGGTACCCGCCGGAGGTGATCTGCGCTGGGCCGTTCATCGAGTTCGTGCACCCGGACGATCGCGAGGCGACGATCGCCGAGACAGCGGACCTCGCAACCGGCGCGCGCCAGACGGTCGGGTTTCGCAACCGCTATCGCGCCGCCGACGGGAGCTACCGCTGGCTGGAGTGGAGCGCCTCAGTCTCGCTCGCCGAAGGTGCCATCCACGCGGTCGCCCGCGACGTCACCGCTCAATACGAAGCCGAGCGTCAGCTCGCGGGGAACGCAAAGTGCCTGGAAGCGATGATTGCCGAGCGCACGCAGGAGCTCGACGCGGCGCGCGCGGAGACGCTCAAGCGGCTCGCGATCGCCGCCGAGTACCGCGACGACGAGACCTACCAGCACACCGAGCGCGTCGGCGCGATGGCCGCCGAGATCGGCGCTCGGCTCGGCCTGCCCGCCGGGCAGATAACGCTGCTGCGCCTGGCGGCGCCGCTGCACGACGTCGGCAAGCTGGCGATCCCGGACCGCGTGCTGTTGAAGCCGGGAAAGCTGAGCGCCGGGGAGTGGGAGGTGATGAAGACACACGCAGAGCTTGGCTCGCGGCTGCTATCGGGTAGCAACTCGCCGGTGCTGCAGATGGCGGCCGTCATCGCCGTGACGCACCACGAACGCTGGGACGGCACCGGCTATCCGAAGGGCCTGTCGGCCGAGGCGATCCCGCTGGTCGGGCGGGTGGTCGCCGTCGCTGACGTCTTCGACGCGCTCACGCACGTGCGCCCGTACAAGCCCGCGTGGACGGTCGAGCGCGCGATCCAGGAGATAGAGCGAGGCGCGGGCGGTCAGTTCGACCCGCGTGTGGTCGCCGCATTCCTCACGCTCCGTCGGGAGACGCTGCTCAGCGAAGAGCGCCACGAGCGCATCGAGCAGGCGATCTTCGGACATCGCGACGAGCTGCTCGGCCAGATCGATCGCCACGCGCCGCGCGCGCAGGTCGCGGGCGGCTAGCCTCGCGCGGCGGCGGAGCTCGCCGCAGGTGCGCCGAGCAGCCCGCGCTCGTCGAGCAGCTCCGCGAGCTGGACCGCGTTCGTCGCGGCGCCCTTGCGCAGGTTGTCGGCCACGATCCACAGGTCGAGCGCCCGCTCGTGGCCGGGGTCGCGGCGGATGCGCCCGACGAACACCTCGTCCTGACCGGTCGCGTCGATCGCCAGTGGATACAAAGCCGCGCTCGGATCGTCGAGCACAGTGACGCCCGGCGCCTGGCCCAAGAGCTCGCGCGCGCGCTCGGGAGAGAGCTCGCGCCGGGTCTGGACGTTGACGGCCTCTGAGTGCCCGTTGACCACCGGCACGCGTACGCAAGTCGCCGAGATCGCGATCTCTCCGTCGCCGAGGATCTTGCGCGTCTCGTTGATCAGCTTGCGCTCCTCGTCGGTGTGATCCTCGCCCGCCGCGAAGCTGCCCGCGTGGGGCAGCACGTTGAACGCGATCTGGTGTGCGTAGGCGTCAGGTCGGGGGATCTCGCGCTCGTGCAGCATCGCGTGCGACTGGTCGAGCAGCTCGTCGACCGCGCGCTTGCCGGTGCCCGAGACGGCCTGGTAGGTGCTGATGACGAGCCGCTCGATGCCCGCCTCGGCGTGCAGCGGCGCCAGCGCCACGACCATCTGCATCGTCGAGCAGTTGGGGTTCGCGACGATGCCGCTGTTCCTCTCCAAGGCATCCGGGTTGACCTCGGCGACCACCAGCGGCACGTTCTCGCTCATGCGCCAGCGCGACGAGTTGTCGACGACAACCGCACCAGCCTCTGCAAAGCGCGGTGCCCACTCGCCCGAGGTCGAGCCGCCGGCCGAGAACAGCGCCAGGTCGAAGCCCTGGATGGCCTCCTCGCTCAACCCCTGCACGACGAGGCCTCCGTCCAGCTTCCGCCCGACCGAGCGCTCGGAGGCGAACGGGACGATCTCCGAGGCCGGAAACTCGCGCTCGCGCAGGAGCTTCAGCATCAGCGTGCCGACCTGCCCGGTGGCGCCCACGACTGCTACGCGATAGCCCTCGCCCATCGCGTCAGAGTATCGCGGCGCCAGTGCTCGGTTCTACAGCTTTACGCCTTGATCGCCATGAGCAGGATTGTCACGAGCACGAGCGCGCTCAGCAGCGACCCCACCGCCGACAGACGACGAACGAGCGCTTGATATTCCTCGCTCATCTCCGGATCGCCGTGTCCAGAGGCATCGAGGTCGCGCGCGGCGATCTGCTCCGCGCGTTTGGCTGTAGGCAGCATCACCGCTCCGATCAGCCCTCCGATCACGACCGCCGCGGCGAGACCCCATTGGACGAAGAACTGGTCCCACAGATGACCCTTGCTCGCCAGGTAGATGCCCGCGAGGACCACCACCAGCAGCCCGGGATTGACCAAGTAGCGCTCGATCGTGTACTCGACGCGGTGCAGCAGCGGCAGGCTGCGCGCGCCGTGGCGGGCGCCGACGGCGAACATGATCGGGTAGGCGAAGGTAACGCCGAAAGCGACCACCACCGCCATGATGTGGATCGCGAGGATGAAGTCGTAGAGCGAGGTGGCAGGCGCGAGTACGGTCACGACGGTCACCTTAGTGCGTCGTCGGGCGGATGGCGAGGCCGAGAACGGCGCTCAGAACGTCGGCGCGTACTTGCCGAACACGTCCTGCATCGCGCCGGACACCTCGCCGACCGAGCAACGGTCCGTGAGCGCCTGGCGGATTGACGGCAGCAGGTTCTCAGTGCCCGCCGCCGCCTCGCGCAGCTCCGTGAGGCGGCGCTCGACGAGCGGCTGATCGCGCTCGGCCTTGAACTGAGCGAGCCGCTGCAGCTGTTCGCGCTCGGACTCGGGATCGACGCGCAGCAGATCCGGGACCTCGATCCCCTCTTCCTCGTACTTGTTGACGCCGACGACGATGTCCTGGCCGATGCGGTAGCGCTCCTGGTAGCCCCACGCAGACTCGTCGATCTCGCCCGTGATGAACTGGATCGCGTTGACCGAGCCGCCGAGCGTGTCGACCTTCGCGATCAGCTCGTTCGCGCGCGCTTCGATCTCGTCGGTGAGCGACTCCACGAAGTAGGAGCCCGCGAACGGGTCGACCGTGTCGGCCGCGCCCGACTCGTGCGCCAGTACCTGCTGGGTGCGCAGCGCGATTTTCGCCGCGCGCTCGGTCGGCAGCGCGAGCGCCTCGTCGAAGCCGTTCGTGTGCAGCGACTGGGTGCCGCCGCAGACCGCCGCGAAGCCCTGCAACGCGACGCGGACGATGTTGTTCTCCGGCTGCTGCGCGGTCAGCGTGACGCCGCCCGTCTGTGTGTGGAAGCGCAGCATCGTCGCCTTTGGGTTGATCGCGCCGAAGCGGTCTTTCATGATGTGCGCCCACATCCGCCGCGCCGCGCGGAACTTGGCGACCTCCTGGAAGACGTTGTTGTGGCCGTTGAAGAAGAACGCCAGTCGCGGCGCGAACTCGTCGACGGACAGCCCGGCGGCGATCGCCGCCTCGACGTAGGCGATGCCCGAGGACAGCGTGAACGCGACCTCCTGCACCGCCGAGCAGCCCTTCTCGCGGAAGTGGTAGCCGGAGATCGAGATCGTGTTCCAGCGTGGCACGCGCTCGTGGCAGTACTGGAACAGGTCCGTCGTCAGGCGCATCGTCGGGATCGGCGGGTAGATGTAGTTGCCGCGCGCGATGTACTCCTTGAGCACGTCGTTCTGCGTTGTCCCGCGGAGAAGCTCCGAGGGCACGCCTTGCTCCTCGCCGACCAGCTCGTACAGCAGCAGCAGGCACGCGGCCGGGGCGTTGATCGTCATCGACGTCGAGACCTGGTCGAGCGGGATGCCGTCGAACGCCGTGCGCATGTCGTCGATGGTGTCGATCGCCACCCCGGTGCGCCCGACCTCTCCAAGGCAACGCGGGTTGTCCGAGTCCAGGCCGAGCTGCGTCGGCAGGTCGAAGGCCATCGAGAGGCCCGTCGAGCCCTTCGAGAGCAGGTAGCGATAGCGCTCGTTGGACTCCTTTGCCGAGGCGTAGCCCGCGTACTGGCGCATCGTCCACGTCTGCTTGCGGTACATCTCGCGGTGCACGCCGCGTGTATACGGGAACTCTCCCGGGTCGCCGAGGTCGAGCTCGGCCGGCAGATCGTGCTCGCCGTAGAGCTCGTCGATCTCGATGCCCGAGTCGGTGAAGCGGCGCGGATCGTCCGGCCCGACGATCGGGGCGACCGTCAGGTGGCGGTCGTCTTCCTCTGCGCTGGACCCGGACATGGCCGGATCATAAGGACCGAGCAGCAGCCGGCGAGCGCCGCTGCGCGAAGCGGCGCGAGGCGCCAGTCGCGGTTCGGCTTGACACGGGTATCCTCCCAGCCTGTGTCCACGTGCCTCGTCACCGGCGGTGCCGGCTTCCTCGGATCGCATCTGTGCGACGAGCTGCTCGCGCGCGGGCACCGCGTGATCTGTGCCGACAACTTCGAGACGGGCTCGCTCGCGAACATCGAGCACATCCGCGATCCCGACCGCTTCATGCACTTGGGCGTGGACATCATCGAGCCGTACTTCATCGACGAGCCGATCGACTTCGTCTACCACTTGGCCTCGCCCGCTTCGCCGATCGACTACCTGCGCCTGCCGCTGCACACGCTCAAGGTCGGCTCCTACGGCACGCACCACACGCTCGGCCTCGCCAAGGCCAAGCGCGCCCGCTTCCTGATCGCATCGACGAGCGAGGTATACGGCGACCCCAAGGAGCACCCTCAGCCGGAGACCTACTGGGGTCACGTCAACCCAATCGGCCCGCGCGGCGTCTACGACGAGGCCAAGCGCTACGCGGAGGCGCTGACGATGGCCTACCACCGCCAGCAGGGCGTCGACACGGCGATCGTGCGGATCTTCAACACCTACGGCAGCCGCATGCGGCCCTACGACGGCCGCGCGATCCCAACCTTCCTGCGCCAGGCGCTCGCCGGCCGGCCGCTGACGATCTTCGGGGACGGCAGCCAGACGCGCTCCTTCTGTTACGTCAGCGACCTGATCCGCGGCATCATCGCGCTGGCCGAGTCCGGCTACCACGATCCCGTCAACATCGGCAACCCAGACGAGTTCACGCTGCTCGAACTGGCCGAGGCGGTCAAGGAGCTGACGGACTCGAGCTCGGAGATCGTCTACGAGGCGCTGCCCGTGGACGACCCCAAGCAGCGCAAGCCCGACATCGCGCTCGCCCGCGAGCTGCTCAGCTGGTCTCCGGAGGTCTCGCTGCGAGAGGGCCTCCAGCGCACGATCGAGCAGTCCGGCGTCGAGCTGCTCGTCGGCGGCTCGAGCTGAGCGCCGAGGGGCGTCGGCGCGGTCACAGCCGCAGCCGCGGGCCGAGAGCCTCGCGAGCGCACTCTGGGCTTACGCAATACGGCTCTCACGACCAGCCAAGCGACCGCTACATCTGCAAGTCTGAAGCGTTGTGAGCAGTGAGATGGGACCAAGTTCCGCCAGAACGCCCGCTCCGCCCGCTCCGCGCACGCCGTCCGCGCCGGCTCCCTCACGGCCGTCCAGGCTGACCGGGCTCGCGCCGGCGGCAAGTCGCCCGGCGCCCGCCAGGGCGGTGATGTCGGAGGTCACCGCGCGCAAGCAGACGGGCGATCGCGACATCCGCCGCAAGCGCTCGCCGATGCTGTCGTTCCTGCTGCGCATGTCCACCGCGCGCCGCCTCGCGCGCGTGCTCTCGCTACTGGCACTCGACTTCGCAGCGCTCGCGCTCGCGGTCTTCACGGCGCTGATCCTCAAGGCGCTCGCGTTCGATCGCGTGCAGTTCCACCCGGCACTGCACGAAACGGAACGGATCCTCCCGTTCGCCTACCTGCTGACGGCGCTGCTGTTCGCGCGCTCCGGGCTGTACGCGGCGCGGGCGCTGCGCCCCGGCCTGTCGCGGATCGTCGGCTCGCTGTTCCAGGTGACGTTCGTGGCGCTGCTGTTCGCAGTCGTTAGCGGCGAACACTTCTCCAGCTACTACCTCTTCTACGGCACGCTCGCGTTCGCGCTGCTGTACGTGTCCTCGTTCCGCGCCTTCTACGGGTGGCTCACTGGCCTGATCCTGCGCGCAGCCGGCTATCGGCGCCGTGCGGTGCTCGTCGGCACCGGCGATCACGTCGGCGACGTCGCGCACGCGCTCAGCGATGCTCCCCACTCGCCGATCGAGGTCGTCGGCTTCCTCTCGCCGCACGCGCTGGCAGACAACGGCCTGCAGCCGCTCGGCTCGCTGGCGGATCTCGACCGCGTGCTCGGCTCCGAACGGATAGACGAGGTGATCATCGCCGACCCGGACTTTCCGCAGGTCGACGCCGTCGAGCTGATCGACCAGTGCCATCAGCGCGGCGTGCGCGTGCGTCTGGCGCCGTCGACGATGGAGATCCTGATCCACCGTGCCGAGTTCGTGCCCGGTCAGTCGGTCCCGCTGTTCGAGCTGAGCTCGCCGACCTTCGAGGGCATCGACTTCGCGCTCAAGCGGGTGTTCGACCTGCTCTGCGCCACGATCCTGCTGGTGCTGCTCAGCCCGCTGCTGCTCGCGATCGTACTCGCAGTGCGCGTGTCCTCGCGCGGGCCGATCCTGTATCGCTCCGAGCGCCGCGGCATCGGCCAGCGCCCGTTCCCGTGCCTGAAGTTCCGCACCATGCACACCGACGCCGAGGAGCGCCAGGCGGACCTGGAAGAGCTCAACGAGGCCACCGGTGCGCTGTTCAAGATCCGCGAGGACCCGCGCCTGACGAGCGTCGGCAGCATGTTGCGGCGCTTCTCGCTCGACGAGCTGCCGCAGTTGATCAACGTCGTGCGCGGCGAGATGTCGCTCGTCGGCCCGCGCCCGTTGCCCCAGCGCGACTACGACATGCTCGAGGAGTGGCACCGCAAGCGCTACCTCGTGCTGCCGGGCATCACCGGCCTGTGGCAGGTGTCCGGGCGCTCTGAGCTCGACTTCGACGACCTCGTGCACCTCGACTTCATCTACCTCGAGCACTGGTCGCTCGCGCTCGACCTGACGATCCTGCTGAAGACTGTCCCCGCAGTGCTCTCGCGCCGCGGCGCCTACTGAGAGCCGAGCACTCGCCCCGAGCGCCCGCCGCTACGACCCGCTGAGCGCCTGCTCGCCGCCGGCCGGCGCGCGCCGGCGCAGCAGCCGGCCGGCCGTGCGCGGAAGGTCCGCCTGTGCGAGCGCGCGCTCGTAGACGGTCCAGGTCGCGCGTGCAGCGTCCTGCCATGACCACGGCGGGGGCGGCGGGGCGGGACGGGACGCCGCTCGCGCAGCGGCCATCAGCGCGGGCAGGTCGCCGCGCGCGACGAACGTGACGCGCCCATCGAGCACCTCGCGCCGGGCCGGCACCTCGCACGCGACGACCGGCGTGCCGCACGCGAGCGCCTCGACAGCCGGCAGCCCGAAGCCCTCGTGCTGTGAGGCCACCACGAGCGCGTGCGCGCCCGAGTAAAGCGCCGCCAGGTGGTCGTCCGAGACGTGCCCGGTGAGGATCACGTCAGGCAGCTCGTGTGCCCACGGGCTGGTCAGCCCGGCCAGCACGAGCGGCAGCTCGCGGGGCGCGGCCGCGAGCTTGGCGACGAGCTTGCCCGGGTCTGGGTGGCGCAGCCCGCCGACCCACAAGAGGTAGCGCTCAGGCAGCGCGAAGCGGGCGCGCACCTGCTCGATCTCGTGCGCCGGGCGCGGGTACATGCACGGCGCCGCCGCCTCGTGGATCACGTCGATCTGCGCGCGCTCGAGCTCGAGCTGCTCGATCGCATCCTGCGCGAGCGCGTGCGTCGGGACGATCACGCGCACCGCCCGCTGCACCGCCAGCTGGCGCAGGCGCGGGCGCACACCGGTGCGAAGCAGCTCGCTGCGCCGCTTCAGCGCCGTCAGGTCGTGCAGCGTGACGACCATCGGGCACGGGCTGTGCAGCATCGCGCCGTTCATCCACGGCGAATGGAACACGTCCGCACGGCGCGGGCGCGGCGTCTCGACGATCTCCGCGCCCTCCGCGGCCGTCTCGCGGAGCGCGTGCAGCAGGCAGCTCGCATAGCGTCCTACGCCGTGAGGATCGCTGACCGGGCGGCTGTCGAACGCGATCCTCAAGGACGTCCTGTCGAACTCATGTCTCCCCACCCGAGCACGCCGCCAACATATTCCCTGCGCTGAGCTTTGTGCAGGGATGACGGCTAACTTGCGGCGCACGCACGCGCGAGGCGTCTAGCCTGCGCTGCGATGGCCTCCGACAGCTACCACGAGCGCGTGTGGGAGTCGCTACCGCGGGAGCTGCAGCCGGCGGGCTTGGGCCTGCGACGCCGCTTCCTGCTCGAGCGGCTCGCGGGTGCGGGCACTGGGACGAGGCTGCCGCCGCCGCGACGGGTCCTCGACGTTGGCTGCGGGGAAGGGCAGCTCACCGCCGCGCTCGCCGACGCCGGCTTGGAGGCCGTCGGCGCGGACGTCGCCGAGGAGCCGCTCAGGCGCGCCCATGAGCAGCACCCCGGCCTCGAGCTGCAGCTGCTCCCGTTCGACGGGGAGTGGCCGCTCGCAGACGCGAGCTTCGACGCCGTGTGGGCGGGGGAGACGATCGAGCACGTCGTCGACACCGCCGGATGGCTCTCGCAGGTGCGCCGCGTGCTGCGTTCGGGCGGCCTGCTGTTGCTGAGCACGCCTGCACACGGGCGCCTGGCGATGCTCGGCATGGCGCTGTCGGCGCGGCGCATGGAGGAGCACTTCGATCCGCGCTCCGATCACCTGCGCTTCTACACGCGCCGCTCGCTGGAATCGCTGCTTGCGGACTTCGGCTTCGAGCGGATCGAGGTGCGTGGGGCCGGTGGCATCCCCGGGGCGCGGCATACGCTTCTCGCGAGCGCCGTGCGCAGTCGCTTCTAGCCGCCGCTACCGCTTCGGCTTGGCGGCGCGCGCTCGCGCTCGCGCGTTTGCGCCTGCGCGTTTGGCGACTCGGTGCGTCGGCGCCGGTTTGGCCACCGCCCGCAGCGCCTGGATGTATGCGTTCTGGATCGAGATCGCTTCCGGGTTGCCCTGGGCGATCGCTTCCGGCGAGACCGACTCCGGGTTGAGATAGATCGACGCGCCGAGCTCGTCGACGGCCGCCTTCGGGTTGCCCGCGAGGTCGTACTCGCCGAGCGTCAGCCACGTCTGCGGGTTCGACGGCTGCAGGCGCACCGCGCGCTGCAGGGTCGCGCGGGCGAGCGCCGGTTCGTGGCGCGCCTGCCGCACGGCCGAGAGCGTGAACAGCGCCTGTGCGGAAAGCGGATCGCGTGAGACGGCAGTCTGCGCGTAGGAGAGCGCACTGACCGGGTTGCTTTCCAGGCGCGTCAGCGCCTGCTGGGATGCCTCGCTGGAGCGCTGCGGCTGCCACTGCACCCAGGCGGCGAGCAGCGAGGCGACCAGCACTGCCGCCGCGATGCCGATGCGCAGCGGCCCGAGCTCGCGCGGGTGCAGACGGGCGCGCAGCGCTCGCAGGTCGGTGACGCCCGGCAGCCGCGCGCGCGAGCCGTCCGCCGCGCCCGGCTGATCGAACGCAAGCGCGCTCTCGCGCGGGAGCGTTGCCGCAAGCGGGCCCCGGCCGGCCAGCCAGCCCGCGCACAGCAGCGCCACGCAGGCATTGCCCGGCACGTACCAGGTCCAGTCGGCGAGCGAGTGGATGCCGAACACCACGACCAGGCAGAGCATCGTTAGCATCGCGATGCGCTCCGGCGTGTACGGGGCGGGACGCCCTCCCACCGTCAGCCGTTGCCAGCCGGGCTGCCCGCCGCTGTTGGCGCGATCGAGCCATCCGCGCAACGTCGCCCAGCTCGTCCAGCGCCGGTTGAACGGGTGCGTGCTGCGCCCGGCCGCCGTCATCCACGCGATCAGCAGCGCGAGCGTCAGGCCGAGCCCGACGAGGCCGAGGTCGGCGAGCGTCTGCACGACGTAGCCGTGCGCATGACGGACGTCGAGCGTCTCCGTGCGGTAGCGCAGGCGTGCGGTCGCATAGCCTTCCGCGCCCGCTCCGAGCGCCTTGTGCGCGTCGAATACCTTCAGCGCCTCGTTCCAGTAGCGCGCTCGCACGCTGCCCACCGCCGTCAGGCGACCTGGCGTGTTCGACGGCACGGCCGCGTGCGGGTCGGTCAGCGCGTGCAGGCCGTGTGAGATGCTGCCCGTGAAGCCGCGGTGGCTGGCGGCGAGCGCGCCCGCAAACGCCAGCACCAGCACGACCAGCAGGCCGAGGAGCAGCGCCCCGGCGCGGCGTCGATTGAGCACCGAAGGCGCCTGGCGGCCGGTCCAGAAGCCGACCGCGACACCGACCACGCTCAGCACCAGCAGCATCGCAAGCACGAGCACACCGAGCTGATGTCCGGCGTCCGTGCGTGCGGCCAGCGCGACGTTGTCGCTGCTCAGCGCGTGTGTCTTGAAGTCCCACGCCACGACGCCGCCCGCGGCGACCGCGCCGCAAAGCAGCACGGCCGCTCCGCGCAGGCGCAGCGGCACCACGCAGAACCACAGCGCCAGCCCGAGCACCAGCGCCACGAGCGCTCCGCGCGAATAGGCAAGCATCACCGTCAGCAGCATCAGGCCCATCGCCGGGTAAGCCAGCGCGCTCAGCAGCGCGTGCCCCGCTCGCCTCGCGCCCAGCCACATGCAGCAGATCGCCCCCATCGCCGCGGTCAGGCCGATCGCGTTCCAGTAGCTGTACGGGGCGCGCAGGCGCGCGTACGGATCGCTCGCGTCGAGGTGGTTGGCGAACACCTTCGTGAGCAGCGCGTACACGCACACGATCACCGCCGCGAGCAGCACGCCCCCCAGCACCGCCGGCCAGCGCGCCGGGACCGTGCGCGCGAGCACGACCGCCGCGCCGAACACGCCGCAGTAGGCGAGCATGCGCCCGGCGTCCTTGAAGCTGTCGTCCGGCTGCACCGACCACACCACCGAAAGCGCCGTCAGCGCCGCGAACGCGATCAGCAGGGCCACCGGCCAAGCGCCATAGGCGCGACCGCCCGCCGGTCCGAGCAACACCGCCGCGATCACGATCAGTCCGGAGCCGATCGTGAGCACCATCTCGACGGTCGTCATGTCGGCGAGGTTCAGCCCCCCTCCGGCGAGGAACGCGACGAAGCACAGGAACCCGGCGATCAGCAGCGTCGGCCACCAGTGGGCCGCACGCGCCGCCCAGTCCGAGCCGAGGTCGCCGGGGGGGCGGCGTCGGGCGGCCCGTCGGTTTGGCGTCCCGCCACCGGGCGCCGTCGCGCCGGTGCTCTCGCCGCCGGTAGGTGCAGGCGGCGGTCCAGGTGTGACCGGGCGCGGCTCAGCCGGAGCGGTGGGCACCGATCATCCTTCCGATCTCCCGGCCGCCGAGCGCCAGCGCGCACGCGAGTAGGAACGCGAGCAGCGCGAGCACCGGGTCGGGCAGCGAGCTGAGAGCCGAGGCGACGTCCGCGTGCACCACGCCCGGGTGCACGATCTCGCCGCCCACCCGCAACGGGCCCGCACCCGTCTTCGGCACCTTCTCGAGCGCGCTGCGCTCCGAGGCCGAGGGCGTTGTTGCGCCAGTCGTGCCTCCGCCTCCGCCCCCGCCGCTGCCGCCGCCGCTAGCTGCCGCCAGCTGCGCGCGGCGGATCAGCTGGCCGCACGGCGAATACTCTTCGACTTCCGTCGGCAGCTCCGCCAGCGCGCGGCGATACGCCTGCTGGCTGAACCCGCCGATGCTCTTGCCGTGCGTGCAGCGTTCGATGATCTTCGTGCCGATGTCAGCGCCGGCTGGGGCCGGGAAGCAGGCGATCAGCAGCAGCGCGGCCGCAAGCGCCGGCCGGCTCTTTGAGAGGGCGGTTCTCATGGGCGAGCGACGCAACGCTACCAACGCCCGCGGGCGCTTCCGACGCTCGCGAGGGCTTCGCCGAAGCCGCGCGCCCAGGCGTCGTAGCTGTAGGCGCGCACGTCCTGTGCGGCCTGCGCGCCCAGCCGCGCCCGCAGGTTCGCGTCCTCCGCCAGGCGGTGGATCGCACTCGCCAGCGCCGAGCTGTCGCCGGCCGGGACGATCAGGCCGTTGACGCCGTCGCGCACCAGCCCCCCGGAGGCGGCGCCGACGGCGTCGCTCGCGATCACCGGCAGGCCGCGGTTCATCGCCTCATTGACGACCAAGCCCCAGGGCTCGCGGAACTTCGGCATGGGGATCGACGGCACCACGAGCACGTCGCACGCGGCGTAGATGTCGCGTAGTTGCTGTGGCGCGAGCGGCCCAAGCCCGAAGATCGCCCCGTCGCCGTGGCGGCGCGGTCCTCTCGGCGCCATCGCCGAGAGCTCAGCCCGCGCTCCCGCGAGCACGAGCGCGTGCTCAGGCGCGCTCAGCTCGGCCAGTCGCCAGGCCTGGATCAGCACGGCTAGGCCCTTCTCGCGCGCCGGGCGCCCCACGAACAGGAAGCGCGTGCGAGCCTGCGCCGGCCAGGACGGCACGCTCGGCGGAGTCGTTTGCGGCGAGCTCCAGAAGTCGTTGTCGACCGCCTGCGGCGCCTCGAACACGTTGCTCGCGCCACGCGCACGCACGTAGTCGCTGACGTGCGGGCCGTACGTGACGACGGCGTCTGCCGAGCGATACAGCCGCCGCAGCGGCAGATAGCTGAGCGTGTGCGCCGCGCTGCGCGGGTGCGCCCACAGCGAGGCCCACAGGATCAACGCGACGCGTGCTCGCCGCGCCCCGCGCCAGGTGGCAAGCGGCGCCAGGCGCCCGCCCGTGGGGCAGATGACCGCGCGATATTCGCCGCTGCCGGCCAGCGCGGCCAGCTCGCGGGGTCGTACGTACCTGTGCGGAAAGGGCATCTCACCTCCGAACACCTCGCCGCCGTGCTTGGAGCGCCCACCGAACAACGCCAGCTCGATTCCCTGGAGCTCGTGCAGGCGCGCGAGCGCGCCGACGCGGTAGGCGGGCGCGTGGCCCGTGACGAACAGAAGCGGCTTCACTGCAGCGCTTGCTCGTAGGCAGCGAGCGTCTGCTGCCCGCACCGCTCCCAGGTGAAGTTCGCCGCGACCGTTGCGCGCGCGCGCTGGCGCGCCTCGCGCAGCCGGTGCGGATCGGAGAGCAGCTCGTCGATCCGCTGGGTCAGGCGCTCGATGTCGCCGGGCGGCACCAGCACCATGCCGTCGCCCGCAGCAGCGATCTCCTCCGGGCCCGGCTCGCCACGGCAGCCGATCGCCGGCACGCCGCCGGCCATCGCCTCGACGTAGGCGACGCCGAACGCCTCCTCGGTCGAGGGCATCACGAACAGCGTGCAGCGCCGTGCCTGCTCGACCGCCTCCTGCGGGGGCAGCTGGCCGTGGAAGTCGACCCGGTCGGCCACGCCCAGGCGGGCGGCCAGGCCTTCCAGCGCCGTGCGCTCCGGGCCTTCGCCAACGATCTCATAGCGCAGCGTGGGATGGCGCGGCGTCAGCACCGCGAGCGCTCGCAGCACGTCGGCCTGGCGCTTGCGCGCGACCAGGTGCGCGACCGTCACGAGCGCCGGCGGCACACCGCTGCGCCGGGGCGGGCGCGCCGCCGCGGGGATCTCCGTGCCGAGGTGCACGACGCGCGTCTCGCGGGCGCCGTGGGCGCGGGAGAGATGCGCGATCCCCTGGCTGTTCGCGAGCACCAGCTTGGCCGCGCCGAGGGCGCGATGCACGGCCTCGGCGCCGCCCTTCGAGCGCACCGCTGTGTAGAGCACGTCGCCACCGTGCACCGAGATCACCAGCGGCGCGCGCAGCGGGCGCACGGCGCTGACGCGGCGCACGGCGTCCGCCGCCGGGACGGCGTTGTGCGCGTGCACGAGCTCGAACGGGAACGAGCGGCGCACGCTCGCCATTGCGACGCCGAGCGCCGGCGCAACCCACGCCCCCCACGTCGCGTAGCCCTCCTCTCGTGGTGGCGAGGCATACGGGACGTATGAGATCTGCAGGCCGTCGCGGGTCTGCTTGCGCGGCTCGCGCACCAGCTCCGCGAGCGCTCCCGCGGCCGCCGCCGGGCCGGCCACAAACGAAGCGCGCGAAGGCACCAGGCGGTGCAACACGAGCACGCGCACCTCGGCGCCCGCGTCGCGCGCGGCCAGCGCCTGGCGATGCGCCCAGATGCCGAGCACCGGGTCGCGGCGGCTCGGGTAGAACTCGGCTACGACCAGGACCCTCACCAGCGGCGGTGGGTGGTAATGGTGCGCTTCGCTTCATCCGCGTTCACGTACGGGCGCTCGGCGAGGAAATCGCATGCCTCCGCGACGGCCGCCTCGCGTGAGTAGGCATCGGCGGCCGGCGCCGCGCGGTGGCCGATCGCGACGGCGTCCGTGACGCCGCAGTGCCAGCCGTGCTCGCGTGCGAGCGCCCCCCAGTGCGCGTCCAGGCCCCAGCCCATGCGCAGCGGCGGAAACGGCAGCAGCGTCGCGAAGGTCCGCTGCGCGAAAGCCGTGACTGGGCCGATCTCGACGAAGCGCGTCTCGCGCACCGCGCTGCCCGGCTGCCGGCGCGTCTGCGGCCAGGCCGCGTGCGAGCCGAGGCGGTGGGCCGGCTGCGCGAGCGCGAGCGAGAAGCGCTCGCACAGGAACACGAAGCGATCGAGGAAGCCGCGCGGCAGCTCGACGTCGTCGTCGATCAGCAGGAGCCAGTCGTGCCCCTGCGCCGGGTGCCCCGCGAGCAGCCGGTTGAGGTTCTCGAACTTGCCCAGCTCGCCCGGCGGCGCGACGTGCATCTCGAGATCGTGGCGGGAGCGTCGGAGCTCGGCGCGCGCGCGCTCGGCCAGACGCCGATGCTGCGGGCGCTCGATGCCCAGTGCCAGGACTCGCCGCCGCGCAGGTTCGCTCCGCGCCGCCCGCGCCAGGCGCAAGCGCCGCCCGCTGAGCAGCTCGCGGCCGTCGATCAGCTCGTCGTGCACGCCGCGCACGAGGGCGTCGACACCGCCGACGGTGCCGCTCGTACCCGAGAGGAAGTCCGGCTGCGCGCCTGCCCCGTTGCGCGCGGCCGCACTCGTCATCGGTGCGCCTGCGGGCATCGCCGCGGTGGTGGAAGCCGCCGGCCCGCCTGCGTGCGCACGTTCGCCCAGTCCCACGCGCAGGCGCCCGGCGCTGTGCGCGACCATCGTCAGGCCTGCAGGGCAGCGGCGCCGCACGACGTGGGCAGCGCACGCGGCGAGCGTCAGCGACTCGCGCGCCAGCGTCGGAGCCTCGCCGTGGCGGGCGTCGAAGCGCCGCGCAGCTTCTCCACGCACGCGCGCGACGCGGGCGAGCGACCTGAGACGCGCGTCCGGGCCGGCCCGCCGGTGCTCGACAGCCGCCGCTGCGACATACAGCACGCGAGCAGAGCCGCCGGAGGCGGACATCAATCGATCCTGCCACTCTTGCTCGTCGCCACCGTGCTCGAGCGACTCGTCGAACGGCCCGACGCGCTCCAGCGCGCTACGCCTGATCGCCATGTTCGCTCCCCAGGCGTAGCGCGCGTCCGTGTCGCGCTCGCCGAGATCGAGCGCCGTGATCGGCGGTTTCTCACGGCCGCAGCTGTGGGGAGCAGGGCCCTCCAGGCGGGGATGGATCGGGCCGGTGAAGACGTCCACGTCCGTGTGGGAGCGCGCGGCGTCGAGCAGCGCGGCGAGCCATCCGGGGCTCGCGCGGATGTCGTCATCGACGAACGCCACCAGCTCGCCCGAGGAGCGCGCGACGCCCGTGTTGCGCGCGACGTTGAGGCCGCTTGGAGCGCCCGGTGGCTCATAGCGCGCGCCGAAGCGCTCGGTCAGTGCGCGGGCCTCGGCCGAGGCGCCGGCGTCGTCGATCACCAGCAGCTCCGCGCCGGCGGCCGCCGCCTGCGGCGCGATCGAGGCGAGCGCCACCTCCAGGTAGGGCAGGCGCGCGCGTGTCGGGATCACGATCGAGGCGGGGATCATTGTCGGACAGTCTAGGTTTGCAGCGGCTTTCGCCTGCATGGCAGGCGCTCGCTCGCGGAATAGGCTCTCGCCGGTGATCCTGTTCCTGCACAACCGCTACCGCACGAGCGGCGGCGAGGAGCGCGCCGTCGAGGATCTGCTGTGGCTCGTGCGCGAGCAACTGCAAGAGCCGGCCGAGCTGCTCGCACGCTCCTCGGGCGAGCTCGGGCGCGGGCAGGCGGCGCTCGGGCTGCTGCGCGGCGGCCTGGACCCCGGCGAGGTGGCGCGCGCCGTGCGCGACACTGGTGCGCGCGTCGTTCATGCCCACAACCTGCAGCCGGCGCTCGGCTGGCGCGCGCTCACCGCCGCGCGCCAGCAGGGCGCACGAGTCGTGCTGCACCTACACCAGTACCGGCTCGTGTGCGCGATCGGCGTCTGCTTCACGCGCGGCGCCGAGTGCACGCGCTGCCACGGTCGCGACACGCTTCCCGGCGTGCGCCTGAACTGCCGCGGCAGCCTGCCCGAGGCCGCCGCGTACGGAGCCTCGCTGGCGCTGTGGCAGCAACGGCTCGTGTCGCAGGCTGACGTGATCGTCGTGCCGAGCGCGTTCGCGCGCGAGCGACTGCGCGAGCTCGGCGCGCCGCTGGACTGGGAGCGCGTGCACGTGCTGGCGCCGCCCGTGCCCGCGCTCGATCCGGCGCGCGAGGTGGTGAAGGGCGAGACGGTCATCGGCGGTGCCGAGCCCGGCGGCGGATATGCGCTCGTCGTTTCTCGGCTGGCGCCTGAGAAGGGCGTGGACGTGGCGATCGACGCCTGCCGCGCTGCCGCTGTGCCGCTCGTGATTGCCGGCGACGGGCCGGAGCTTGCCGCACTGCAGCAGCGGGCCGTGGGAGCCGACGTCCGCTTTGCCGGGCGCGTTGACGAGCAGGCGCTCGCGCGGCTGCGCGCAGGGGCGTCGCTCGCGCTCGTGCCCTCGCGCTCGGCTGAGACGTTCGGCCTGGCGGCGGCCGAGGCGATGGCCGCCGGCCTTCCTATCGCCGCGAGTCGCGTCGGCGCGCTGGGAGAGCTCGTTGGCGAGCAGGGGCTCGTTCCGGCGGGCGATGCCGATGCGCTCGCGGCCACGATTGCGAGGCTGCGCGGCGATCGCGCCGCCGGACAGGAGGGCCTAGCGCGGGTGCGCGCCGTGTGCGCGCCGGCAGTCGTGGGCGGCCGGCTCGCCGAGATCTACGACGGAGCCGGTGCCCCCGGGGCATGAGGCGCAGGACGTAAGCTGGCGCCGTGTCCCTCCAGCCCTCAGCGCTGATCACCGGCCTGAGCGGCCAGGACGGCTCGTTCCTCGCCGAGCTGCTGCTCGAGAAGGGCTACCGCGTCGCGGGGCTCGTGCGTGGCGGGCCGGAGCGCTCGCTCGGCTGCTCTGAGCACCTGCGCGAGCGCGTCGAGCTGCTCCGCGGCGACCTGCTCGACGCGGCGAGCGTGCGCGAGGCTGTCGAGCGAGCCGGCGCGCAGGAGATATACCACCTCGCCGCGCCCTCGTTCGTGCCCGCTTCATGGGAGCGGCCGGCGGAGACGATGGCGGCGATCGCCGGCTCGGCCGCGGCGATCCTCGAGGCGGTGCGCGAGACCGACCCGGGCACGCGCGTGTTCATCGCCGCCTCGGGAGCGATCTTCGGCGATGCCGGTGAGTGCCCGCAGAGCGAGCGGACGCGCTGCCGCCCGCTGACGCCGTACGCGGTCGCCAAGCTCGCCGCGCACGAGCTGGTCGGGGTGCTGCGAGAGCACGACGGCCAGCACGTGAGCAGCGGCATCGTCTTCAACCACGAGTCCGAGCGCCGCCCGGAGCAGTTCGTCACCCGCAGGGTCACACGCGCGGTCGCCGCGATTGCCCTCGGCCGCCAGCAGGAGCTGACGCTCGGCGCCCTCGACGCCGTGCGCGACTGGTCGTTCGCAGGTGACGTCATGCACGGGGCCTGGCTGATGCTCCAGCAGGATCAGCCAGGCGACTACGTGCTCGCAAGCGGCGTGTCGCACACGGTCGCCGACCTCGCGAGCGTCGCGTTCGCGTGCGCAGGCCTGGAGGCCGAACGCTACCTGCGCGTCGACGAGACGCTCGTGCGCGCCCCGGAGCGCACGCCGAGCGTCGGCGACCCCCGCAAGGCGCGCGAGCAGCTCGGCTGGCGCCCAAAGCTCTCCTTCGAGCAGCTGATCGAGCGGATGGTGCAGGCAGACGCGCGCTCGCTGCAGGACACCGGCGCCGCCTGAAAGAGGCGCTGCGCGCAGGCGCAGCGCTAAAGGCTGACGCCCTCCAGGCCGATCCCCGTCTCATGCGAGCCAACCCCTACACTGCGCCGGAATGACGACCGTTGGGATCATCGGGCTCGGCTACGTCGGGCTGCCCTTGGCGGTCGCGTTCGCCGAGGAGGGTTGTGACGTCATCGCCGTCGACGTCGACTCGCGCAAGATCGAGGCGATCGAGGCCGGCGAGTCCTACATCGAGGACGTCCCCTCGGAGCTGCTGCGCAAGCACTCCGGCCGCATAATTGCGACCACGCGCTATGCGCGCCTGGCGAAGGCCGACGCGGTGCTCATCTGTGTGCCGACGCCGCTCACGCGCAACCGCGAGCCGGACCTCGGCCCGCTGATCGACTCAACGCGCGGGCTCGCCGAGGTGCTCCAGGCCGACCAGCTCGTCGTGCTCGAGTCCACCACCTACCCGGGCACGACGCGAGAGCGCGTCGCCCCGCTGCTGGAGGAGTCGGGCCTGGCGGCCGGCAAGGACTTCCACTTGGCCTTCTCGCCCGAGCGCGTCGACCCTGGGCGCACCGACTTCACGCTGCGCAACACGCCGAAGGTGATCGGCGGCCTGACCGAGGCGTGCGTGCAGCGCGCCGAGGAGATCTACGGCCTCGTGTGCGAAAACCTCGTGCGCGTCTCGAGTCCCGAGGCGGCCGAGCTGACCAAGCTCCTGGAGAACATCTTCCGCTCGGTCAACATCGCGCTGGTCAACGAGCTGGCGATGCTCACCGACCGCATGGGCATCGACATCTGGGAGGTCGTCGACGCCGCATCGACCAAGCCGTACGGGTTCATGCCGTTCTCGCCGGGCCCTGGCATGGGCGGCCACTGCCTGCCCGTCGACCCCTTCTACCTGAGCTGGCGCGCGCGCGAGTTCGACATGTCGACCGAGTTCATCGAGCTCGCCGGCAAGGTCAACCAGCAGATGCCCTACCACTGCGTCGAAAAGGCCCAGCGCGCGCTCAACGAGGCCGGCCTGTCGGTCAAAGGCGCTCGCATCGCCGTGCTCGGTGTCAGCTACAAGCCCGGCGTCGGCGACATCCGCGAGTCGCCCGCGCTGAAGATCATCTCGCTGCTCAAAGGCATGGGCGCGGACGTCCGCTACCACGACCCGCATGTGCCGAGCCTGCGCGAGTTCTCGCTGGACAGCACGCCCTTGGATGAGACGATCGCCGACTCCGACCTGACTCTGATCGTGACCGCGCACCCGAGCATCGACCACGACCTCGTCGCGCAGCGCGCACGGCTGGTGGTCGACCTGCGCGGCGTCACGCGCTCCTCCGGCGTCGCCGACGTCGTGCGGCTCTAGCGCCGTGTTGCGCGAGCGCTCCAGAGCAGAGGCGCGGTCGTGCTGAGCCCCGACGCGCGCGCTCCCGGCCTGCTGCTCGGCGATGACGTGCAGATCGGCGAGGGAGTCTCCTTCGGCGCCAACGTTGTCGTTCACGACGGCACGATCATCGGCGACGGCTGCACGATCGAGGATCACGTCGTGCTCGGCAAGCGCCCGCGCCTGTCCAAGCGCTCCTCTGCCCACGGCGATGTCGGCCGCCTCGAGCTCGCCCGCGGCGCGACCGTGTGCGCCGGCGCGGTCGTGTTCGCCGGGGCGAGCCTCGGCGAGGAGGTGATCGTCGGCGACCAGTCGTTCGTGCGCGAGCGCTCGTCCATCGGCGCGCACTCGGCGATCGGGCGCGGCAGCGTCGTCGACAACGACGTCTCGATCGGCGAGCGCGTGCGCGTACAGACAAACGTCTATCTGACTGCCTTCTCGCTCGTCGAGGACGACGTCTTCGTCGGCCCCGGCGCGCTCACGACCAACGACGACACGATGGCCCGCCACGCCGGCGACGTGCCCCTGAGGGGCGCCACCCTGCGACGTGCCTGCCGCATCGGCGGCGCCGCCGTGCTCACCCCCGGCGTCGAGATCGGCGAGGAGGCGTTCGTCGCCGCCGGCGCGCTCGTCACCAACGACGTCGCCCCGCGCGCCGTCGTCATGGGCGTGCCCGCGCGCGTCGTGCGCGAGGTGCCCGACGCGGATCTGCTCGAGCGCTGGCGCTAAGCCGCGGCCTGGGCCGCGGCCACGACCTCCTCGGCCTGCTCGCGCGTGAGCACCGGGCTCATCGGGATCGCCAGATGCTCGCGTGCCGCCTGCTCCGTCGCCGGCAGCTCGAGCCCGGCGCCCCACTGCTGCATCGGCGGCTGGCGATGGACGGGGGTGCGGTAGTAGGGCTTGTAGGCGACGCCGGCTGCGGCGAGCGCGTCCTGCAGCCGCTGCACCTGCGGGTGGCTGACGACATACAGGTGCCAAGCCGGGGCGGCGCCTGCGACGGCCTGCGGCAGCCCGACCAGCTCGCCCAGCCCGGCCTGCTCGTAGTGGCGCCCGGCGGCGCGCCTGCCCTCGGCCCAGGCGTCGAGGTGTGGCATCTGCACGCGCATGATCGCCGCCTGCAGCTCGTCCAGGCGCGAGTTGTAGCCGAGCTGCTCGTAGTCGACCTTGTCGCGCGAGCCGTGGAAGCGCAGGATGCGCGCCTGCTCGGCGATGCGCTCATCGGAAGTCAGGATCATGCCGCCGTCACCGAAGCAGCCGAGATTCTTGGATGGATAGAAGGAGATCGTCGTGGCCGTACCGAGCGATCCCGGGCGCCCGCAGGCGGAGTCCGAGCCGACCGCCTGTGCCGCGTCCTCGAGCACCGGCACTCCGAGCGCCTCGATCTCGCCCACCGGCGCGACGTTGCCGAACAGGTGCACGGCGATCACAGCCTTGGTGCGCGGCGTGAGCGCGGCGCGCACGGTCGCGGCCGTCACGCAGTAGGTCTGCGGATCGATGTCGCAGAACACGGGCGTCGCGCCGGTCGGCGGGATCGCCTCAGCGGACGCGTAGAACGTGAAGGAGGGGACGACCACCTCGTCGCCTGGGCCGACGCCCATCGCGCGCAGCGCGATCGTGATCGCGTCGGTGCCGTTGGCCACGCCGACTCCGTACGCGGCGCCCGAGTACTCCGCCAGCTCGCGCTCGAAGGCCGCGACCTCCGGGCCGAGGATGAACCGCTCGGAGTCGAGCACGCGGTCGATCGCGCCCCGCAGCTCCTCGCGCAGCGGGGCGAGCGTTGCGGCGGTGTCGAACAGCGCGACCGCCATGCGAGCCTCAGCGCGGCTTGAGCAGCTCGAGGTCCGAGCGCGTCATCAGGCGGATCAGCTCATCGAAGGAAGTTTCCGGCTTCCAGCCGAGGTCGCGCTCGGCCTTGGCTGGGTTGCCGATCAGATGATCCACCTCGGCCGGGCGCACGAACGCGGGATCGATCGTCACGTACTGCTCGAAGTCGCCCAGGCCGGCCTCGTCGAAGGCTACCTGGCAGCACTCGCGCACCGAATGGGCCTCGTTGGTCGCGATCACGTAGTCCTGCGGATCGTCGACCTGGAGCATCAGCCACATCGCCTGCACGTAGTCCTTGGCGTAGCCCCAGTCGCGCTCGGCGTCTAGGTTGCCGAGGCGGATCTCGCCGAGCAGCCCGTGCTTGATCGCGGCGGCGTGCCAGGTGATCTTGCGCGTGACGAACTCCAGGCCGCGGCGCTCGGACTCGTGGTTGAAGAGGATCCCGGAGGTCGCGTGCAGGTTGTAGGACTCGCGGTAGTTGACCGTGATGAAGTGCCCGTACGCCTTCGCCACGCCGTAGGGAGAGCGCGGGTAGAACGGCGTCGTCTCGGTCTGCGGGACCTCGAGCACCTTGCCGAACATCTCGCTCGATGAGGCCTGGTAGAAGCGTGCCTGCGGGCAGACTTCGCGCATCGCCTCGAGCATGCGCGTGACCCCGACGCCGGTGAACTCCGCCGTGAGCGTCGGCTGGATCCAGGACACCGCGACGTAGGACATCGCAGCGAGGTTGTAGATCTCAGACGCTTCCGATGCTCGCAGCGCGTCGACGAGCGAGCGCTGGTCGAGCAGGTCGCCCTGATGGAGCGTGATGCGGTCGCGGATCTGCTCGATGCGGTCGAACTTCTCGGTCGAGGCACGGCGCACCATGCCGTGCACCTCATACCCCTTCTCGAGCAGCAGTTCGGCCAAGTAGGAGCCGTCCTGGCCCGTGATTCCGGTTATCAGCGCTTTGCGCCGGTCTGTCATCGGCCCAGCCTATAGAGCGCCGGTGATGCCGTGCTCGACGTCGATCTGCGCCTGCCAGCCAAGCTGCGTGTGCGCCTTCTCCGCCGACGGCCAGCTGCGCTGCGGCTCGATCGCGGCGGCTGGCAGCTCTTTCAGCTCGAGCTCGTCGAGGTCCTGCCCGCAGGCGGCCCATGCCAGCCGCGCGAGCTCGGCGACCGTCATCTCCCGCTCGGCAGCGAGGTTGAAATCGTCGTTCAGCGCTGCCGGATCGGACAACGCGGCGACGATCCCCGCCGCGATGTCATCGACGTGCGTCGGCGTGACCGTCCGCTCCGCCGGGCCGCGGATCTCGAGCGGGCGGCGCGCGGCGCGGGCCTGAGCGATCGCCCCTTGGACCGCTCGGTCGAGCCAGGGGTCCAGCTCGCTCGCGCCGGTCCTAGCCTCCGGAGGCTGTGGACCTGCGCTCGCCGCCTGGTAAGCGCCGAAAGGGCGGCAGATCGCGAACGGTAGACCGTGCTCCTCGTGCGCCGCGCGGCAGTGGCGCTCGCCGCTGAGCGCCGAGAAGCCGCGGGCCGAGTGCGGCGCGAGGCAGTCGCCGAGGTGCTCCTCGCTCGTCGGGAACAGCTCCGCGCGCTCGAACACGAGCGGGCTGGAGACGTACACGAAGCGCTCCACGCGACGCTCGGCGGCGGCGCCGATCACGGCGTTGTGCAGCGCGCTCTCGTACTCGATCAGCGACTGCGGTGAGGAGCTCCCGCCGTCGCTCTCGCTGTAGGCGGCGAGATGGATCACGTGCGAGCACCCTTTGCTCGCCGCCTGCGCGCGCGCGTGCGAGCGCAGGTCGCCGCCGTCGATCTCACAACCCTCGCGCATCCACTGAGGCGCTGGGCGGGCGTCTGCGATGCGGACCTCGTATGCGGGATCGGCGAGCAGCAGCCTGGCGACGGCGGCGCCGATCGCGCCGGCGCCGCCGCTCAGCAGCACACGGCTCACGGCTGACGCCCGCCCGCCTTCGCGCGCTCGCGGCGGTGGCGCGCGTACTGGCGCGCGAAGCCGGCCACGAACAGCGGGTTGTAGCGGGCATAGCGACGCCACAGCCGTCGCGGCTCGCGTGAGAGGCGGTAAGTCCACTCCAGGCCGTTGCGCTGCATCCACGGCGGGGCTTGCGAGACGAGGCCGGCGTGGAAGTCGAACGCCGCGCCGACGCCCACGAGCAGCGGCGGCGCAAGCCGCTCACGCATCTCGTGCATCCACAGCTCCTGCTTGGGCTGACCGGTGCCGACCCAGACGACGGCCGCGCCGGAGGCGTTGATCAGCTCGATCTCGTGCTCGTCCTCGGCGGCGGTGAGCGGGCGGAACGGGGGCGAGGAGCCGCCGGCGATCGGCAGGCCCGGGAAGCGCTCGGACAGCCGCCGCTCGAGCAGGCCGCGCGCCTCGTCGTGCCTGCCCCCGTAGAGGTAGATCGGCGTGCCCTTGCGCGCGGCGCGCGCACAGAAGTGCGCCATCAAGTCGGGACCGTAGACGCGCGTGGCGGCCGGGTGCCCAAGCGCGTGCAGCGCCCACACGAGCGGCACCCCGTCGGGGACGGCGAGCGTCGCGGCGAGCGTCGCGGCCATCGTCGCCGGCTGCTCCTGTGCGGACATCACGAGGTTGACCGCCGCCGCCGTCAGGTAGCCGCGGGCGCCCGCGGCGTTCATCGCGTCCATCCAGTCCATCACCTGCTCGTAGCCGGAGATCGCCAGCGGGATGCCGAGTACCTCAGCGGTCGGCGGCGGGGGAGGGGTGGCGGCGGGCGAGGAGGCGATTGCGTGAAGATACCCGGCGGCCGTGGAGATCAATTCCCAGTTCTGGGCACAGCGACGGGTCCTGATCACAGGCCACACCGGTTTCAAGGGCGCATGGCTGTCGCTGTGGCTGCAGTCGCTCGGGGCGGAGGTCAGCGGGCTCTCGCCGGGCGCACCGACGCAGCCGTCGCTGTACGAGCTAGCCGGGGTCGGGGCGGAAGTGCGCGAGCACGCCGTAGACGTGCGCGACGGCGAGGCCGTCAGCCGCACCGTGGCAGCGGCGCGGCCGGAGGTCGTCCTGCACCTGGCGGCGCAGCCGATGGTCAGGCGCTCGCTGCGCGATCCGGCGACGACGTACGCCGTCAACGTGCTCGGCACGGTCAACGTCCTTGAGGCGGTCCGCACCGTGGGTACGGAGGTCGGCGCGGTGGTGGTGGTGACGTCAGACAAGTGCTACGAGAACACCGGCGGGACGCGGGCGTTCGTGGAGGGCGATCCGCTCGGCGGCAGCGACCCCTACTCGAGCTCGAAGGCGTGCGCGGAGCTCGTCAGCGCGGCGTATCGCAGCTCGTTCTTCGACGGCGGCGAGCGGCCGCGCCTGGGCACCGCGCGCGCCGGCAACGTGATCGGCGGGGGGGACTGGGGTGAGGACAGGCTGCTGGCCGACGTCGTGCGCGCCGCGCACAGCGGCGAGCCGCTGCGCGTGCGCAACCCGCGGGCGGTGCGCCCGTGGCAGCACGTGCTCAACCCGCTCGGCGGCTACCTGCGGCTCGCGGAGGAGCTGTGTCAGGGCGCCGACGCGGCGCGCGCGTGGAACTTCGGTCCGCGCGAGGACGACGTGCGGCCGGTGAGCTGGATCGTCGGGCGGCTCGCGGAGCTGTGGGGGGGTTCTCTGGAGTGGGAGGTGGAGTCTGCAGACGATCCGCCGGAGGCCGGGCATCTGTCGTTGGACTCGAGCGCCGCCGTCGCCGAGCTGGGCTGGACGCCGGCGTGGGACCTCGAGCAGGCGCTGGGCGCAGTCGTGGAGTGGCACACGGCGCACGGCGCAGGACAGGACATGCGAGCGGTCAGCCTCGAGCAGATCGAGCGGTTCTCGCGCGACGGCGCTGCCGGTTAGCGGAATTCGCCTGGCTCGCAGGATTCCGTAGTCTCCGTGGGCAGTGAGCCCAGCCACCCTGCGTCGCTTCCGAGCCGAGCGCCTGTTGCGCGAGGAGTTCGACGGGCTATCTGACAGGGTCATCGCAGGCGCGCGGGCGCGGCTGCGCCTGGCCGGCGTGCGCCTTGACCGCAGTGACCTGGAGGCGGCGTACTCGCAGGCGTGGCAGGGGCTCTACGCGGCGGTGCTCGACGGCGAGCAGATCGATGACCCGTCGGCCTGGCTGGCGCTCGTCACCTACCGCCGCGCGATCGACGAGCACCGTGCGCGCTCCAGGCTCGGAAGCCTGGAGCTCGATCGCCCGGTGGATTCGGCCGGTGGGCATCAGCTGGCCGCGGGCGGGGGGACGAGGCCGGGAGCGTCGCGGCGAGCGAGCGGCGCCGCCGGCGAGTCGCACGACATCGCCGCGGAGCTGGATGACCGCACGAGGCTGCGCCAGCTGTTCGAGGCGTTGCGCGGGCGCCTCAGCGAGCGCGAGCAGCAGGCGGCGACGCTCTGCTACCTGCAGGGGCTCTCGCGCGCCGAGGCGGCCGCGCGGATGGGGGTCAGCGTGGCGCGTATGCGCAAGCTGATGGAGGGCCGCGGCGCGGGCGCTCCAGGCGTGGCCGGCAAGGTCGGCGCGCTCGTCGAGACGATCCGCGCGGGCGCGTGGTGTGAGGAGCAGGGCTCACTGATGCGCGGTTTCGCCTACGGCATCCTCGACCCCGACGGAGAGCGCTACGCGCTCGCGCTGATGCATCGCGACGAGTGCCCTGCCTGCCGCGCGTATATCCTCTCGCTGCGCGGCCTCGCCGCCGTGCTGCCGCCGGTTCCGTCGCTGCTGCACCTCGTGCTCGGCGGGAGCGCCGCGGCTGTAGGCGCCGGCTCAGTTGCGGGCAGCGGCGCGGGCACAGGGGCGAGCTCGTTGGCCGGCTCGGGCTCGGCGGCGGGCGCCGTCGCTCCGGCCTGCTCAGGTGTCGGCGGCGCGCTGTCTGCCTCGGGCGCGGCGGGGGCGGCCGGCGGCGGTTGGTGGCTCGCCGCCGGGCCGCTCGGCGCGAAGCTCGCGGTCAGCTGTGCGCTTGCGCTCGGGATCGGGGCCGGCTGCGTGGCGCTCGAAGGGCGGTCAGGTGCCGGGCACTCGCCGCGGGCCCGGCATGGCGCGCGGGCTCATGCGTCTGGCGGGCGCGTGAGCGGTGGCGTGGGTGCTTTCACCGCGGTTGCGCAGGGGGCAGGGGCGCCGCTGAGTGGGTCGGTCTCCAACGCTGTTCGATCCGCGGCTGCGCGGGCGCCGATTGCGGCTTCGGCGCAGGCGAGTCGCGAGTTCGGGCCGGAGGGGAGGGCGCGCGCGGGCGGAGCCGGGTTAAGCGCTTCGGCGACCGGTGGCGCTGCGAGTGCGCATGCGGCTTCGGTGGGGTCGGGTGCAGGGGCGGGTGGCGCCGGCTCGGGCGGGGCGGCCGGGACGGAGTTCTCCGGCTCCGGTGCGGCTCCGGCCCGCGCGGCGTCCGCGGCCGCGCAGCGCGAGTTTGCTCCCGGCTAGCTGTGTTGCCCACGCTCTTAGTGAACAGCTGAAAGGTCGTCCGGGTCCGTCCTGAGGCTGTGGGTCTTCCACAACTCGCAGCCACAGGAGGACCCGAACATGGAGGCGGTAGATGCAAGCTCGGACTTGGCGGACGTCTGCAGCTCGTGGGCTTGATTGAGCAGGGATCGACGATCAGGGGCGCCGCGAGGGCGTTG
>JBBSDZ010000018.1:0-42192 GCA_038240205.1 Solirubrobacterales bacterium | reverse complement strand
GCCGCCGTGCACGCCTCGCCGACGTTGCGCATCTTGGCGAGCATCGCGCCCTCGACCGCGGCATCGAGGTCGGCGTCCTCGAATACGAGGAACGGCGCGTTGCCGCCGAGCTCCATCGAGACCCGTAGCACCTGCTGGGCGGACTGTTCGATCAGCCTGCGCCCGACCTCGGTGGAGCCGGTGAAGGACAGCTTGCGTGTGCGCGGGTCCTTCAGCAGGGGTTCGATCAGCTCGCCTGACTTCTTCGCCGTGACCACGTTGAGCACGCCGCCCGGCAGCCCGGCGTCCTCGAGGATCTTCGCGAGTGCGAGCATCGACAGCGGCGTCTGCTGCGCCGGCTTGACGACCATCGTGCAGCCGGCGGCGATCGCCGGGGCGATCTTGCGCGTGCCCATCGCCGTCGGGAAGTTCCACGGCGTCACGAACACGCACGGGCCGACGGGCTGGCGCATCGTGAGAATGCGTCCCTTGCCGGTCGTGTTGACCATGTAGCGGCCGTGAATGCGGACGGCCTCCTCGGAGAACCAGCGGAAGAACTCCGCCGCATAGGAGATCTCGGCACGCGACTCGGCCAGCGCCTTGCCCATCTCGAGCGTCATCAGCAGCGCCAGCTCGTCGGTCTTCGCGACGATCATCTCGTAGGCCCGGCGCAGGATCTCGCCACGCTCGCGCGGCGGATGCACGGCCCATTCGCCCTGCGCCTCGGCGGCGGCAGCGAGCGCCGCGATTCCGTCCTGCGGCTGCGCATCGGCCACCTCAACGAGCGGCTCGCCGGTGGCGGGGTCCTCGACGGCAAGCGTGCCGCCGCTTGCGCTGTTGCGCCACTTGCCGGCGATGTAGAGCTTGTGAGGCACGCCGTCGAGCACGGCCTGGCGCCCGCCGGATGCGTCAGCGCTCACACTGCCACCCCGGCGCCGTCGGGGCCCTCGCGTGGCGCCCACGATGCCTTTGCCGGACGAATGGCCGTCTCAGCGGCTCGCGCCTCAGGCCGGGCTTGCGCGGCTCCGATCTTGGGGTTGTGCACGACGCACGCCCCGCGCCGATTCCCGGCCGGCGATCTCGAGGAGAACGAAGCACGGATGCTCGTCATCGATCCAACCTACCACCGCATTCGCCGCTGGCAGGCAGCGCTCGCTGCGACGCTCGCTGCGACGCTCCTGCTCGCGGGCGCGGCCCGCGCCGCGGACCTCGTGATTGCGGGCGGCGGCTACGGACATGGCGTCGGCATGAGCCAGGAGGGTGCCCTCGGTTACGCCGAACACGGAGCCTCGTACCGCGCGATCCTCGCCCACTACTACACGGGCACGGCCATCGGAGCGGCCCCGGCGAACACGAAGGTGCGGGTGCTGATGGGCGGCAAGGTGCACAAGATCGCTCTGGAGACCTACGTCCGCGGCGTCGTCTCCGCAGAGGTCTCATCGAGCTGGCCGTTGGCGGCGCTCGAGGCGCAGGCGGTCGCGAGCCGCACCTACGCGCTCACAGCGCACGCGGGAGGCTCCAAGTTCGACGTCTTCGCGGACACGCGCTCGCAGGTCTATCGCGGCGTCGCTGCCCAGACGCCGCAGACGGACGCGGCTGTCGCCGCCACTGCAGGACAGATCGTCACCGACCAGGGGCACCCGGTGATCACGTTCTTCTTTGCCAGCTCCGGCGGCTTCACGGAGAACGTCGAGGACTCCTTCATCGGCACCGAACCGGCGCCGTGGCTGCGTGGGGTCAGCGATCCGTATGAGAAGGGCGACCTGCACACGTGGAAGACGACCCTCAGCTTCGCCGCCGCCGCCGCGCGCCTGCACGGGCTCGTGCGCGGGTCGTTCAAGGGCATCGAAGTACTCAGACGTGGCTTCTCGCCGCGGATCCTCACGGCCAACGTGCTCGGCTCCGCCGGCCGCACCGCCGTCAGCGGCCCGGAACTGGCGGCCCGCCTCGGCCTCTACAGCACGTGGGCGTACTTCAGCGCGCGCAACGGCCAGAGCGTCAAGGCGATGCCCGACCGCAGCGGGTGGACAGCCCTGAGCAGCCCCGCCCCCACCGCGGCTCCACCGGCGCCCGGCAGCGGCCCGCAGGGAGGCGTTCCAGCCGCGAGCGCCTCCGAAGCGTCCGCGCCGTCCGCGCCGAGCTCGAGTTCGGGCGCTGCCGGCGCAGTGTCGGCGGGTGGCGGCACCTCGGCTCCTGCCTAGTAGCCGGCAGCGGGTCGTGTGAAGTCTCCGCAGATGGAGGCATATATTTCGCCTGAGCGGGCACACCTACTCTGGAACCGGAGATGCTCGCCAACTCTCACCATCGCCTTGCGCCCCGCACGAGCCGGCGGGGTCTGGCCGTGCTGGTCTGCCTCTTCCTCGCGCTGCTCACTTTCCTGATCCTTTCCCCCCGCGCGCGAGCCGAGCAATCGCCCGCTGATGTCGTGGGCGGCCTGACGACCGCAGCGACGCACGCAGTATCTGGCTCGGAGCACGCTCTGCCAGTTGCTGCGGAACAGCCCGCTGCGACGGCGCCCCCGGCCCCGGTCTCCCCGGCGCCACCGGCGCCCTCGCCCGCGCCGACGCCGATCCGCACGACCGCACCGGCGACAGCTTTGCTAACTACGAGCGCAGCCGGGGCGGTAGGGCAAGCGGCCTCCCCGAGCGCCAGAGCCGGCGCGGCGGGCTCGACGCTGGATCGCGTCGCGGGCGCCACGCGCGCAGCCGCCGACAAAGTCGTCGCGGGCGCCGGCTCGCCGCCAAGCGTGAACGCCGGCAGGCCGGCGGGCGTCGTGCGTGACCTCTCGAGTCGCGGCGTAGGGGCGGCCGCCGATGCACCCAAGATCGTCGCAGGCAGCGCCGGTGCGATCACGCACGCGGTCACCCACGCGACGGTCGAATCGACCGTCGCCGGTGCGCTGCTCACGGACGTCGCACGAAGCACGAGCGCGGTGACCGGCACGGTCGAGCAGCTCGCGAGCGGCGCTCCCATCGAGCGAGTCACGATTCCCCGGCTGCCCTTTCCGGGACTCGCGCCGCTGCCCTCCCGGACGCCGGCCGGAGCGGCGAAGACGCCGCTGCAGCCGGCAGGAGCGCTCGTGCCCTCGCTCGCGGCCACGCTCGCTGACTCCACACTGCCGTCGGCACCGGCAGGCGCATTCGCTCCGGGCGCCGAGAGCGAGCCGGCGATCGCGCCGCCCCTCGGTGCATCAATCGCTCAGCTGAGGGCTCTCACGGGGGGCTTCTCAGAGCTGCTGCAACCAGCCTCGTATGCTCTCCTCGGCGGGTACGAGACGCCGGCCGGCGTCGCGGCGGCGCAACACGCGCCACCCGCGCGGGCGCCTGCGCATCCGTCGCCTGCAGCCCCACCCGGCGGGCTCGCCCCGGCGACTGTGGGCGGCGGCGGGCTGTCCAGCTCTTTCCTCCTCGCGCTCGCGGGCCTGCTGCTGCTGGCCACGCCGAGAGCGCTGCGCCGGCTCGGGCTCGTCGTCGAGCCGAGCCTCCAGGCGCCTTTCGCGCTGATTTCCGCGCGCCCGGGCTAGCTCCGCCCGAGCAGCTCAGCCGAGCGCCGGTCCCTTGACCGGGCGCTCACGGAACTCACCTCGAAAGCTCCTGAAAGGAGCGCCTGATGAGACACACGCTGACACTGATCGGCGAACTGGACCGCATATCCGCCCCGACCCTGGAAGCGGAGATCGAGCGCATCTGCGAGACGCCTGGCAGCAGCATCACGCTGGACCTCTCCAAGCTGTCCTACATCGACGCGACCGGCGTGGCGGTGATCTGCTTCCGCTGCACGCACTGCCGCCGGCGCGGTCACGAGTTCGCCCTTGTCGCCGGGCAGCCGAGCGTCCACCGCGCCTTCGAGCGGGCCGGCGCGGCGGAGCGGCTCCCGTTCGTCGAAGTCGAGGCCGATGTTCGCGCCCAGACGCCGTCGCTCGCCTCGCCTCCCGCAGCCCACAAGCTCCCAGACCCGGTCCCGACGCGCAGCGCCAGGCGCGTGTCGGGTGGCGGCGGTGCTCGCACAGCGCCGCTGCTCGGCGTCTCACGTCGCCGGGGCAGGACGAGGAGGGGGCGCCGCGCCCGAAACCGACGCCACTGAGCCGCGCGGACCGTCCTTTGCTCCGCGCGGCGCGCCGCAAACCGGGTTCGGCGCGACGTCCGTACGCTGCGCGGATGGATTCCACCGAGCCGCTGCTGATCGCGGACGTCCCGTGGCTGCTCTACCGCTCCTATTTCGCGCTGCCGAAATCGATCGTCGACGGCGACGGCAACCCGGTGAACGCGCTGCTCGGGACCGTCAATGCGCTATTGGGGGTCTTGGATCTGCGCCTGCCGGCGCCTCGGATGCGTGGCGTCGTGGCTTGCACGGGTGCTGAGCAGGCGGACTATCGCGTGAAGCTGTACCCGCCCTACCACGCCCATCGCGACCCAATGCCGCCGGAGCTGCGCCGCCAGTGGGAGCACGCGCCGGCGCTGCTCGCGAGCCTCGGCTGGACCGTCAGCGGCAGCGACAGCCTCGAGGCCGACGACGTGATGTTCTCGTTCGCGCGAGTGGAGGAGGAGCGCGGCGGCCGCGCGCTGCTGGTGACCGGCGACCGCGATCTGTACGGGGCTGTGAGCGAGCACATCGCCGTGCTCGAGCTGCTCAAGGGCGGCAAGACGGCCGAGCTGGGACCGGCGCAGGTGCGCGAGCGCTATGGCGTCGAGCCGGCGCTCGTCCCGGACTTCATCGCGCTACGCGGCGACCCCTCTGACGGCCTCCCGGGCGCGCCGGGCATCGGCGCGAAGACTGCAGCGGAGCTGCTGCGCAACTACGGCCCGCTCGAGGACGTGCTCGCGGCAGCGCAAGCGGCCGAACACAAGGTCAGGCGGTCCGATAAGGACATGCGCCCGCGCGCAGCGACGGCGCTGCGCGAGAACTCCGAGCTGCTGCGCTCGTTCAAGCAGATCGCGACGCTGCAGATGATCGATGTGAGCCGGCCCGCGGACAGCCCGACGGACTTCGCGGCCGGGGCAAGTCACGCGCGGGAGCTGGGCATGCGACGGCTGGCCGAGCGCCTGGAGGGGATGGCCTCGGGCTCGCAGTGAGCGGCAGGGCCGGCAGGGCAGGGCCGGCAGGGCAGCGCGGGCCGGGTAGTGCAGGCGGGGCGACGAGCGTCGCGCGGTCAGGGGGTGAACTTGACGGAGATCACGTCGCCGTCGGCCATCGCGTAGTCGCGTCCCTCCAGGCGCAGCGTGCCGCGGTCGCGAGCGCCTGAGTAGCCACCGGCGTCCACGAGCTCGCGCCAGCCGATCACCTCGGCGCGCACGAACCCCTTCTGGATGTCCGTGTGGATCTCGCCTGCCGCGTGCCACGCGGTGAGCCCGTTACGCAGGTGCCAGGACTGCGCAGGCTTGGCCTCACCGGCAGTGAAGAAGGCGATCAGCCGCAGCAGCTCGAACGCCTCACGCACGACGCGCTGCAGCCCCGACTCACTGACGCCGAGCTCCTCGCGCATGGCCGCCGCGTCCTCGTCCTCCAGCTCCGCCAGCTCGGACTCGATGCGCGAGGAGACGGCCACCGCGCGAGCTCCCTGCGCCTCCGCGTGCGCGGCGATCTCGCTGGGCACATCCTCCGAGCCCTCGTCCACATTGGCGACGAACAGCACCGGCTTGGCCGTGAGCGAGCCGAGGTCGCGCGCCGCGTTCGGGGCGTCCTTGGGCACCGGCACACCGCGGGCCGGGCGACCGGCCTGCAGCTCGCCGACGACCTGCGTGAGCCAGGCCTCCTCGGCAACCGCAACCCGCTCGCCCCCGCGCGCCTGGCGCGTGACGCGCTCCAGGCGCCGCTCGGCCTGCTCGAGGTCGGCAAGCACGAGCTCCGTCTCGATCGTCTCGACGTCCTTCAGCGGATCGACGCGTCCCTCGGGGTGGATCACGTTCTCATCGCCGTGCGCGCGTACGACGTGGACGATCGCGTCCGTCTCACGGATGTTCGCGAGGAAGCGGTTGCCGAGACCCTCGCCCTCGTGCGCGCCGGCCACGAGCCCGGCAATGTCGTGGAAGTCGATCGTGTCCCAGACGATCTCCGAGGCGCCGACCGTGCTCGCGACCTGCTCCAGTCGCTCGTCGCGCACCGGCACGACCGCGACGTTCGGCTCGATCGTCGTGAACGGATAGTTGGCCGCCTCGGCACCGGCTTTCGTGAGCGCGTTGAACAGCGAGGACTTGCCGGCGTTGGGCATTCCGACGATGCCGATGCGCGTGCTCACGAGCGCACCGCGGCGAGCCCGGTGCCGAGCAGCGCTCCGGCGAGCACGTCTGAGGGGTAGTGCACGCCGAGATACAGCCGTGAGTAGGACAGCTTGGCGGCGAGCGCGTACAGCGCGACCGCAGGCAAGCCGAGCCGGGAATACGCCAGCGCGCCGGCAAACGCCGTCGAGGCGTGCGCGCTGGGGAAGCTGAGCGTCGTGGGCGTGCCGATCAGCGGTGCCACGCCGCGCAACTGCGGGCGCGCGCGGCGCACGACCAGCTTGATCGCCGTGTTCAGCCCGTACATGCCGGCGACTGTCGCAGTCGCCCGCCGCCACTCACCTCGCCGCGGCGAGTCGAGCGCCGCACCGGCCACCCCGATCGCCAGCCAGACCGCCGCATGCTCGCCGAGCAGCGTGAAGCGGGCAACCACCCGATCGAGCCCAGGCGTGTGCCCACAGCTCCGCGCAGAGCGAAGGAGTCGCTCGTCGAGAGTCATCTACTTGGAGTGCCGAGGGGCAGGCGAGGCACGGACGCACCAGGCGAAATGTTCCGGCAGACCGGTCGATCGCATTGGATCGTCGATCGGTACACGAGCGCGGGAGGACGCCGTATCGCGCCGCCCATCGGGGCTCTAAGCGCCGAAGCCGACGCGGAGGTCCGAGCTCTCAGACCGCACATAAACGATCTGCCCGAGGTCGAGCCGCACGGGGCCCTCGTCGCTCTCGAGCTCATGCCAGCCGGTCGTGCCGAGCGCCTTGTGAAGCGCCTTGAGCTGTTCGTCGCCGATGCGCAGCGAGAGAACCTGCCCGCCCTGGAAGCCGATACTGATCTGCTGCTTGGTGGATGCCATCAGCGATCTCCCGTTTCCGCGGCCGGTTCCACGATCTCGGTAAGCACGCCCGCGCTCGCGCGCGGGTGCATGAACGCGACGCGTGAGCCACGGATACCGGTGCGCGGCTGCTCGTCGATCATCTGCATGCCCGCCTGCTTGAGCGCGCCCAGCGTGGCGTCGATGTCCTGCACCTGGTAGGCGACGTGGTGCAGGCCCGGGCCGCTGCGCGCGAGGAACTTGCCGACGGGCGTGTCCGCGCCGAGCGGGGCCAGCAGCTCGACGTGGTTCTCGCCGACGTCGAGCAACACCGCCTCGACCCCCTGCTCCTCGACGACCTCGCGGTGTGCGACCTGCATCTGGAAGTGGTCGCAGTAGAGCTCGAGCGCCGGCTCGATCTCTGCGACGGCGACGCCGATGTGGTCGATGCGCGAGAACACCGGCTGGAGTTTATTCGTGCGGCAGCACGTCCGCCGCGCTGGCGGCCGCGACGATGCGCAGACCTGCCCCGGGAGCGCGCTCCAGGCGCGGTACGCCGGCCATGATCCGCTCGATCGAGTCGCGCTCGAGCACCTCGTGCTCGAGCAGCTCCGTCGCGAGCGCGTCGAGCTGCGCCCGGTGGGCGACGATCATCCGCTGCGCCGCGCGGCGTGCCTCCTCGACGAGGTCCTGGCGCTCCTCGTCGCGGATGCGCAGCGTCGTCTCCGACAGGCGCACGTCGCCGTCCGGCGAGCGGCCCATGCCGGCCGTTCCCATCGCGTAGTCGTGCACCATCTGGTGGGCGATGCTGGCGACGCGCTTGAGGTCGTCCGAGGCACCGGTGGTGATCGCGCCGAAGACGATCTGCTCGGCCACGCGTCCGCCGAGCAGCACGGTCATGTAGTCGAGCAGCTCCTCGCGCGTCTTCAAGTAGCGGTCCTCGGCGGGCAGGTTGAGCGTGTAGCCGAGCGCCTGTCCGCGCGGGACGATCGAGATCCGGTGCACGCGGTCGACCGACGGCAGCAGCTCGCCACAGAGCGCGTGGCCGGCCTCGTGGAAGGCGACGATGCGCTTCTCGTGCGCGTTGAGCACGCGCCGCGACTGCACGCCTGCGATCACGCGCTCGATCGCCGCATCGAAGTCGAAGATCGAGATCGTTTTGCTCTTGCGCCGCGTGGCGAAGATCGCCGCCTCGTTGCAGATGTTCGCGAGGTCCGCCCCGGTGAGCCCGCTCGTCTGCTGGGCGACCAGGCTCAAGTCGACGTCCTTCAGCGGCTTGTCGCGCGTGTGGACCGCCAGCACGCCTTCGCGCCCGCGCACGTCCGGAGGCACGACGAACACCTGGCGGTCGAAGCGCCCAGGGCGAAGCAATGCAGGATCGAGCTTCTCGAGCAGGTTCGACGCCGCGATCACGACGACGCGGCCGCTCGACGCGAAGCCGTCCATCTCCACCAGCAGCTGATTCAGCGTCTGGTCCTTCTCTCCGGAGATGTCCGACCCGCGTCGCCCCCCGACCGCGTCGAGCTCGTCGATGAAGATGATCGCCGGTTCGTGTTTGCGCGCGATCGCGAACAGCCGGCGGATGCGCGCGGCCCCCAGGCCGGCGAACATCTCCACGAACGAAGCCGCCGATTGCGCGAAGAACTGCGCGCCCGATTCGTGCGCAACGGCCTTCGCGAGCAGCGTCTTGCCGGTGCCGGGGGGGCCGTGCAGCAGCACCCCCTTGGGCACGCTCGCGCCCAGTTGCTGGAATGGCTTTGGGTCGCGCAGGAACTCGACGATCTCCGCGAGCTCCGCCTTCGCCTCGTCCACGCCGGCGATGTCATCGAAGGACACAGACTGGTTGGAGGCCGGCTTGATCTGCTGCGGCTTGACCCGCGGCATCACCTTCAGCGTGCGCCACATCAGGTACAGCAGCGCCCCGAAGAACACGATCATCAGGACCGGCGACCAGTTGTAGGCGGCCGTCTGGACGTCCTGCACGATCGAGGTCTGCGGCGCGGCGACCGCCACCGGCGTCGTCGGTCCGCTCGCCACCGGCGTCAGCGTGTGCGCCGAATGCGAGTAGGCGATCAGCGCGCTTTCGAGCCGTCCCTGCGGCGCCTGGATCACGCCGCGCACGAGCGCCTGCACTCCTGCGGTCACTCCTTCCAGCACTTCCACCATCCTTGGCATCGATCGATTATGGCGAATCGATCCGGCGATTGCGAGGGCTGAGAGCTATCTCCCGCGCCGGCGTCTCAGCCGAGCGTGCTCTTGGCCAGGTCTGTGTAGAAATCCGTAGCGAAGTGCAGGTCACGCACGTCGATCCGCTCATCCGGCGCGTGCACGAGCGGTGCCGTCTCCAGCATCGACTGGTGGCGCTGGGGAAAGAACCCGTAGGCGACGCACTCGGGAAAGGCCTCGCGGAAGTGGCGCGAGTCGGTGAAGCCGGGGAGGATCGTCGGCACGACCTGAGCCGATGGATCACGCGCACCGATCCACCTGACGATCGTGTCCATCAGCTGCGATTGCATCGGCGAGCGGTTGCCGACGACGCGCTCTGTGAAGTCGATGCGGAAGCCCTCATCGCCGAGCACCTCGGCAATCCCGCGGCGCACCTCATGCTCGCCGAGGCCAGGCGGCACGCGACAGTCGACTTTGAGCTCCGCGCGGCTGGGGATCACGTTGATCTTCTCCGAGGCGCTGATGCGGGTCGGCGTGAACGTAACGCCGAACATCGGCTCGAACATCGTCGCCAGCCCGGGGTCGGCGGCGCGCATGCGCGCGATCGATGCGAGCGGGTCCTGCGGGTCCTCGCCGATCCCGCTCAGCAGCGCACGCGGCTCGTCGGTCAGCTCGTATGAGGGCTGACGCGCGGCCAAACGCTCGAGCACGGGCGCCATCTTCAACAGCGCGTTTTCGCCCATCCCCGGCATCGAAGCGTGCCCGGCGACGCCGTCGGTGCTGAGCGTGAAGCGGAACACGCCCTTCTCCGCGCAGCACACGCCGTAGCAGCGCTTGCCGTTGTACTCGAAGAAGCCGCCGCCGCCCTCGTTGACGAGCACGTCGCAGCGCACCTTCTCCGGATGCGTCTTGGTGATCCATTCGGCGCCGAGCGAGCCGCCGGTCTCCTCGTCGACGACCGCTGCGATCAGCAACTCGCCGGCGGCCGGGCGCCAGCCCGAACGCGCGAGCGCCGCCGCCGCCGCGACCTCCGCGGCGACCTGCGACTTCATGTCGAGCGATCCCCGCCCCCACAGACATCCGTCGGCGACATCCCCGGACCAGGGATCGTGCGTCCACTCGCCCGCCTCGGCGAGCACCGTGTCGACATGCCCGAGAAAGCAGAGCGTCGGGCCGCCGCTCGCCGGCTCATCGGCCGGAGGGCCGTCGGCGGGGCGCAGTCGCGCGAGCAAGTTTGGTCGACCCGGCTCGGCGCCCAACAGCTCGCACTCGAATCCGGCCTGGCGCAGGTGGTCGGCCAGGTACTCCTGCGCCTCGCTCTCGTTGCCTGGCGGGTTGACCGTGTTGAAGCGGACCAGCCTTCCGAGCAACTCCTCTGCCTCGGTGCTCATCGCGAAGATCGTACGCCGATCTCGGCGACCTCCTCGCGACTCAGCGGGAAGTGACAGGCCGCGCGCGTGCCCGTGCCCTTGTCCTCGAGCGGCGGATCCTCGACCGAGCAGAGCTCCTGCGCCTTCGGGCAGCGCGTGTGGAAGCGGCAGGCGCTCGGCGGGTTGGCCGGGCTCGGCACGTCGCCGCTGAGCAGCGTGCGCTCGTCCTTGCGCGCCGAGGGATCGGCGACCGGCACAGCCGAGAGCAGCGCGCCGGTGTATGGGTGGCGAGGGAAGTCGTACAGCGCCTCGCCCGGGCCGATCTCGACGATGCGTCCGAGGTACATGACCGCGACGCGGTCGCACATGTGACGGACGACCGACAGGTCGTGCGCGATGAACACGAGCGTCAGCCCGAGCTGACGCTGCATGTCGCGCAGCAGGTTCAGCACCTGTGCCTGGATCGAGACGTCCAATGCGGAGACGGGCTCGTCGGCGATCAGCAGCTTGGGTTTGAGTGCGAGCGCGCGCGCCACGCCGATGCGCTGGCGCTGCCCGCCGGAGAACTCGTGCGGGTAGCGGTTGTAGTGCTCCGGGTTCAGCCCGACCGTCTCCATCAGCTCCTGCACGGCGCGCTTGCGCTCGCCCTTGCCCTTTTCCAGTCCGTGGATCGCGAACGGCTGGCCGATGATCGAACCGACCGTTTTGCGCGGGTTCAGCGAGGAGTACGGGTCCTGGAAGATCATCTGCATGTCGCGCCTGATCGCCTTCAGGCGGGCGCCCTTCAGGTGCGTGATGTCCTGGCCCTCGAACAGCACCTCGCCGGAGGTCGCCTCGAGCAGCCGCATCATCACCCGCGCCGTGGTGCTCTTGCCGCAGCCGGTCTCACCGACGATCCCGAGCGTCTCGCCGCGGTTGACGTCGAAGCTGACTCCGTCGACCGCCTGCACCGCGCCGACCTTGCGCTGGATCACGATCCCGCGCGTGATCGGGAAGTGCTTGACGAGGTTGCGCACCTGCATCAACGGCTCGCCCCCCGGCGAGCGGCCCGCGGGCGTCTGCGGGGTCAGCGGCTGCGCGCTCACGCGTGAGCCTCCGGCTGCTCGAGCACCGGCTCAGGCAGGCCGACCGTCTCGCGCGCCTGCTCGGGCAGGCGCCCGGCGCGCAGCTCGGCCCAGAGACGCCGCCGCACGTCGACCTCGAGCAGGCACGCGGCCTGGTGGGCGGGATGGTCGGGCACACCGCGCAGCTGCGGGTCGATGCGCGCGTGATCGGGCTGGGCGTACGGACAGCGCGGGTGGAAGTGGCAGCCGGAAGGTCGGTTGATCAGGCTCGGCGGCGTGCCCGGGATCGGCACGAGCTCTTCGTCGCGGCTGCCCGCAAGCATCGGGATCGACTTCAACAGGCCCCACGTGTACGGGTGTTCGGGGCTGGAGAAGAGCAGCTCGGCCGACGCCGTCTCGACGATCCGGCCCGCATACATCACGGCGATGTCGTCGGCCATTTCCGCGACCACGCCGAGGTCGTGCGTGATGATCACGATCGCCATCCCGAGCTCGCGCTGCAGGCGCTCCATCAGCGCGAGGATCTGCGCCTGGACGGTCACGTCGAGCGCCGTCGTCGGCTCGTCGGCGATCAGCAGCTTCGGCTCGTTCGCGAGCGCCATCGCGATCATCGCGCGCTGGCGCATGCCGCCGGAGAACTCGTGCGGGAACTCCTCGACGCGCCGGCTCGGGTCGGGGATGCCGACGAGCCCGAGCAGCTCTACGGCGCGCTCTCGCGCCTTCGCCTTGTTCATGTCCTGGTGAACGCGGATCGCCTCGATCAGCTGCGCGCCGACCTTGAAGAACGGGTGCAGCGAGGAGAGCGGGTCCTGGAAGACCATCGCGATGTCGTTGCCGCGCACTCCGCGCAGCTCGTCTTCTCCGAGCGCCACGAGGTCGCGGCCTTCGAACATGATCCGCCCGCTGATGTGGGCGCCCTGCGTGCGCGTGAGCCCGAGCGTCGTCAGCGAGGACACGGTCTTGCCCGAGCCGGACTCGCCGACGATCCCGAGCGTGCGCCCGCGGGCGACCTCGTAGGAGATGCCATCGACCGCGTGCACGACGCCGTCCTCGGTCGGGAACTCGACGTGGAGGTCTTCGACCCGCAGCAGCGGCTCGGCGGCATTCATGCTTGGGTCATCCAGTCGGCACCCGGCCGCGGGCTCATGAATACCTCACCCGCGGGTCGAGATACGCATAGGCGATGTCCACGACGATGTTCGCGACGATGATGAACAACGCCGCGAACAGGACCGTGCCCTGCACGATCGGGAAGTCCGAATGGGTGATCGCGTCGAAGTTCAGCCGCCCGATCCCCGGGATGTTGAAGACCGATTCGACGAGGATCGAGCTACCGAGCAGCACGCCGATGTCGAGTCCGAGGATCGTCAGGATCGGGTTGATCGCCGAGCGCACGCCGTGGCGCAGTACGACCCGTCGCTCGGACAGGCCCTTGGCGCGAGCAGTGCGAATGTAGTCTTCGCCCATCGTCTCGAGCAGGCTGCCGCGGATCAGGCGCGCATACACCGCGGCCGTCCCTGCGGCTACGACGAACCACGGCAGCAGCAGCGAGGTGAACCATTTCACGGGGTCGCTGCCGATACCTACGTAACTTCCCGACCCGGGGAATATCTGAACCTGCCCGATGTCGGTTGCGAACAGATACAGCACGATCAAGCCGAGCCAGTATTCGGGCGCCGAGAGGAGCACGAGCGCGGCGCCCATGCTCGCTCGATCGATCAGCGTCCCCGCCCGGCGCGCCGAGACGATCCCGACCGAGAGCCCGGTCACGAGCCACAACAGCGCCCCGCCGAGCGCAAGTGAGACAGTCGCCGGGAGCCGGTCGACGATCAGGCTCTTGACCGAGGCTCCGCTGTAGTAGCTGAAGCCGAGGTCGAAGTGCAGGAAGACGCCCTTCATGTATATCCAGAACTGGTCGAGCAGCGGCTTGTCCAGCCCGAGGTTGTGGCGGATGTTCGCGATCACTTTCGGGCTCGGGTTGCGCCCGGCGCGCAGGCGCGCCGGGTCGCCCGTGGGAAGAATGCGGAAGAACACGAACATCAGCGCCGAGACGATGATCAGCAGCAGGATTCCCCACAGGATGCGACGGATGATGTAGCGGGTCATGTCAGTGGCTCTGCTCTGGTCATTTCGGCCCTGTGTCAGTTGAACCCAAGATGGGACGGAGCCGCTGTGCGAGCGGCTCCGTCCCTCTCGACATCGCCGTGCGTGCTACTTCAGGGAGGTGAAGCTGTAATCCCAGGAACCGATGTTCCAGAGGTCGCCCACTCCCGCGACGTCCTTGGACTCGATGTTCGGCTGCTTGTCCCAGTCATACGGGACCACCACCGCGTGTTCGACGAGTTCTTCGTCGATCTTCCCCCACGCTTTCGCGCGTGCGTCTTTGCCGACGATCGGTTCAGCAGCTTCGATCGCCTTGTTGATCTTCGGGATGTTCACCTGACCCCAGTTCGGGTTGCCCGACGGCGAGATCGTTTTGCCGCTGAACGGAACCTGCAGCACGGCTTGACCGTCACCGAAGTCGGCAACCCAGCCGACGTTCGGGCAGACATCGATCTCTTCGGCCGGAACGCCGCAGAACTTGGCGTACATGACCGACTGATCGACGAGGTTGAGCTTCGTCTTGAAGCCGAGGGTCTTCAGCGTCTGGTTTGCGATTTCCGCGTCCTCGGAAGCCGGGCTGCCGGTCGAGCCGACAACCTGCAGGGTTGCCGAGCCGGTGTATTTGCCGCTCGGGTAGCCCGCGAGCTTCATGTACTTTTCCGCCACCGCGATGTCGCCGGAGGGGTGTTCGTTGAAGTCGAACTTCGGCCCCGTCAGTCCGCCGGCCTCGTCGAAGCCCGGGATTTCGGGGAAGATGAAGTGCGTCATCACGTTGGTGACCAGTTCACCCCCGCGCGCCTTGTCCATCGCCGTGCGGTCGACTGCCGCCGAATATGCCTTGCGCAGGTTTTCGTTGGTGAAGGGGCCCTTGTGGTTGTCGAGCGCTATGTAGCGGCTGCCCGCGCCCGGCGAGATCTCCAGCTGGCTGCGATATTTTTCATACGCGAGCTTGACGATCGACTGCGCCGGCGTGTCGTTCTGCAGCGTGTGCGAGCCTTCGAGCGTCTGGCGGGCGATCACCGAGGTATCGCCACCGATGCTGATGTTGATCTGGTCGAGATAGGCGGGCCGGAAGTCCGTGCTCGCCTGCCAGTTGGGGTTGCGAACGAGCGTCGCCGACTTACCCGGCTGGTAGCCGGTGCCGAGGACCTTGCCTTCGCTGTTGGCCTTGAGCATGTACGGCCCGGTCGCGACCTGGTAGTTGGCGTACTGCGACGGCTTCATCGCGTCGTACTTTTTCGCGTACTCCTCCGGCACGGGTGCGCTCGCCGGCAGCACCAGCGCCTCGGCCACGATCTGGCCGAGCGGCTTGTCGAGGTGGAAGACGATCGTCGACTTGTCGGGCGTCGTCACGCCCGGGAACGGGCCGCCTTTGGCCTTTTCGAAGCCCGTCAGCGCCGCGAAGTAGCCGGGGAAGTAAGGGTTCGGGACGTTGGGGTTCGTCGCACGGTCGATCGCGTATTCGACGTCCTTGGACGTAACTTCGCGGTTGACCGGGGGACTGAAGTGAATGCCCTGACGTATGTGCACCGTGACGGTCTTGGCGTCGGCTGAGATTTCGGGCGCCGAGGCCGCCGTGTCCGGTGTCACGTCCGAGAACGTGTTGGGCTTGTAGGAGTACAGCGGCCGGTTGACCGCGTTCTCGACCTCGTAGTCGAGCGAGAAGTACGACTGGCCGGGATCGAGGTTTTCGAAGTCCTCGTGGTCGTACACGGTCAGTGTGCCGCCCTTCTTGCCCCCCGTCTGCGACTCGCTCGTCGGCGTGAGGATGCCCGGAGCGACCTTGATCGTGGCTTCCTTGTTGCTCGATCCCGAGCTGGAGCTGCTGGAGCCACACGCGGACAGCCCCAGGGCGAGCACCCCCACGAGAGCTACCAGCGTAATGGTCCTCGTCCTTAGCGACTTCATACGGCGCCTCCTAGTTGTTGTCACGTTGCTTGCCCGTTTCACCGGGCGGGTCCTGCGCCTGAGCATCAGGCGCTCCTCGGGTTCAATGCGTCTCGCAGGCCGTCGCCGAGCAGGTTGAATGCCAGCACGGTCAGCAGCAGCGCGACTCCCGGAAAGGTCATGTACCACCATGCGGTGTTGAAGATCGGCGTCGCCGCGGCGATCATCTGCCCCCAGCTGGCGGTCGGCGGGCGGATGCCGACGCCGAGGAACGAGAGCGCCGCCTCGAGCAAGATGTTCAGCGGGATCGACAGCGTCGCGTAGACGATGATCGGCGCGACGAGGTTCGGCAGGATCTCGCGGAACATGATGCGTAGGTTCGATGCGCCGAGCGCGCGTGAGGCGTCCACGAACTCGCGCTCGCGCAGCGACAGCACGAGGCCACGCACGATACGCGCGACGTACGTCCAGTTGGCGAGCGCGATCAGGAAGATGATCACGCCGAGCCCCGGCTGGATCGCGCCGCCGATGCAGCCGCGCACGGCGCACGCCGCGCCGATGCCAAGGCCGAGCAGCAGCAGCGGGATCGAGAGCACGACGTCGATGAAACGCGACAGCAGCGTGTCGACCCAGCCGCGATAGAAGCCGGCGGCCATCCCGATGACGACGCCGATCACCGTCGCTATCGCAGTCCCGAAGATGCCCACCTCGAGCGCGACGCGTGAGCCGTAGATCGTGCGCGACATGATGTCCTGGCCGAGCGGGTCAACGCCGAACGGATGCCCGCCGCTCGGGCCGAGCGGGCTGCCGAAGGAGTCGGTCAGGTTGGAGTTCTGTGTATACGGGCTGGGCAGCCCGAGCGCGCTCACGACCAGCGGCGCGGCGATCGCCATCACGATCAGCAGGACGATGAACACGAGCGAGCCCAGGGCGACGCGGTCTTTGCGAAACCTGCGCCAGAACAGCTGCAGCGGCGAGCGCGCGGCGATCTCACCGCCGGCATCGAGGAACGCCAGATCTCCCGCCGAGCCGGGCACCGCCTCAACCGCGCTCAACGCTCACCCCCCGACTCGCAACGGCTGCAGGAGCGTCGTGCTCGCTGCCATGCCAGGCCATGCTCGGCTCTGATGAGGATGGGGTGATCGGCAACATCTTATTCACAGCCAGAGAGATTCGACATCCCCCCTCGACGCCCCTTTACCCGCGATGAACGCTGCATTAACCAGCGGTCCACAACGGCCGGGTCCGATTGGGTCAGCGGGCCATACGGGCCCGGGCAGATCATCCCGCGAGCGCCGCCCACCGCGCGATACTCCTGGACACATGGAGGGCACGCTGTTCAACCCTGGGCCGGACCCGGCGCAGGGCCAGGAAGCTCAGGCCGAGGGTCCCTCGACGAAGCCGCTGGCGGCGCGCATGCGCCCACGCACGCTGGAGGATTTCGTCGGGCAGTCACACCTGCTCGCCGCCGACTCGGCTCTGCGCACGGCGATCGAGCAGGGCAACCCCCACTCGATGGTCCTCTACGGGCCGCCCGGCTCGGGTAAGACCACGCTCGCGCGACTGGTGGCCGCCGGCTCGCAGGCCGCATTCGAGGAGCTGAGCGCCGTGCAGGCCGGCAAAGCCGAGGTGCGCGCCGTGATCGAGCGCGCGGCGCACCGGCGGGCGACCGCGGGACCCGGCGCGCGCACCGTGTTCTTCCTCGACGAGATCCACCGGTTCAACAAGGCCCAGCAGGACGCGCTGCTGCCGGCGGTCGAGGACGGGCTGCTTACGCTGATCGGCGCGACCACGGAGAACCCGGCGTTCGAGGTCAACGGAGCGCTGCTCTCGCGGCTGCGCGTGTACGCGCTGAAGGCGCTGAGCAGCGAGGAGGTCGCAGTTCTCCTCACTCGCGCGGCCGCTGAAAGCGCCGACGAGGATGCGATCGCGTTCCTCGCGGCGCGCAGCGAAGGCGACGCGCGCACCGCGCTCAACGCGCTGGAGCTCGCACTCGCGACGGCCGCCGAGCTGGGCGAGCCACGCGTGACGCTCGCGCGCGCCGAGGACGCGCTTCAGCGGCGCGCCGTGCTCTACGACAAAGGCGGCGATCGTCACTACGACTACATCTCCGCCTGGATCAAGGCCACCCGCGGCTCCGATCCCGACGCCTCGCTCTACTACCTAGCGGTGATGCTCGAGGGCGGCGAGGACGCGCGCTTCATCGTGCGGCGCATGGTCATCCTCGCCTCCGAGGACATCGGCAACGCCGACCCAGCCGCGCTGTCGGTCGCGACCGCCGCAGCAGCCGCCGTCGAGCACGTAGGACTGCCCGAGGCGACCTACGCGCTCGCGCAGGCAGCGATCTACCTCTCGCTCGCGCCCAAGTCGAACGCCGCCGGCAAGGCGCTCGCAGCGGCCCCGCGCCACGTGCAGGAGCACGGTGCACAGAGCGCGCCGTCGTGGCTGCGCTCCGGGCCGCGCCCGGGACAGGACAAGGCCGACTACGACTACCCGCACGACCGGCCCGGCCACGTCTCGCCGCAGCCGCTGCTGCCGCAGGACGTTGGCGGAGCGCGCTTCTACCAGCCCGACGACGCCGAGCCCGAGCTGCAGCGCCGCCTGCGCGAGATTCGCAAGGCGCGCGGCATTGAGCAGCCATAATCGCCCGATGAGCGCCACCGCGATCCCGCCGCGCAACGAGGTGCGCCTGCAGGCACGCGACCCGGCAACGGGGGAGCCACTCGGCAGCGTGATCGTCACGCCGCCGCGGGAGATCGCAGGCGTCGTCGCCGCGGTCGCCAAGGTCCAGCCGCTGTGGGCGCTCCTGCGCGTGCAGGACCGCGCGCGCTACATGCGGCGCATGGCGCAGGCAGTGATCGACGACTTCGACGAGCTCGCCGCGGCGCTCGCGCGCGAGCAGGGGCGCCCCGCGGCGGAGATTGCCGCGCTCGAGCTGCTGCCCGCGATCGACGCGCTGATCTGGATCGCCGACGACGGCGCCGCCGTGGTCGGCGGGCGCCGCGTGGGGGTCAGCCGCTCGATGTCGATCGCCAAGCGCGCTCGCGTCGCCTACGAGCCATATGGCGTCGTCGGCGTGATCGGCGCCGGCAGCGCGCCGTTCGCGCAGCCGCTCGGGCAGATCGCAGGCGCGCTGCTCGCGGGCAACGGCGTCACCTTCAAGCCGGCCGCGCGCGCCGCCCTCGCAGGCGAGCGCATCGGGCGCGTGCTCGCGCGCGCCGGGCTGCCCGAGGGGCTCGTGCGGATCGCCCACGGCGGCGCCGACGTGGGCATTGCGCTGGCGCAATCGCCGGTCGAGAAGATCCTCTTCACCGGCTCCCCGGCAGTCGGCCGCGTGGTCGCCGGCGAAGGCGTCTCGCGCGAGAAGGAGGTGACCGTGGAGCTGGGCGGCAAGGACGCGATGCTCGTGCTCGCCGACGCGCGGATCGGCCACGCCGTCGCCGGCGCGCTGTGGGCCGGCTGCGCCGGCGCCGGACAGGCGCGCGGGGCGATCGAGCGCGTTTACGTAGCGCGCGAGCTGCACGAGCGCTTCGTCGACGCGCTCGTCACGGCCGCCGGCGCTTTGCGCGTCGGCAACCCAGCCGACCCGCGCACGGATCTCGGGCCGCTCGCTTCGCCGCGCCGCCTTCAGCACGTGCGCGCGCTCGTCGAGGACGCCGTCGCCCAGGGCGCGACGCTTCGCTGCGGCGGTCCCGTCAGCCCGCCCGGCTGCGAGGCGGGGAGCTTCTACGCGCCGAGCGTGATCACCGGCGTGACGCACGAGATGCGCCTGATGCGCGAGCCGCTCGAGGGTCCCGTGCTGGCGGTGATGGCCGTCGACTCCGTCGCCGAGGCGATCGAGCTCGCCAACGACAGCGACTACGCACTCGGCGCTTCTGTGTGGAGCGGCGACCGCTACCAGGCGCAGCGCATCGCGCGCGAGCTGCACGCCGGCATGGTCTGGCTCAACGACCACCTGCCGTGCCCGATGGTCTCGCGCGGGCCGTGGGGAGCCGCCGCCGGCGGCGGCCTCGGGCGCACGCTCGGCGAGGCCGGGTTGCAGGCCTGTGCGCAGGAGAAGCTCATCAGCTGGGACCCACCTGCCGCGCGCGGTCTGTGGTGGGGCCCGTATGACGAGCTCACCACCCGCGCCGCGCGCGCTGTCGCGAAGATGCGCTCCGGACGCGAGCCCGACCGCGAGCACGCGTGGCGCAACGGCGCCGTCGCGCTGACGCGCATCGGCGCCCGCGCGCTCGGGCGCGGGCTGCCTCGGTAGAGGCGTCTCGGCGCGCCGGCCCGGTCCGGGCCGCGCTCGGACGTGAGTGGGCGGCGTGGGGAGGAGGCTCTCGCTTCTTCGGCGGCGATCGCTTTCGGATGTACGGCGGGCATCCGCGAGTCCAAAGCACGGGCTCCACTACCCTGTGATCCATGCCCGCCCAGGCCTATGCAGGTAAGGAGTGCGTGTGCCAGCTGCGCAGAGGGATCTGCGATCAGAGCTGCGTGCAGGGCATGCTCGACACGCCCTTCTACATCGCCTGCTTGAAGCTCAGCGGGAGGCGCTGCGTCGTCGTGGGCGGCGGCGAGATCGGGCTCGAGAAGGTCGAGGGCCTGCTTGCGTGCGACGGCGAGGTCACCCTGATCGCGCCCGAGGCCGAGGAGGCACTGCGCGCCCATGCCGAGGAGGGCTCGATCCGCTGGGAGCAGCGCCCTTACGCCGGCCCTGCCGACCTGGAGGGCGTGTTCATGGCGATCGCCGCGACGAACGACACCGACGTCAACATCGCCGTGTTCGAGGACGCCGAGCGGCGCGCGATGCTGGTCAACATCGTCGACGTGCCGCCGCTGTGCAACTTCATCCTGCCCGCGATCGTGCGCACCGGCCCGCTCGCGATCGCGATCTCCACGGCCGGCGCCTCGCCGGCGCTTGCGAAGCGCATGAAGCGCGAGATCGAAGGGCAGTACGGAGCGCCGTATGCGCGCCTGGCAGTGCTGCTCAACGAAGCCCGCGGCTGGGCCAAGGGCACGCTGCCCACATATCAAGATCGAAAGCAGTTCTTCGAGGGCATCGTCAACGGCGACCCGGATCCGATCGAGCTGCTGCGTGGCGACAGCGCCGCGGCAGGCTCCGGCGAGCAGGCCGTGCGAGACCTGATCGCGCACGCGCAGAGCGAGCACGCCCCGCAGGTGTCGAGAGCCTGAAGTGAGCGCAGTCGAGGTCGTGCGGCTCGCTCGGCGCTACGGGGAGCGCGAAGCGCTGAGCGACGTCTCGCTGACCCTCGGCGCAGGGCAGACGCTCGTCGTGTTCGGCCCGAACGGAGCCGGCAAGACGACGCTACTGCGCATCCTCGCCACACTGCTGCGACCGCACGCCGGCGAGGTGCGCGTGCTCGGCAGCTCGCTGCCCGGCGACGCGTGGGCGGTGCGCGGGCGGATCGGCCTGCTCGGTCACGAGCCGCTGCTCTACCGCGAGTTGAGCGCGCGCGAGAACCTGCGCTTCCATGCGCGCCTGCACGACGTCGCCGACGCTCGCATCGGCGAGCTGCTCGCGAGCGTGCAGATGAGCAACCGCGCCGATGAGCCGTTGCGCTCGCTCTCGCGCGGGATGGTCCAGCGCGTCGCCGTCGCGCGCGCCGTGTTGCACGACCCCGAGCTGCTGCTGCTCGACGAGCCGCGCTCGAACCTCGACCCGGCGGCCGTCCAGCTCGTCGGCCCGCTGATCGGCGCGGCATCCGGGCGCTCGCGCGTGATCTGTAGCCACGACCCGGGCGGCGGACTGGCCGAGGCCGACCTCGTGCTCGGCCTGCGCGCCGGGCGCGTGGCGATGCTGCGGCCAGCCGCAGAGGCAAGCGTCGCCGAGATCGCAGAGCTGTACCGATGAGGCGCACGGTCGGCGCGCTGCTACGCAAGGAGCTGCTCGTCGAGCTGCGCACGCTCGAGTCCGTTCCCGGCATGTCGCTGTTCGCTGTGACCACGTTCGTCGTCTTCCACTTCGCGCTACATCGCAACAGCGTCGACGGCGACCTTGCCGCGGGGATCCTGTGGGTGACGCTGCTGTTCGCCGCGATCCTCGGGATCAACCGCCTGTTCGTCGCGGATGCCGACCAGGGCGGCTTCGACGCGTTCCTGCTCGCGCCCGTGGAACGCAGCGCACTGCTGTTCGCGAAGGCGATCACGCTGCTCGCGTATCTCGTCGTGCTCGAGCTGATCGCCGTGCCGGCCTTCGGGCTGCTGCTGCTCGGCCCCTCGCTCGGGCATGCGCTGCCCGGGCTGATCGGCGTGCTCGCGCTGGGCGACCTGGGCGTCGCCGCGATCGGCACGCTCGTCGCCGCGCTCACCGTGCGCACGCGCGCGCGAGACCTGCTCGGCCCGCTGCTGGCGCTGCCGCTGCTCGTGCCGGTCGTGATCGGTGGCGCGCGCGCGAGCTCGCCGCTGCTCGCGCTGGGCCACACGGGCGCCCCCGCGGCGCGTTGGCTGCTGACGCTGGGGCTCTATGATCTGGTGTTCGGGCTGATCGCCTACGCCCTGTTCGACTTCCTCCTGGAGGATTGAAAAACCCATGTACGGCAGGGGTCTAAGAGCGCTGAGCATCTCCACGGTCGCCGTCATGGCGCTCGCGCTCGCGCTTGTGTTCTTCTGGGCGCCGCTCGAAGCCGAACAGGGCTTCTTGCAGAAGATCTTCTACGTGCACGTGCCGCTTGCGATCGTCTCGCTGTGCGGCTTCGTCGCCGGCGGACTGCTCGCGATCCAGCACCTGCGCACGCGCGATCCGCGCTGGGACATGCGCTCTTATGTCGCGATCCACATGAGCCTGATCTTCGGCGTGGCGACGCTCATCACCGGCTCGATCTGGGCCAAGGGCTCATGGGGTCACTGGTGGGTGTGGGACGAGCCGACGCTCGTCTCTTTCCTGATCGTGTTCCTGCTCTACGCCACCTACCAGCCGCTGCGCTTCGCGATCGAGGACCCCGAGCGCCAGTCGCGCTACGCCTCCGTGTTCGCGATCACCGCCGGCGCGTTCGTGCCGCTCAACTTCATCGCCGTGCGCGCTTCGACCGCCTACGTGCACCCTCGCGTGCTTGGCGCGACCTCGAACCTGCCGTGGCAGATGTCGCTCACGTTCCTCGTCTCGCTGACGGCGATGACGCTGCTGTTCGTGACCATGTGCAAATACGAGCTGACGGCCAAGCACACGCGCGCGCAGCTGCGCGCACTGCGGCGACTCGCCGACCGCCGTTCCGGAACCGCCTCGCCCGCGCCGCGAAGCGGGCGCAGCGCGGCGCCGAGCGTGCACGCCACCGCCATGACCGCACCGCCAGGGCAAGGCCCGAAGGCGCGATGAGCTCAGCGCTGCTCGCAGAGCTGCCGGCGCTGCCGCTGCACGAGGCCGGCAAGTACGTCGCCGGCGCCTACACAGTGCTGTTCGCGCTCGTGCTCGTGTACGTCGCGATCATGGCCTTGCGCCTGAGCAGGATCGAGCGCGATCTCGGCGAGCTGCTCGAGCGCGAGCAGGCGGCCGCAGCCGAGGAGTCCGAGGCGGCGCGGCGGGAGTCGACGCTCGTATGAGCGAGCTGCTCGCGCTCGGCATCTCGCACAAGACCGCGCCCGTAGCGCTGCGCGAGCGCCTGGCCTTCACCGAGCCACAAGGCGTGGAGCTCGCCAAGCAGGCAACTGCGACGCCCGAGGTACGCGAGGCCGTGGTCATCTCCACTTGCAACCGCACCGAGGTCTACCTCGTCGTCGGCGATCCCGTTCGCGCCGAGTCCGACGTGCTCGGGCTGCTCGCCGGCCGCGCCTCGATCCGCCCGACAGAGCTGGCCGAGGCGATCTACTCGCCGCGCAACTGCGACGCCGCGCGCCAGCTCTACCGCGTGACCGCCGGCCTGGAGTCGATGATCGTCGGCGAGGCCGAGATCCAGGGACAGGTCAAGCGCGCTTACGACGCCGCGATGAAGGCCGGCTGCACCGGCCCGCTGTCCAACCGCCTGTTCGCCGCCGCGCTGACGACAGGCAAGCGCGTGCGCACAGAGACGAGCATCGGCTCCAGCCGCGTGAGCATCCCCTCGGTCGCCGTCGACCTCGCGCTGAGCGTGCTCGGCGGGCTTGAGGATCGCCACGTGGTCGTGCTCGGCGCAGGCGAGACGAGCGAGCTGACCGCGCGCGCTCTCGCCGAGCAGGGCGCCGGGACGATCTTCGTCGCCAACCGCCACGCCGACCGCGCGCTCAGCCTCGCGCGGCGCTTCGGCGGCTCAGTGGTCGGGCTCGACGGGCTGCCCGACCAGCTGCTGCTCGCCGACATCGTGCTCTGCTCGACCTCCTCGCCGCACCCGATCGTCGGGCGCGAAGAGCTCGCGCTGGTGATGGGCGAGCGCCAGGAGCGCCCGCTGCTCTTGATCGACATCGCCGTCCCGCGCGACATCGACCCCGCCTGCGGCGCCCTGCAGGGCGTCAGCCTCTACGACATCGACGATCTCCAGGCCGTGGTCGCGCGCAACCTCAGCACGCGCGCCGAGGAGGCGCCGCGGGCGCAGGAGATCGTCGAGGAGGAGATCCACCGCTTCGCGCGCTGGCTCGGGCAGCTCGAGACGCTTCCGACCGTCAGTGCCCTGCGCGAGCACGGCAATACGCTCGTCGAGCAGGTGCTCGCGGAGAACGCCGGGCGCTGGGAGTCGGCCTCCCCGCGCGACCTCGCGCGCATCGAGGCAGTCGCGCGCGCGGTCATGAGCCGCCTGCTGCACGAGCCGACGATCCGGTTGCGAAGCCTCTCCGAGGAGCGCGGCCACGCGAGCTTGGAGCTGGTGCGCGAGCTGTTCGCCCTGCGCGAGGAGGAGCCCGCGCAGGAGCAGCCGCCGGCCGCGCTCGCGGAGGTCCACGACTTGCGCAGCCGTCGCGAGGGCTGATGCGCCTCGGAACCCGTGCGAGCGCGCTGGCGCTGGCACAGGCGCGGCTCGTGATCGAGCTGCTCGGCGAGGGCGAGATCATCCCGATCGTGACCCGCGGCGACCGCGGCTCGGCGCGCGGCACCGAGCCGGTGGGCGAGGACAAGTCGCGCTGGGTCGGAGAGCTGGAGGGGGCACTCGCGCGCGGTGAGATCGACCTGGCGGTGCACTCGGCCAAGGACCTGCCCGGCGAGCTCGGCGAGGGCCTCGCGCTCGTGGGCGCGCCCGCTCGCGCCGGCGCCGAGGACGTGCTCTGCGGCGCCCGCGGGCTCGATGAGCTGTCCGCCGGGGCGCGCGTCGGTACAAGCTCGATCCGCCGGATGGCGCAGCTGCGCGCCGTTCGCGACGACCTCCATCCGATTGCCATACGCGGCAACGTCGACACGCGCCTGCGCAAGCTGCATCAGGGTGAGCTCGACGCGATCGTGATCGCGCGCGCCGGGCTGCAGCGGCTCGGGCGCGAGGCTGAGGCCGGGGCGCTGCTAGACCCGGAGCGCTTCGTACCCGCGCCCGGGCAGGGCACGCTCGCATTGCAGGCACGCACGGACGACGCGGCCGCGCGCGCGGCGATCGCCGCGATCTGCGAGGAGGACGCGTTCACGTGCCTGCTCGCCGAGCGCGCGCTCGCGGGGGCGCTCGGCGCGAGCTGCCACACCCCGCTCGGGGCGCACGCTGAGCTGCGCTCCGGTCAGATGCGCTTGCGCGGCTGGGCCGGGATGCCCGATGGCTCGGTCTGGGTGGCGGACGAGCTGAGCGGCGATCCCGGCGATCCGCAGGCGCTCGGGCGCGCGGTCGCCGAGCGGCTGGAGCTCGCCGGCGCCGCTGAGATCCTGCGCCAGGCCGAGGAGCTGGCGGCGCGCCAAGCGCGCGGGCGGTCCTCGGTGAGTCCGTGAGCGGACGCGTCCACCTCGTCGGCGCGGGTCCCGGCGATCCGGGCCTGCTGACCGCCCGCGCGCTCGAGTTGATCGCTCGCGCCGAGGTGATCCTGTATGACCGGCTGATCCCGTCGAGCGCGCTGGACGGCGCGCGCGCCGATGCAGAGCTGCTGTTCGTCGGCAAGGAGGGCGGTGGCGAGTCGGTGCCGCAGGAGCGCACCGAAGCGCTGATGGTCGAGCACGCGCAAGCGGGGCGAATGGTCGTGCGACTGAAGGGCGGCGATCCGTTCGTGTTTGGCCGTGGCGGCGAGGAGGCGCTGAGGCTGCGAGCTGCCGGCATCGACTTCGAGATCGTGCCCGGCGTCACGGCCGGGGTCGCTGCGCTCGCGTATGCCGGCATCCCGGTCACGCACCGAGGGGTGTCCAACGCGGTCACGTTCGTGACCGGGCGCAGCGGCGACGAGGCCGAGCTCGATTGGCGCGCGCTCGCCGCGACGCCCGGAACGCTCGTGTTCTACATGGGCGTCAAACGCCTGGAGCTGATCGCCGCGTCGCTGATCGAGGCCGGGCGCTTGCCGCAGGAGCCGGCCGCCGTGATCGAGAACGGCACACTGCCGGCGCAGCGCACCGTGCTCGGGACGCTCGAAACGATCGCCGGCCAGGTCGCATCCGCGCAGGTGGGCTCGCCTTCGATAACCGTCGTCGGGCCGGTCGCCGCGCTGGCCGAGCAGCTCCAGTGGCGCCCACCGCAGCCGCTGACCGGGCGCTCGGTGGCGGTGACGCGCGCCCGCGCGCAGACCAGCGCGCTGGCTGCTCGCCTGCAGGAGCTCGGCGCGCGCGTGGTGCAGGCGCCGGTGATCCGCACGCAAACGCTGCCGGGCCCGCCGCTGGACCCTTCGCCGTACGACCTCGTCTGCCTCATGAGCCCAAACGGCGTCGAGGCGCTGTTCGAGCGTCTCGCCGCGGGCGGTCGCGATGCGCGGGCACTCGCAGGGGCGCGGGTGGCCTCGGTCGGGCCGGGCACGACGCGGGCGCTCGCCGAGCGCGGCATCCTCGCCGACGTGACCCCCGAGCGCTTCGTCGCCGAGGGTCTCGCCGAAGCGCTCGCCGAGATCCCGGTCCGCCGCGCGCTCGTCGCACGCGCCCGCGAGGGCCGCGACGTGCTCGAAGCTGCGCTGCGTGCACGCGGCGCCGAGGTGGACGTGCTCGCGCTGTATGAGACGGTCGTCGAGCCGCTGACGCCGCAGGCGCTCGCGCAGGCGCGTGGCGCCGACTACGTCACGTTCACCTCCTCCTCGACCGTGCGTAACTTCCTTCAGGCTGCCGGGGCGCCTGAGGGGAACGATGACACCGGCGTGAACGGGGCCGGCAGCACGGCGCTCTCCGCGCAGACGCGCGTCGTCTCGATCGGCCCGGTCACGAGCGAGACGCTGCGCGAGCACGGCATCACTCCAGACGTGGAGGCGAGCACGCACGACATCGACGGCCTGCTGGCGGCGCTGCTGGCCGACGTAGCTGCGCACGCTCGATGAGCGCGGGTGCGGTGCCGGGCCGGGCCGGGCGCATCGGCAGCCCGCGCCTGCACCTGCGGCGCACCGACTCGACCAACGACCGCGCGCGCGAGCTGGCCTCAGCCGGGGCTCCGCACGGGACGCTCGTGACCGCCTCCGAGCAGACGGCCGGGCGCGGGCGCCAGGGCCGACGCTGGTCGGCGCCCGCTCACAGCGCCCTGCTGATGTCGCTGCTGTTGCGCTCGCCGCCGCCGCTGCTGCCGCTGATCGCGGCGCTCGCCGTATGCGACACGGCCGGCGATGAGGCGTGGATCAAGTGGCCGAACGACATCGTGCTCGGGCGCCGGGACGGTCTGGCCAAGCTCGCGGGGATACTCGCCGAGGGTCGCCCACAGGAGGACTGGGCGGTGCTCGGGATCGGGCTCAACGTGGCCGTTCGTGTCGAGGAGTTGCCCGCGGAGCTGCACGACACCGCCGCGACGCTCGGATTGGAGCGCCGAGCGGTCGAGCCGGCACTCGCGCGGCTACTGCAGGCGCTGGCGCTGCGCCTGAGCGAGCCCGCCGAGGCGACGCTCGCAGCGTGGCGTGAGCGCGACGCGCTGCGCGGGCGCACAGTGGAGTGGAACGCCGGAAGCGGCCGCGCCGAGGGCATCGACGGCGATGGGCGGCTCATCGTCGCGCTCGCCGATGGTGGGCACACGACGCTACAGGCCGGCGAGGTGCACCTGCAGAAGCCGAGCTAGGAGCCGGAGGCGTCCGCAGCGTCCGTGGCGCCCGTGGCGCCCGTGCCGGTCTCGCTCTCGCTCTCGCGAGGCTTGCCCGATCCGCGCTTGCGCGAGGCGCGGTCTCTACCGTTGGCGTTCGCGTCAACGTTGGCGGTATCGCTCGCGCCGTTTGCCGACCGCGCCGCTCCATTGACGTTGGCATTGTTCGCCCTTGCGTTTGCGCCGCCCCTGGCTCCCGATCCGCCTGAGCCGCCCTTGCGCCGCCGGCGCGAGTTGCGCGCGCGCCGTTTGGGGAAGTTGCGCAGCAGCTCGCGGGCGAGGGCGGGAGGCTTGCGCGCCATCCGCGTGCGGGCGCCGCGCAGTGCCTCCTCGGCCTCGGGCGAGTGCGCGAGGGCGGCAGCGAGCAGCGCCGCAGCGAGGCGGCGATCCTGCTTGCGCGCGGCGTGGATCAGGCGTCGCGCGTTGCGCGCGTGCGCGCCACCGGCGGAGTTGACGAGCAGCCCGAGCAGCCGCTTGGTCTCCGGCCAGCGTTGCACGGCGTACTCCTCGTGCACGTCGCGCGTGTACTCCGCCAGGCGCCAGATCCACGCGTTGGCCTGGTCGCGGCGGCCGATGCGCCGCTCCACGAGCGCGCGCAGCATCACCTTGCTCGCCTCGCGGCGCTCGTCGCGCGGCCAGCCGCCGATGATGTCGATCGCCGTGTCGAATGCGTCGGCATCGCGCAGCGCCGGGATGTCGCTGAGCGCACGCAGCCGCAGCTGCGGGTTCTTGTTGCGCTGCACGGCCGTGATCAGAAAGCGGCTCTTGAGCTCGCCGGTGCGATCGAAGTGCAGCATCGCCCGCGCCCGGCGCCAGCCGCTGGGCGCCACGCGCGCGCCCGCGAGCGCCGCCCACACGTGCTGCTCGCCGTAGTCGAGGTGCTCCACTGCGATCCGCCACAGCTCGCGCTCGAACACCGCGAACCGCCGCTCCTCCTCCGCACACACGGGCAGCACGCGCCGCTCCACGCGCATCCTGCGCCCGCGCCCGCGCCTGACCGGGCCGACGACGATGGCGCCGCCGCGGTAGACGTCGCGGTCGAGCAGCGAGTGCAACGTCACGACCGGGTCGTCGTGCTTGGTCGCAGGGTGCACGAAGTCGACGACGAGACCTGCCTCCTTGCCGGGGTGGCGGCGAGTGACGCGGCCCACACGCTGCTGGTAGATGCGCTTGGAGGCGGTCGGCGCGAGGTGCACGCAGACGGTCGCGCGCGGGCTGTTCCAGCCCTCGGCGAGCAGCTGCGCGTTGATCAGCACGTCGATGTCGCCGCGCTCGTAGCGCACGAGGATCTCCGCGAGCTCGCGCTTGGGTGTCTCGCCGGAGACTCCCTGCGCCTTGATGCCCTCGGCGCGGAACGCTTCGGCCAGGTTGTAGGCGTGGCGAACGCCGGCCGCGTAGACGACGCCGGGCACACCGTTGAAGCGCGTCTTGTAGAGGTTCGCGACGGCAAGGTTGAACGGCTGCTGGTCGAGCAGTTTCGCCAGCTCGTCCTGGTCGAACTCGGTGTCCACCTCACCGCGGCGCAGCGGCACCTTGGCGATCGTGCGCACGCCGACGCCCGGTGAGATGCGCACGCACCGCAGCGGCGCGATCACGCCGCGGCGTGCCGCCTGGGCGAGGTCGAAGCGCGAGGTCTGCGTGGGGAACAGATCGGTGACGTGGCGCGCGATCAACGCGCCCGTGGCGGTCATGCCGATGAAGATCGGGCCGGTCCACTCGCGGATCGCCGCGCTCGTCTTCTCGCCGAGCGCGGTGTGCGCCTCGTCGCAGATGACGATCGTGTAGGCGCTCGAGATCTTGCCGGCGTTGCGCACGAACCACTGGTAGGTCTCGACCGTCACCGGCCCTTTGGAGGAGTCCTCGCCTTTCAACAGCGGGCGGCTGATGCGCTTGGAGTAGCCGCGATCGCGCAGCTCGCCGTTGAACTGGTCGACGAGGTTGCGGCGGTGGGTGAGGATCAGCACGCCGCCGGTCTGGGAGGCCTCGACAAAGCCGAGCGCCGCGACCGTCTTGCCGGCGCCGGTGGCGTGCTCGAACCAGAAACGCTTGTCCGCGTTTGGGTCCTCGGGCTGGTCGGCGAGCGACTCCTCTTCCTCCTCGCCGTCCTCGACCCAGTCGCGCGGCTCCTCCTCGCTCTCGCCCTCCGGCTCGGACTCTTCCTCGGCCTCGATCTCGTCGTCGTCGTCGGCGAGGTCGTCCTCGAGGTCGTCGTCGTCCTCGTCCTCGTCCTCGTCTTCGTCTTCGTCTTCGTCGGGCGCCGCGCGCTGGACCGGCCCGAGATCGTCGTCGTCCTCGTCGATGTCCTCGTCGTCCTCAGGCTCCTCGTCCTCGTCCTCCTCGGACGCCTCGTCCTCCTCGGCGGCGCGATCGGCAGGGGCCCGGCCGCGCTCCGGCTCGCTCGGCGGGGCGACGTCGTCCGGTCCGAGGATGTCTGCCGAGGCGAGCAGCTCGGGTGAGGCTGAGGCGGCTGCGCGGCCGTTGCCGTTCGGCGTGGCGGCCTGCGCGGCGGCGAGCAGTGCCGCGAGCGTCCCCGACAGCGCGTCGACCTGGTGGGCGGAGAGGACCGTCCCGTCGACGAGCTTCGGCTCGTCGTCGGAGAGCACGCGCTCGAGGCCGAGCAGCAGCGAGAACTCGCGTCGCCAGGCGGTCGAGGGATTCTTGGCCTTGGGGTCGGCTTCGAGCTCGGCGAGCGCCTGGTCGAGCGCGCGCCTGCGCGGAGAGCCCGGCGCCAGGGCTACGGCCGGGTCCTCACCCTCGTGAACGAAGCGCTCGCGGACGAGCTTCTCCGCACGCGAAATCTCCGCGGAACTTGGAATGGACGCGGCCGCGAGGGCCACTGAAGCGGGCTCGGCCATCAAAGAGGCTCTGGACTTCGAGACGGAGCCGCCGCTGAAAGTGGTCTTCGGCGTGGCTCGGAAGGACTGGCGCAGTGCTGACGCCGTTTGCCGGACGCTCGGGGCTGACCGGCTGGTACAGCTCCAGGATATAGCACGTCGAGACGGGATTGAAGTCGTCGTTCTGTCCACCGCGATCTGCCACCCTTACGCGCGATGACGCCGAAGCGTTTGTCGACTGCAGTCGCCGGAGCGGCGCTCCTGGCGCTGCTCGCCGTCGGCCTCGTGCAGCTCGCCTCCTCCTCGACTATGCCGTCGAAGCCGTCGAAGCTGACGCTGGCGCAGATGCGCGCGCGCCTGGCCGGCTCGCCGGCGCCGCTCGCGGCGCTGCACGCCCAGGCGAGCGAGCTGCTCCCGGGCGGGCTCGGCGCACTGAAGTCCCGCCTGGCGACGCTGCACGGACGCCCGGTCGTGATCAACAAGTGGGCGTCCTGGTGCGTACCGTGCCGCGCCGAGTTCGGCGCCTTCCAGCGCGCATCGCTCGCGCAGGGGCGTCAGGTGGCGTTCATCGGGATCGACTCGGGCGATACAAGCCGTGCTGCGGCACTCGCATTCCTGCGCGGCTTCCCGGTCAGCTATCCGAGCTACTACGACCACAGCGGCACGCTCGGTGGGGCGATCACCGGCTCCGCGTTCACGCCGGTGACGGTCTTCTACGACCGCAGCGGCGCCCAGTACATCCGGCAGGGCCCGTATCCGAGTCTGGCGAAGCTCGAAGCGGACGTGCGCCGCTACGCGCTCGACGGGGACAATGCCTGAGATCCGGATCGACCCGCTCAGCGGCCACCGCACGATCGTCGCCGGCGAGCGCTCGCGGCGGCCGGGCGGCGCCCCGGGGCTGTCGCCGGAGGTGCTCGCGACCGCGCCGATCGACCCCGAGCGCGACCCGTTCGCGGACGGGCACGAGGACCGCACGCCGCCGGAGCTCTACGCGGTGCGATCCGGGGGCGGCGCTCCCAACTCGCCGGGGTGGACGGTGCGCGTCGTCCCGAACCTGTATCCGGCGCTTGGCCCGGACGGCGAGGGTGCGGGCCCAGCGGCAAGGCCGGGAGAGGGGGCGCGCGGCGACGTCGAGGGCGAGCTGTTCCGCACGCTGCCGGCGACCGGCGCGCACGAGGTCATCGTCAACGGCCCGCAGTCTGTGCTCTCGCTCGCCGAGCTGCCCGTCGAGCAGGTGGCGGCGGCGATGAACGCGTGGCGAGAGCGGATGCGCGCGCACGAGCAGAGCGCTTACGTGCAACTGATCGTCAACGAGCGCCGTGAGGCGGGCGCCTCGCTTCCGCACACCCACTCGCAGCTGTACGCACTGGACTTCGTGCCGCCCGCGGTGGCGCGCGAGCGCGAGCGCGCCGGCGAGTACGCGACGCGCACGATGGGACAGAACCTGCTCGGCGACCTCGTGGCCGAGGAGGTGCGCCTGCGCGAGCGCATCGTCGCGATCGACGAGGACGCCGTGCTGATGGCGCCGTTCGCCTCACGGCTGCCGTTTCAGCTGATGCTCGCGCCTCGCCGCCCGGTGCTGCGCTTCGAGCAGGAGGGGCCGACAGGCGCGGCGCTGCTGCACGATGGCCTCACGCGCTTGGCGCGACACCTCGGGGCGAGCCCGCCGCTGAACATGTGGGTGCGCACGGCCCCCCGCGGCGCCGAGCACTTCTGCTGGCGCATCGACGTGCTGCCGCGCCTGACCCACCTCGCCGGGCTTGAGCTCTCGACGGATGTGAACCTCAACATCGTCGCCCCCGAGCACGCCGCCGCGCTGCTGCGCGACGCCTGAGCGCATCGCCACGTCGTGCGCGCCGCGCCTGCGCGACGGGCACGCGCTCGCGGGCTGGGGTGACTAGGCTGCCCCGCAGCATGCCCCCGGAGGAACGCTTCGTACCTCGCTTCGCCGCCGAGCCTCCGCAGGAGGATCTTCCTTACGGGCGCTGGCAGGAGCGGCTGACGCAGGAGTTCCTGAGCGGGGCGGCGCAGCTCGACGACGGCGAGGAGCCAGACCTCGGCGAGCCGGGCGAGATCCGCTGGTACCCGGACCGCACCTGGCACGGCCGCACGTACGTACCGGGCACGGTGCTGACGGCGAACGGCTACGAACTGTTCGGCTACGTGCGCTTCATCCCCGCGGCGGAGGGAGGCGAGCCGGGCGACTTCTACTCCTACGTCGACTTCACGGAGGAAACGGCCGAGCGCAACCCGGACTGGGAGCTGGATCTGTGCGACGAGGTCATCGGCAGCTGGCGAGGAGAGGGCGGCGCCGCAGCCGCAATGACGCTCGTGTGGGGGCGTCCGCTGGTCTCGGGCGGACGCGTGGCTACAGCCGAGCTCGCCAACCTGACCGTCGACCAGTGCGAGCTCAACGACGAGCGCTTCACGCTGATCGCCCCCGACGACTACCGCCACGACCTGCTCGAGATCAAGCTGTTCGGCGCCAAGGGCCAGCCCCTGGCCAGCGAGTCGCTCTACGCCGGCGAGGACGAGGACGCCGGCGAGGACACCCACGCCGGCGGGGGCCAGTAGCAGCGCCTATTTGTTCTGGCCGACCTTTTCGCAGGCGGCCAGCGCGCGATCCTTGGCTGAGCCACTCGGCAATGGCGACGCGCTGACGAGTTCCTCGCAGATTTCCTGCGTCGCTTTGCGCCTGACGCTGTCGTCGCCGCTCCCGGCCTTGTTGCAGATCGCTTCAATTTTGCCCTTGGTGCTCGAGGACAGCGTCGGAACGGCCTGCACGCCCTGCTTGCACGCCTTCACTGCGGCCGCGAGCGCCGGTGCTCCGGTCGTCTCCGGTGTGCCCGTGGTAGCGGTCGTGCCCGTCGAAGCGCTGGTCGAGCCGCTGGTCGTGGCGGTCGAGCCACTGGTCGATGAGCTGCTGCTCGAACTGCCACAGCCCGCGAGCAGCGCCACGGCGACGAGCGCTAGGAGCGATGTCATACCAAGCTTGCGAATCATCAGAGAGGCCCCCTCGTTGAGCTGAACGACCGCTGCACAGCTCTGCGCGCGTGCATGGCGCGGGGGCCGGGCGATCCAGGCCGTGGACGCTACCGATGGATGCGGACCGTGCGTCCGTCGGCTATTTCGCACCTTCCTGTTTTTCGCGCCGCTTGAAGGCGGCAGCTTCTTGGGCTTCTTCTTTGGCGAACTGAGCCCGCGCGGCCTTTTCGGCTGCTGTTTCGCCGTGGGCTTTGCTTTTCTTCGCGCCCTTGTTCTTCGTTGCGCCTTCGGTTTTGCTCGACTGTTTCTTCTTCTTGCTCGCGTGTTTCTTCTTGGTGGTGCCGGCGGCTTCTTCTTCTTCCTGGCGTTTGACTATCGCCGCTTCCCGGCGTTTGCGCGCGGCCAGTTCGGCTTCTTCCTTCTTGACGGACTGGGCTTCGGCGGCGCGGCGTTTCGCGATGGCCTTTGCTTCTTCGGCTTCTTCGCTCGAGACGGCGGTTTCTTCGTGTGCCGCCGCTCCCGCTGCGCCCGAGCCTCCTCCACCACCCCCGCCACCGCCGCAACTCGCAAGCGAGCCTGCGAGTGCGAGCGCGAGGAACGCCGCGAGCATCCAGCGCAGGGAACGTGAGGCGGTTGTCGTGTCGAGGGGGCGCATGACGGTGTCGAGGAAACTAGCCGGGTTCGGCTGGAGCGGTCGTGGTTGTGACCGTCTGCTGCTGGGTCGCAGCCGCGCGTTCGGCTTCCTTCTTCTTCGCTTCCGCTTCGCGCTTCTTGGCGGCTTCGCGTTCCTTGGTGGCCGTCGCCTTCGCGGCTTCTTTGCGCTTCTTCAAGCTCGCTTCCGCCGCTTCTTCGCGCTTCTTGGCTTCTTTTTCGGCCTTCTTCAACGCTTCTTCGCGCTTCTTCGCTTTTGCCTTTGCGGTCTTTTCGGTCTTCTTCGCGTTCGCTTCGGCCCCTTCTTCGCGCTGCCTGGCTTCGAGCTCCGAGAGCATTTCGCGGTTTTTCGCCGTTTCGGCGACTTCTTCGCGCTTTTCTTCGGCGGCTTCCAGGCTCACGCCTTCAGCGACTTCACCGCCGCCTTCGCTCGTGCTCTTGCCGGAACCTCCTCCGCAGCCGACGAGAGACCCGGCCACGGCGAGCGCGACCAGGCACGCAGGTATCCGTGCGACCGTGCGGCTCGTGAGTGGCATTGACTTGAAGCTACCAGTTGCCCTGAGGGTGCTCAACCGGTGGGTATCTTGCGCCAGTGCTCGTGATCTTCGACTGCGACGGCGTGCTAGTCGACAGCGAGAACATCTCGTGCGAGGTGCTCGCCGAGTCGCTCACGTGTGCCGGTCTGCCGACCACGCTCGTGCAAGCTCGTACCGAGTATCAGGGCCTGCTCCTGTCCGACATCGTCGCGCTGGCGCAGCGAAAGCTCGGGCACCGCCTGCCGCAGGGGTGGCTCGGGGGCTACGAGCGCAAGCGCGCGGAGGTGTTCCGCGAGGAGCTCAGAGCTGTCGCCGGTGCGCGGCAGGCCGTCGAAGAGGTCCTCGACGCGGGTTTCGCGGTCTGCATCGCCTCGCAGGGCAAGCTGGAGAAGACGCGGCTCTCGCTGGAGCTGACCGGGCTGCGCGACCTGTTCGCCGAGGAGGCGCTGTTCTCCGCGCACACAGTCGCCCGCGGCAAGCCCCATCCCGACCTGTTCTTGCACGCGGCGGGCGAGATGAGCGCAGCGCCAAGCGAATGTGTGGTCGTGGAGGACTCGCCCTCGGGAGTGCAAGGCGCGGTCGCGGCCGGGATGCGCGCGCTGGGGTATGCGGCCGATGCAGATGTCGCGGAGCTCGCGCAGGCGGGGGCGAAGGTGTTCTGGGCGATGGTCGAGGTGCCCAGGCTCGTGCGGCCGGTGTCTTGAACCACCTCACTGTCTTGGCGGGACGGCGCGCCGCGACGATGTCCTCCAGCTGAGCGAGAGCTGTCCGCAGCGGCCGGGGATTCGGGCGTAAGAACTGTGAACATTCGCTTCCGTCGAGAGCTGCAGGCTTTCAGATGGAGCACGCGCGGGCGATACTCGAGCCACGAATGAATCAGGGAAACGCTCACGGGCGTGGCTCGCCGTGAGCCGCGGTTCCAACCGGACTCCGTCGAGTGCGATTAGACGCGGATCGGCCTCGGCACTGGGCCGCTCGGGCGTCCGGACGACCGTGGTGCTCGGGGCCGCTCTGACGCTGGCGCTCGCTGGATGCGGCGGGAGCTCGGCATCGAGCGGTGCCAGTCACCAAGCGGCCACAGGTGGACCCCTGGGCCCGGCCGAAGGAGAGACTTGGCCGACTCTCCTACAAGCGCGTCGCACTTCGGGCAGGCGAAGGTCGCCGGGCCGACCGCCGCGCGGATTCGCTGGACGCGGCACCTCGAGGGACCGATCGTTCCCGGCCCAGTCTCGGTCGGCGGCGTTGCGTACGTCGCCAGCAATGCCGGGATCTTGCATGCGATCGAGGTCTCCTCCGGCAAAGACCTCTGGAGCTTCGACGGGGGTGGGGCATACGGCTCGGACCTCTCGACCGCTCCGACCGTACTCGCCGACGGGCTGATTCTTTGGCCGGGGCCGCGGAATCGGCTCTTTGCGCTTACGGCCAAAGGACGGCTTCGCTGGACCATCTCGACCCCAGGAGATCCGCTGACCCCGGCCGTCGATGAGGTGCGCCGCACGCTCGTACTGTCCGACACGACCGGTCGGCTCAGCCGATATCGGCTGGGCAATGGCGATTCGGAGCCGAAGCGACTCTGGTCGCTGGCGCTCGCGAGTCCCAGCTTCGGTAACCCGGCGCTCGGAAGCGACGGGACCACGTATGAGACCGCCGGTGACTCGCTCTACGCCGTCGCCGCGGATGGGCATCTGCGCTGGAAGGTCGATACGCCGGCCCAGGTTGAGGTTTCAGCCGCGATCAGCGACGACGGCGTCATCGTGTTCGGCGCCAACGACAGCACCGAGTACGGAGTGTCGTTCGACGGCAAAGTCCGCTGGCGCCACCCGATCGGTAACTACACGTATTCCTCGCCGCTCACGCTCGCCGCTCACCGTGTCATCTTCGGAAACCACAGCGGGGAAATGACCGTCCTCGACACTCGCAACGGCCGTCTCAGCTCGCGTGACCGCGCACGGGGGCAGATCTGGACATCCGCGGCTGTCGACGCGCACGGTGACGCTTACTTCGCGTCCCGCACTGGTGGGATCTACGGGTTCACCAAGGACGGACGCATGCTTTTCAACCTCAAGACCAGCACGACCTTTGCGAGCTACCCGTCGATAGCCGCCGACGGCACGCTGCTGGTGGGAGGCGACGATGGAGTCTTGCGCGCTATCGGGTAGCCGGAGCAGACCGACAGGGCCATCCATCTCACTGATGCCCCCGCCAGGAGTCGAACCTGGATCTACCGCTTAGGAGGCGGTCGTCTTATCCATTGGACTACGAGGGCTCGCCGCCGGGACGCCTGCGACTGACGCCGAAGGCTAGCGCCGGTCCTCTCCGTCGAGTCGCTCGGACTCGCGCGCAACGCGCACGAGCGCGTCGCCGTCGAGGCGCAGCGTCGTCCACTCGTCGAGCAGCCGCGCTCCGAGGCCGCGGTAGAAACCGAGGGCGAGCTCGTTCCAGTCCAGCGCACACCACTCCATGCGCCCGCGCTGGGGATCGGGCACGCGCGCGGCGACGGCCGAGAGCAGCGCGCGGCCGACGCCGGCGCCGCGATGCTCGGGCAGCACGAACAGGTCCTCGAGCCACACGCCGCGACTGGCGCGGAAGCTCGAGAAGGTCGGGAAGAACACGGCATAGCCGACAGACTCCGCACCACGCTCGGCGATCAGCGCCTCGGCTACGGGATGCTCGCCGAACAGCGACTCGCGGACCTGCTCCTCGCTCGCCTGCAGCTGATCACGGATCTTCTCGTAGTCGGCCAGCTCGCCGAACAGCTCGAGCAGGCGCGGTGCATCCCCGGGCACTGCCGCGCGAATGACAGTGCGCTTTTCGGTAGAGGCCATGCGTCAGCCGGCCGGGCGGTCAGGCCGCTCGGGGTAGACGTCATCGATCGTGCTCAGCGCGAGGTAAGGCGCGCCTGCCGCGCGCTCGATCGCGGCGCCGCCTCCAGCGAGGCGGTCGAGCACGCTGATGACGCCGCATATCTGCCGGCCGGCCTCGTGCAGTGCCTCGATCGCGGCGAGGGTCGAGCCGCCGGTCGTGACCACGTCCTCGACCACGACGCAGCGATCCTCGGCGCCTAGCGGCGGCCCCTCGATTCGCCGTTGCAGCCCGTGGCTCTTGGTTTCCTTGCGCACGAAGAACGCCTTCGCGCGGGCGCCGCCTGCGAGCGCGGCGCAGGCGACCGGGTCGGCTCCCATCGTCAGGCCGCCGACTGCGGTCGCGTCCCAGTCGGCCACCTGTGCAGCGACGAGCGTGGCGAGCGCTGCGAAGCCCGCCGGGCGCAGAATCGCCCGCTTGGCGTCGACGTAGTACTGGGCGACGGCGCCGCTCGTCAGCGTGACCTCGCCGATCACCAGCGCGTGCTCGCGCAGCTCGGCGACGAGGCGCTTGCGCGCCGGCGCGAGCTCGCTCCCACTTTCGGCCAGGACGTCCATGAGGGGATCTAATCTAGCGAGGTGCTCTCTCCGCTGGCCGCCGTGCTGCGCTTGGCGTCCTTCGTGATCTGCCTGATCGTTATCACGTCGTTCGTGCTGTTCGCCGTCAACCAGACGAGCAGCGCCTCGACCCATCAGCAGGAAGAACTGCAGACCGGCGCGGCACCGGCCAAGAAAGCGCCCAAACACGAGGGCACGGTGCGCAAAGCGATCGACGAAGCGTCCAAAACGCTGACCTCACCCTTCTCGAGCATCACCGCGGGATCGAGCAGCGAGTGGCTCACGCGCGGCGTCAACCTCGCGCTGGCGCTGCTCCTCTACGGCTTCGGGCTCGCCTTCCTCGCACGCGTCATCCGCGTCCGGACCTAGCCGCTGCCGGGGTGGGCGACGACGGCGGAGCTGCGAGCGTCGCTACGGACCGGCGTGGCTGTTGACCTCGTGGCTGCCGCCGCCGCTCTGGTTGTACATGTCCACCGGAGTCCCGTACTGCACCCAGCTGTAGATCGCCGAGGCGTTGGGGATCGGGACGCGCAGGCAGCCGTGGCTGGCCGCGTAGGTCGGCACTTCGGCATAGCCGTGGATCGCGTAGCCGCGGATGAAGTAGTTGGAGTCGACCATGCCCTCGGAGTTCGTCCCGGGGGTCTTCGAGTAGACGCTGAAGCGCCCGATCACGGTCGGCGTCGAGGGCTTGCCGGAGCTCATCGTGTAGATCGCGTGCACGCGACCGCCCGGTTCGATCTCGGCGAGCACCTGCTTGGTCAGGTCACCCTCGACGTGCCTGCCGTCGTGCGGGTAGCGCACGTGGAAGACTCCCCCGCCCTCCTGCAGCCGTTTGAAGACGCTGCGGTCGGTATAGGCGACGCGTGCCAGCCCGGTGACCTTGCGGAAGGCGGTCACCGCGCGCCCGGTCGCCTCGTCGAAGACGCCGTTGAGCGGCACGACGAAGTGCAGCGAGTTGAGCTCGGACTGCAGCAGGCGCACCGACGGGCCGGAGGCGCCGGGAGAGAGGTTCGGCGAGGCGAAGTGCACGGTCTCTGAGTCGCTCTTGAACTGCGCCTGCTGCGGCGTGGCGTAGTGCACGGCGCGCGCCTGCACGACGCCGGAGCTCGCGCTCGAGTAGCCGAGGTGGAACTGGCCGGCACCGTTGCCGATCGCGAGCACGCTGACTGTCTTGACTTCGACCTTGTGACCGTCGCGGTAGATGCTCACCTTCACCTGCTGCCCACCGACGTACGGCACGACGATCCCACGGACGACGACGCGTGCGCCGGCGATCGCGAACGCCGGTTTGCCGAACGCCCGCTGCACGACCAGTTTCATCTGTCCCGCCACCGGCGCCGGGGTAGGCGGCGGTGCGGGCACCGGCGGTGCCGGGGTGACCGGCGGCGCGGGGGCGGGCGGCGCTTCGGCGGCTGCAGCGACTGCCGGAGCGGCGAGCGCCGCGAGCGCCGTGGACAGTGTCAGGAGGGAGCGAAGGCCTTTCATCGGCCGGATCCTATCCACGCGCAGCGACGACCAGTGCAACTCAGGCTGCCGCCCTGGGCTCCGGGGAGATCACGCCGAGCTTCCCGAGCGCGAGCGCGAGCAGGGCGATGAACGCCAGCGAGCCGACCAGCAGCAGCGGTATCTGCCAGTCCCAGCTCCACTTGGCGAGGCTGCCGAAGGCCAGTGAGTTGTTGACCGAGTGCACTGCGATGCACGGATACAGAGAGCCGGTGTAGCGGTAGAGCAGGCACAGCGCAAAGCCGAGCACGGCGAGCGGAGCCAGATCGAGCACCGGCGCCGAGCCCGCGTGGACGAGGCCGAACAGCACCGCCGTGATCACCGCCGCCCGCCACGTGCCCGCCCAGTTGCGCAACGCCGTGAAGATAAAGCCGCGAAACAGAAACTCCTCGCAGATCGGAGCAACGATGCACGTGAGCGCGGCGCTGAACACGGTCACGCCGATGTGTTCGAGCACCTTCTCTTCCGGCGGTTCGACGAGCGCGTTCCAGACGATCGAGAACAGCAGGAACGCGAATCCCAGGCGGGCCGCCAGCCACACCGAGCGCCACAGGCGCGTCGGGCGCAGGCCGAACTGCCACGCGCTCACGCCGCGGCCGCCGAGCTGCGCGAAGAAGATCGCCACGCCGACGAAGCCGGCGTCCTGCACGAACGTGTCGGCCAGCTGCAGACCGTCGGGGAGGTTGTCCGCGGTCACGTTGACGCCGAGTACGAGCGCCGGGATGTCCACGAGCAGGCTGCCCACCACCGCCACCACCAAGCCGCTCACGAGCGCCACCGGCGCCGTCCACGCCGGCCATGCCGTGTGCGGCGAGTCCGGGCGCGCGGCGGAGAGGCTAGGCGTGGGCGTGGGCGTGGGCGTGGAGCCTGGCGGCAGCGCGGGATTCTCCGACGGAACCACGGGCAGCGCCGGGCGCAGCGGAGTGCCGGCGTCGTCCACGACTACGCGACCCAGTGCCAGGTGGCGAACTGCGCGACGAACACGGCCATGAGCAGAGCCGAGACGACGAGCGCCGGGCGCTGTGCGCGCGGGCGCGCGGCAAGCCAGGAGGCGAGCCAAATGCTCAGCGGGAACAGCACGACGAGAAAGCGCGGCAGCGACATCAGCGGCTGTGAGGTGACCGGGTAGGAGAGCGGCAGCGCGAGCGCTGCGATCACGTAGACACCGTAGGCGAGCGGGAGCGTGCGCAGCACGCCCACGGTCGCCACCACCGCAGCGACCAGGAAGGCGAGCAGCAGCAGGTTGTGCTCGGCGCCGACGAACGCGCTGCCACCGCCCACCGTGAAGTACGCGTGCGTCTGCTGCATTGAGAGCAGCTGGCGCGCGCCCTCGAACCCTGCTTGCAGGCCGTCCCACACCGCCAGGTAGGGACCGGCGAAGTGCCGCCCCCAGACCTCCTGCGCGTGGAAGGGCGAGAGCGCGTCGCCGCCGGAGAGCCCGAGGTAGGCCATGTACGCGATCAGTCCCGCCGGCAGAAGGCCCAGCCACAGCAAGTCCTTGCGCAGCCGGTAGCGCGGGCGCAGGCGCGCTGCCGAGCGGAAGTCCGGCAGGCGGTCCTCGCGCGGGCCGTACAGGTACAGCATCAGCGCAGGCAGCATCAGCACGATGCCGGCGCTACGCGTGCCGGCGGCGAGCGCCCCGAGCACGCCGACGAGCCAAAAGCGGCCCTGGCGCGCGGCGTAGAACAGGCCGACCGAAAGTGCGAGGTAGAGCGACTCCGAATAAACGGCCGACAGATAGACGGCCATTGGCGCGAACGCCGTGACCATCACAGCCAGCCTTGCGACGTCGCCACGACGGTGCTCGTCAGCCGCGATGGCGCCGACGCTCGCCCCGCCCGCTGCCTCGCCGGCGACCGCACCCACGGAGCGCCCCCCGGGGCGAGCAGGTCGCACGAGCTCGAGCGTCGTCAGGCGGTGGATGCCGTAGAGCGCCAGCGCCAGCGCGGTCGTCGAGAGCAGCACGCCGGCGGCCACCGGCGGCAGCCCGGTCGAGCTGAGCGTCCGCAGCCCGAGCGGATACAGCGGGAAGAAGGCCGCGCGCGAGGCCGTGAAGGAGCCGAGATCGGGGCGATAGCCGTAGTGCGCGATCACGAGGTACCAGGCCCCGTCCCAGCGCGCGGCGGGCGCGGCCAGCAGATCGCCGAGCCAGCCGAAGCCGCGCGTGATGCCGAGCGGGTTGAACGCGTGGCGCACGGGCCCGAAGCCGTAGGTGAGCAGCGTGCCCACGCCGGCGACCCACACGAGCAGGCGCGAGGCCCACAGTGCCCGCCAGCAGTCGCGCACGGCCGCCGCCCGCTCGGGACCGAGCGCTCGGACGCGCGCGCGCAGCCGTGCGTCGATGCGTGGTGCATCGGCGGCCACCGGGCGGCTCGCCGCCGGCGCTGCGAACGAGCGGGGAAGCTCGCCTGTGCCGTCCAGGATCGCGAGCTCGGTCGTGTCGGAGTTCATGGAAGGTTGCCCGCCGGGCGAGGAACGCCGCGGTGCAAGTGGCAGGAAATCACAAACCGAGCGGTAATCTCGGAGGTTCCGGCTTGTCCAGACACGCACGACAGCGCCGGCGCAGACACCCGCGCGCCGGCCCGACACGGTTTCTGCTGATCG